>CAYPZM010000008.1:2557-32678 GCA_964414825.1 uncultured Cytophagia bacterium | reverse complement strand
GCGTTTAGATAACACACATCCCGAACAATATCTCCGAGCCATGCTCCGTCGTTCGGTGCTTCGCCGTTTTCAACCCATAGCCCGATCATATTGCACAGAATGCGTCGAAAATACTCGTGTCGCGAAAACGATAAAATGCTGCGCGAATCCGTCGTCATGCCAATAAAATGACGCAGCAAACTATGGCTCGCCAGATCAATGAGATGTTTTTCCATTCCGCTCTTGTGATCGTTGTACCACCATGCCGGACCGAATTGAATTTTTCCGGCTGCACCATCCTGGGCGTAAGATCCGGTGAGCGTGGCAAAGGCTGCATTATCCGCCGGATTCAAATTAAATAAAATGGTGCGAGGCAAATGATGCTCTTGCTCCAGCGAGTCCAGAAAAGTGCACAGATCTTTAATGCTGCTGGTATTGCCCATTCCGGCATAACCACCGGCGGGCCCTGCCAGCTCGCGCAGTCGGGAGCTTGTATAGCGTTGTGCGCCAATATGAAGGAGCATCGACCATTCGCGCGTACTGTATTCCCGTCCCAGAAAATGAAGCAACGACGACTTTAGCTGACAATATTGTTCGGAGCCAAGGTGTTCTCCTTGCAGCAGCCGGTCAAAAAGGGACGAGGCCTCAGACATATCCGGCAGACAGTAAATAAAACCATTATCCAATGCGTGATCCGCAGCCCGGCAGCCCAGTGACGCCATGTTCGTCAACCTTGATCGAATTGCGGATAGAAGATCGTCCAGGCAGTGTATTTCCTGATCCGTCCGTTGTTTCATTTTATCAAGCCAATCACTCAATTCAGGTTGACTCAGATTTACAATATTGTCGCCCCGCAGCGACGGGAGCATTTGAAATCCGAGGTCCAGTTCCAATGCGGCACGGTGATATTTCAAATCATCCAGAATATCATCAGAGGTACAAAGTATCTCGGCCCTGAACTTTTTTAACAGTGGCTGGGCACGAAATTCATTGTCCTGTAACTTTTCATTGCATGTATTCCAGATTACGCAAGCATTGTCCTCATTTAAAATATCGTCGATGCCAAATACACGCTTTAGCTCGAGAGCCGACCAATGAAAAAGCGGATTTCCGAGAGTATAGGGTACGGTTCGTGCCCACCGGACAAATTTTTCCTCGTCCGAAGCATCGCCGGTGATATACTTTTCCGAGACACCGTGGATGCGCATGGCGCGATGCTTGTACGGATCGCTGAGCAGCCAAAGTTGGGCAATGTTGTCATATTGCCGGTTCTCAACAATATCATGCGGATTCAGATGGTTGTGATAATCGACAATAGGAAGATCGCTGGCAACATCATGAAACAGTCGCCTTGCCGTTTCGTTCGTCAGCAAAAAATCTCTATCCACAAACGGTTTCGCTCCTTTTGCCCTAACCTTTTTCACAGTTCGATTTTCCCCGCTATTATTTAAAACAATCTCTTGCATTATTTTGCCAGCCATTTGATATTATCAAAATTAATTTCGCGGATGACCACATGATCGGGCACGGTGAGCACGAAATGGATTACATCCGCAACATCTTGAACCTGCAAAAATCTGTCCCTGGGTACCTTACGATTTCCCCAATAATCACTATCCACTGGTCCCGGATTCACATCCGTAACCTTGATGCCTTGTTTCAGTACTTGATCTGCTATGCCGCTACTCAGTCCGCGCGCTCCAAATTTGGATGCGCAATAGACTGGCGAACCAGGATTGGTTCGCTGCCCGGCCATGGATATAATGTTAATGATATGGCCCGCATTTTTCTGTTTCATCATTTTAAGCGCGGCCCGCGAACACAGGAACACGCCCTTTAAATTGGTATTTAACATTTGATCAAACACATGTGCATCTGTTTCCGCCACATCCGGCGTTGGAATGCCAATTCCGGCATTGTTAATCAATACGTCAACGCTGCCCAATGCCTCCTCGCATGCCTGGAAAGCGGCATTAACAGCTTTTTCATCGGCAACGTTGCCGGCATATCCGTCAATGGATTGGCCGTATTGCTCAGTTAGCATCTTTTCCAAGCGCTCTTGTGACCTGCCCATCACAAACACTTTTGCGCCGTCCTGTAAACATTTCAGTGCGGCAGCCTTTCCAATACCGGTTGTGCCACCTGTTATAAATACAACCTTGTTTTTTAATCCCGCCATAATCGCTCCATCCTGCTTAGCCGATTTTATTCTGAAATTCGATACTTTTTATACGATGCCCGGCCCGCAACAGCAATGCGGCAATGCACACACAAATAGTTGCGGAAACCAAAGCGACCTGTCCACTTTGAGATGCGATAGAAGGAATGGCCATCACAAAAAATAAAATACCGGCGCTGGCAATTGAGATGCTAAACAAATAAAACAACGCTTTTTTAAATGCCGGTTTTGCATTCGGTTTTTCTGATTCATCGATAGGGGTTCGTATGCGTTCAAAGAATTCACAGACCCGCGTTTTATAGGCTTTATTTTTGCTCTCCCAAAAGCCCGAAATGTACATGATAGAAATACAAATTAGAATTTCTATCAATGTGCCCAATTCCCACGAAATTTCCGGATGTGCATTCAAAACCAGGCCAACGGCAATACCGATAATGAGAGTCCAGATCGCACCCCACGGCCGCGCCTTGCGCAGCAGAACACCAAACACCAAAGGAACAACCATGGGGATTGCAAAAAGTCCGGTGAACAGCTTGTTGGCCTCAAACGCTCCGCCAAAATTTCCGACGAACAGTGCGCCGGTCATGATCAAAATCCCGACAATTAACGTTGAAAACCGGGCCACCCACATCAGGCGTTTATCCGTTGCATTCGGATCAATCAATCTGTGGTAAATATCGCGTGTGATGACGCTGGCCATAACATTGTATTCCGAGTTGAGCGACGACATGGTTGCGGAAAACATCGACGCCAGCATCAGTCCCATAATACCAGAAGGCAACAGCTTGACTGACATGGCAACATAGGCCATCTCTTTGTCCGGCAAATCCGGAATCAGTACTCGCGCCGCCATGGAAGGTATTAAAAAGATAGCCGGAAACACCAGGAATAATCCAGCGGTTAGTATACCAAGTTTGCGCGATTCTTTTTCATCGCGAACGCTGTAAAAGCGTTGGATAAACGCCCAGTTGCCGTTCCATTTGAGCGTGAACATGAGATAATAAACAATCAAAAACAGCGGCGCTCCTTTGGGACCGTTGAAAAACGACATGTGCTCCGGGATCTTCTCAGCCATTGTCGAAAATCCGCCCACAGCTTGGATGGACAGCGGCACCAGAATGGCTGTTGTCAATATGAGTACAACAAACTGAACCGTATCCAGAACCACAACCGCCCACAGTCCGCCAATAATCATATAGGCGAGAATGAGAACACCTGCCAGCAAAATGGAGGTTTCGATGCTGAGAGGAGTCGCAGCAGCGAGGAACACGCCAATGGCGTACAAACGTACCATATTGTCGAGAATGCGAAACAGGACGCCGCCCCAGGAGAGTATTTGGCGAACCGAGGAGTTGAACCGCGTTTCCAGAAATTCCACGGGCGACATGATGCCGGAGCGCCGCCAGATTTTAGCAAACACAAAGGCCGCCAACAGCGAGGACGGCACCGTGCACCAGATAACCATAACCGCCACCAGTCCATGCTCGTACGCCACGCCCGCATAGGCCACGAACACCGAGGTGCTAAACAGGGTCATAAAATTGCTGATCCCGGCTACCGGCCACGGAATGGTGCTGCCGCCCTTGAAATAGTCTTTGATGTCTTTGATAAACCAGCCAAAGAAAATACCAATGCCGGCCATCAGCAACAGATATACGATGATGGCGATATAATCAAACCCAGCCAGAGTTTCCATAAAAGCGTCCTTGAAAGTACCGTGTTGACATAATTAGTGAAATATTGTGACTCGAACCCGTATACGACATGATCAATTGGTGAAAAATATAAATTTTTCAAGGCTGGGTAACAACCCATTTATTTTCCTTTTTTTAATCAGTAATCCGATTAATTTTCCAACGAACGGGCCACCTCACGGGTTATGTGCTCCGCCCGTCCCAAATTCATTTTGCGGTCACCATAGTACCAATCTTTCCACAATCCCTGAGTGGCAAAAGCCTGACCGTCGCGTATCATCTCAAAAGCCTCGATAGCTCGGTGAATTTTCTGTTCGCCATGCTGGCGATTTCCTTCCTGAAACGCGATAGTCGCTTCGGCGCCGGCTTGCAGCCAATTCAAAAGGCCCAGCATAATCCGGCGTTGCGCCATAAAATTCAATTCAAACAGACGTTGCTCCTGACCCGTCAAACGGTCGTGCACCTGTTTTTCCAATAGCTCCGCCTTGACCAGACCGTTCTTTTGTCGCTCAATTGCCGCAATCAAGCTGTCCAGCTCTGTTGGTGAATAGAGTGTGGTAACCGGATTATCGATTTTCACATGCGTTAACAACTTTGAAAACAGGCGCTCGCCTTTGTGCAGGGTTTGGCCATCCAACAGAAAAGGCAAGTTTTGTTCGTTATCCGAAAGCAATGAGTGCATAATATGAGATTCGGTCACATAGCTATCAAATAGCAGCTCGTAACATTCTTTGGCGAGCGGAGCCGTTGCACCAAAGCGAGTTTCACACCAGGCCGTTAGGAACGGATCGGGTTGAAATGTTTCAATATCCCACATAAAACGGGACGATGCATCCAGTCCGATTAAAAACGGACGGATGTTGGAGACATTCATCATGCCGTAATAGGAACTGCTACGCTCGTGCGCTTTCAGAAAAATATTAAAAGCGCGTTTTGGGGAAACCGCTTGCACAAAATGGGGGCCACTGCCCCACAGGGCGTGGTGGTAATAGATACCGTATTTTGTTTCTTTCTGTCGCTCTACATTGTAAAAGTCGGCTTGCATGGTCCAGCCTGGACTATTATCTGCGAAGATGACCGCAACTTCTTGTGGGAATTGCAGATGGCCATCGAGGTGCAATTTGGCGCCTTCCATCCACAATGTCGTGGTTGCCATAGGTGATTTTTTTCCGGTTACGGATTTTACAATGTCCCACTGTGTTGCAATAGCATCGGAAATAAGTTTTCCCCGGCCGGCATCGGTATCGGGAACCGAGGGATCTGACGCCCACACAGGGCGGTCGGCAATACCGCGCAATCCCAACTGCCAGATGATTTTTGGATACTCGGCCCATTTTTTAGCATGAACGGTCCAGACCTCTTTGAACTTTTCCGGAAATTTGACGATTGAAAACTCGGCTCCGCCTCGATATTTCCAGTAGTTTGAAAAGGCAAATCCACTGACGCCCAGCGGTTCGATATGGTGCATACTAACGAACAAGCCGCGCTCTGCTGCCATTCGAATGGCGCGCTCTTCATCATGATTTAGAATGTCATTGAAACTGGCGGGGATGACCATATTCATGCGCAGACGTAACATGCTTTCATAGACTCGCTCGTAAATCCAGGGAGACGTGACCTGATGATAATGCGGGTACGCGATGTGCCGTTTTCCGCCATCGCGTTTCCAGTTCACCAGCAAATCTTCATCATTCAAAAACCAGCCACGAAACCGGTATGTTGGTTCGTTGACTTTTATGGAGACAGAGTCCCACTCGAGGCGATCCCGAGGTTGTGGCTCCAATCCGCTCCAAAAGTACAAGGGATCGACGCCGAGATATTGTTCACAAAACGCATAAATGCCAAAAATCGTACCGAGCTCGTTACTGCCGCCAATGACCAATGCATGTTCTACCGGACCGACTGCTTTTTGAACCGATTTCACAATGTAGGTTTCCCACTTGGCTTGTAAATCGGCAAGTGCTTCAGGCAAAAAAGTCGATAACCGTTCGCCGGATGGTTGATCTGCCGTTGCGATCACTAGTGTATTTTCCGCGCAATCTTCAAGGCTTGTCACCATTTGCAAATCTCGGCGAGCGATTTTGTTCACATCCTGGACCAAATCCTGTACGGCCAGCAACACAGCGGATGATTCATGGTCATCAACAAGTATGGTTGCAGAGTGTTCGGGAGATACGAGATGAAACTCGGCAAATGCAGGATAAAGAACAAACAAGGACAAGATAACACATATGATCCTTTTCACAACGACTCCTTTTTGAAGCGGAACCCAGAAGTTTCGGCCACCGGCCTTTTTCATACGTTTAATAAAAGAGCTCCCTGCTGTGGAATAACAGGGAGCTCCATCCCTTCTTAACCAGCTATATGTCTTAGAAGTTAAGCCGGAAACCCATCATTTGCACAAAATCCAGATTTCCAAAATCGACATAAGCATAGTCAAAGATAACGGAGGTCTGCCCAAAATTCAAATTTAGACCGGCGCCTAGCGTAAGTCCTTCCTCATCATAATTAAACCGATATCCACCGCGCGCGATCAGCATGTTCATCAGCGTATATTCCAAACCAAGATTCACCTTTTCAGGCCCATCATTCGGATGCACGCCTTCCAACGCCAGGGTTAGAAAGTGCGGGCTATCGCCGCCTTCCAACAGATCAATCGCCACGCCAAGGCGAAACTGTGCCGGCATTTTGATGCTGGCGGGCTCGCGACGCACTTCTTCATTATAGTCAACAAGCTTTTGGTCCGGCCCAAAATTGCGCGCCACCATGGCAATGCGCAAGCTTTTAAAGCCGGTGTAATAGAATGTACCGATATCCAAACTATAATTTCCCATGCTCAGATCATCGAGCTTGCTATACAAATAGCGAATGTTGGCTCCAACCATCAAGCGGTCGGTAACCGAACGGCCGTAGCTGATTCCGACGGCCAGATCATTTGCGGTAAACGTTCCCGTATTCGCATCCACCACATTTCTCTGGCCGGTGGGAGCGTCGATATCATCAATGGTCAAATACTCGGTACGGCGAAAGTCGCCATAATCGACATACAACAAACTGAGACCAAAGACACCAAGTTTACCAAATCCTTTTGTTAATGCAACGGACTGGTTTGAGATATCGGCAAACCAATTGACTCTATTTACACCCAGTTCCAGTTCTTTAACACTTGCAATTTCTGCAGGGTTTGTAAAAATAGAGTTTGATCCACCATTCCCAACACCGCTGTTAATCCCGCCGAGGGCGGCCTGACGAGCCGAAGCCGGCATTTTGAGATATTGCCAACCGGATTGTGCAACCCGGTGAAATTCTTCAGGCTCGATTCCTTTCTCGGAAGGAGGTGTCACATTCTGACCATACACCATCCCGAACGAAAGGATCAGGACAAGAGTACAGGTTATTATATAAAGTCTGTGAGATAGCATACGTGCTCCTCCTACAATCTTCAATGATTTGCATTACCGGATAATTGCAAGTTTTCCGACGAATTTTTCTCCCTCACTACCGGGGACATTCGACTCCACCTGGTAAACGTACACACCAGGTGCCGGATACTTCCAGTAGCGAGTCGCCAACAGATCGAGGGTGGCACGGCTACCCCACGGCTTTTCGCCAGAACCATCATCGTGTATTAATTCGCGAACCAAATCTCCGGCGACCGTGTATATTCGAATCGTGCACTGTGATGGTACATTTACGAATGAAATCCGATTCCATTCCGCCGAATCGATAAGGCCATTAATGACGCGGAAGGGATTAGGAACCACATAGGTGCCGCTAGCGTTTTCGGGGCCTGGGGCTCTGCGTGGGAAAAGGCCATACAGATTATAAGCAATGGGCGAGCTTTCCAAGCCTTCGGTGTCATAACTGGAAACGGTATAGTAATAGCCAATGCCAAGGGTGACATCAGTGTCCTGATAGACTACCATTCCGTTTTGCAAAAAGCTGGACACCTCACCTTGCTCGATGTCTACAAGCACTTCCCACGGACCAATCATAGAATAATTGGATCGGTAAATCTTGTATCCGGCAACATCGTTCGTACCACTCAGCGGATCCGTGTACGAAGCGTCAATAGGTTCAAAGGAAATTTGATTGAATCCCGGCAGGGCTTCCACCGCGAGATAATCGCCTTTTTCGCCCACTGTCGGAGGCGGATATTGTTTGGGTACAAAATTATTCTCGATCAGCTCCATGGCCGCGTCATAATTTTCCTGCCATGCTTTCAGGCCTTCCTGAACGAACGTAGTTGTCACTTCCACACCACCTCGCACAATTCGTTCGCGCGTTGTTTGACCGAAAATATAGCCATACACAATCTCTACAGACTCACCGGGCCCCAGATCGTAGGGTCCAAAACTCATGAGCTCAAGAGGACGACGTTCATATTTGTTACCATCGCCAGTGTTAGGATCTGCAGCGGCTTCATCCCAACTCATGCGAGGCTGATCGTGAGAGAGTTTGGATAATATCTGATCCGGCGTGTTGGTATTTTGCGGTTTGGCTTCGCGATCCGGTGTGCCAGAATCAATCTCGTGTTGATCATCCGTGTGCATAATATTATAGTGCGTCGCGTCCTCTCCATTCTTATCAGGAGGCACGACAAGACCGACCGCCGAATACAAGGTAGGAGATCGAAGTTCGTGGCGCACGGCATTGGGAACCTCAATATCCAAAGGATCACCGGCATCGCCGGTCTGCGGACCAGGACCGTACTCGAAATAAGTTACTTCTTCCGTATTCCAGTTAAACGAACGATCGTCGTAAAACACGAAAGCATTTCGCTCCTCTTCCCAGAGAAACTTTTGATCATGATTAAAGCCATGCGCCTGTTGCCAAGGGATGTTTCGACCAAAACGCAAGTTCTCCAACAGGTCCGTTCCTGTATTGGTGAGTTTTACCTTGACCAAAATAAAATCATCATATTTTGGCAAGGCCCAGGCCATCCATTTGGCTTCAATTTCCAGCGGATATTCCGGAATCACACTTTTTGCCGTGATGTATTCTTCCGGTTCAGTTGCAGACGAACTGAAATTATGGTTTTCGTGCAAAACGGCATGGTCAATCGGTTCGATACTTTCGAACTTTTTCTGATAATTCACAAACGTAATGGGCGTTCCGCCCTTTTCCGCATAGACCACGATGCCTTTTTGATTTCCTTGCCAAAAATTGAATCCGGAATCGCGGAACCCCGGATAGCCCATTCGTGGCCAACTGGGCACATCCAGGCTGGCAAAGCTCCCGTCGAACACACTGGTCGCTTTTGCCCTGCCTAACAGGACTGGATTGAATTGCGCATAACCAGACGTAAGCAGTCCCATTAAAAAAATGCAGGTCAACAAATACTTTATTCTTTTAGCCATAAATAACTCCTTTTCAAAAAGGATATTGTTTAACCATTCACCTTAAAATTCGAGGGCCAAGGTAAAATAGATCTGTCGGGGCGGATTGGTAAACATATCATACCAGCCCCACTCGTCCGGTTCACCTGTGACGGAATCATCCCAAAGCTCTCCTTCATAGAGATAACGCTCCAGATTGGCGCCACCAGGCCTATTCAAATCCTTGTTATTGAACAGATTGCGCACTTCGATTCCTATTACCGGTCGAAGAAGGTTGGTAAAATTGAATCCTTTGGTCAAACTTAGGTTGGTGCGATAGTGCGGTTCCCATCGACGATTAAGCGGCGCAGTCGATAGATCTCCGCGCTCCGGAAAATGCGCCGTATACAAGCGACCGCTCCAGGCTTCAAAATAGACGTTCATATTTAAATCACCGATCGGGAACACAGGACCCAGGCGAGGACCAAACTCTTCGGGCAAATAGACATTGCCGATCACTTTGAACTTGTCCGTTGGATTCCAACGTTGGTCCGCATCGCCAAGAGAGAACCGATTGTTTGGTGTATTGGCTGCCGGATCATACAGATCTGACCAGCCGACTCGTCCAACGATGTTATATGACAAATCATAGCTGGCGGAAAGTTGAAACATGCGGCTGAAGGCTGTTTCAAGAGTGAGCTCAAATCCGCGGACATCCTGATGGCCGACGTTGACCGGTACAACGTTCGGGTAACGAGATGGGGGCGTAATCCCGTACACGCTTGTAACCGCTCTCGAACCGGTACTTCTGTCATCCTCATGAGTAAAGGCACCATCAGAAATCGTATTGATCTGAATGGTAGTCAGGTTTTTCGCTTCTTTGTAATACAAAGTCGCATCCAAACGTAGCAGGCCGGCAATTTCCTGATCAAATCCGAGTTCGTATTCGACCAGTTTTTCGAAATCCAGCAATCCATTGCCCGTTAAACCGTGGGAAGGCTCTTTTTCCACCTGAGACACATGAGCTACAGGAACCGGATTCAAATCTCTGTAGCGATAATTGTTGCCATAGAATTTTAGCCAACCCGGTCGTTTGTTAAAATGACCATAGGTAAAGTGCAAAATAGTGGTTTCCGTTATCGGATGGGAAATTCCGAATCGAGGCGAAAATGCCACACGCCATGGCGTTTTATAGGTGGGAATGGCTTCCCAACCCGGGAAGATGCCATCCGGATCGTTGGGATCGTGGCCCGGGGAATTAATGCCGGTGCTAAACGTATCCCATATGTACGAAGGGGCATCATGAAGTGCATTAAAAAAATCCATGCGCAAGCCAGCGTTGATGATCATGCCGCTGTATTCGATTTTGTCCTGAACATACAAGGCTCCTTCGAACGGTTGGCCATCCCAATGGTTCTGCCAAGTAGTATGCTTGGGACCGCTTTGGTACAATGTCATTTGTTCTTTGAATTTGAGATCGGATTTTGTTAAATCCAATCCGGCTTTAATCTGGTGGTGATTGGTAATCTGGCTGGTAATACTCGTCTTCAAGTTATAAACTTCCGACCATGAACGGGCAAATTCATTGGGCGAACCGGCAAGTGATTCAAACATTTTCACGCCTAGTACATAATTACGACGCATATTCGGCCATCCACTTTCTTCTGTGGGATATTCTGCAAAGAACCGACTATTATCTGCCGTGCCATCCACATACTCGTCAAAGCGGCTAAATTTGACTTCATAAAATGTACTCGGACTTAGGATATGATTCCATTTCAGCGCAACAGAATTCATCTCCATTTCCATGGGCATACCGGCATTAAAGCGGGTGTATGGGAAATATTTATTGTAATCATACGGCCCCAGAATCTGTGTCGAACGACCGTTTAGGTCGGTATTTCCAACGCCATAAGTCGACGCTTCGCTACTAAAAATGAAGGAACGTGCTGAACCGGCTGTTTTGTATCCGCCATAAATACCATTCAAAGTCAGTTTCATGGAAGGATTGAAGCGATAGGATATTTTAGCCTGGCCGTTCCATTCCGGGTTGTATTTGCGTGCTTGCGGAAATACGTTTACGCCTTCTTTCCAGCGTCCCGATACCAGAAAGCCAAGTTTGGGTGTAATGGAACCGGAGAGGGTCGCCTCGGTTTCCCATTCGGCACGCTTATCGTACCCTGTCATGGTTTCATCTGCATTACTCAGGAAATCTTGCCACATGCCCAGACGCTGTTCGGGTGTCAAATCAGGTTGTCCACCATCGTTTTCAGTCCAGTAGTCAAGATCAAAATTCGTCCAGTCGTATAGATCACGGCTGTACATATACGGACCCCAGTGATAAACCCCTGCGGGTCGATAACGATAGTCGACACGTCCGGAAATTGGGCCTGCCCCTTCTTTGGTGACAATATCGAGCACACCGGATAACGCCGAACCGTACTCGGCATTAAAACCGCCGGTCAAGACACGCATTTCCTGAATAGTCGATTTGTTAATTCCGGTGTAATTGTCGCCGATCATACCGGAATTCATACTCGAACCGTCGACCATGTAGTTTAAATCGGTAAACAAACCACCGCGAGAGGATAAAAACGTTCCGCGTGAAATAATACCGTTCTGTTGTGCAACGGCTTCAACAACGTTGGTTGCCCAGGTTTGCTCCAATGCCTGTGCATCGATGACCTGTTGACTGGCCGTTAAATCTTTTTCGATTATGGGACGTGTAGCCACAACCGTTACTTCTTGGCCTTCGATGGTTTCGGGTACCAATTCTATGTTGATTTCCGTGGTTCGATCGACGCGCACCAACACATCCGTGATATTCATCTTGGCATAGCCCATCATCGAAACCTGTAAATCATAGCGCCCCGGCGCCAAATTGATGATAAAATAATTTCCATTCAAATCGGTTGCCGCGCCAAAATCGGTACCCTCAACCGTTATGTTTGCTCCGGGCAATGCTTCGCCGGTTGCTTCGTCTGCGACGACTCCGGCAATTTTGCCGGTCGTCCCGGCTTGAACCAGTATGCTTGTGCCTAACAAAAATATCAGGCTCAGCAGTATTAATTTGGAATACTTCATAAGATGACTCTCCTACCTAAGTGGACAAACAATTTGTGTGTATGATTAACTATCCACTACGTTTTGCTTGCAAAACCTCCCATGATAAAATCATGTCATGTCATCGTTGCCACCTCCGATATTTTAGTTCATTATTAAATTGTAGTTTGGGATGCATAAAAGTATGAGAAAGCATGGTGTGAATAAGATTAGACGCAAAGGAAGTATTTTTACAAAATAAAGGGAAGACAAGTCAAATTCTCCGGCTGAGTGAGATGACAAATATTGAAGGATGGCAAGGCCTCGAAACCGGAACCACAACCGGTATCGCAACCGGTTGCAAACTATAAAACATTCATTTTAATGTCAAGGATTAATTTTAAAAAAGCAATAAAACGTTACCTGATATTTTTACAACTGGGAGGACTCGCGTATTTCGAGGGAAGTGTTTATGAAAATTCGCTGCGGCTCACTGGGATCATCCGAATGCGTTATCTGCTCCAGCAAAAGCTGGGCTGCCTTTCGTCCCATATCGTAAATTGAGAAACTGACTCCCGTGATACGGGGGGAAACCATTTCCGTAATTGGCGTGACGTGATATCCGGTTAATTTTACATCGTGAGGGATGCGAATACCATTATCTTTTGCCGCTTTTAGTATACCAAGAGCTTGCATTGAAGCCGAGGTATTGATGGCGTCCGGCATCTGAGGACGCCGAAGAATCTGTTCAAATGCTTCAATGCCACCCTTTTCGCTCAAATTTACATCGATCAAATTTTCATCCGAAAACACCATATTGAACTTTTGCATGGCTTTCCGAAATGCCTCCAAACGCCGTTTGCCCACAATACCACTGGAGGGGCCACCCAGGTGCATGATATCACGAGCGCCTAAATCATACAAATGTTTAACCAACAACTCGTTAATTTCTTCATGGTTAACGCACACACTAGAGACTTGGGGATCATCAATAATCCGATCAAAAAACACAGTGGGCACTCCACGCTCGCGCAGCATCTTGAACTGTTGAAAGCCCTCAGTGCCAGCGGAAATCGAAATGAGCAAACCATCTACGCGCTTTGAGATAAAAGTCCGCAGATTCTCCAGCTCACGATCCGCATCTTCGTTTGATGACGCCATAAGAAGACTATAACCCTTTGCTCGCAGGACATCTTCTATGCCATTTATTGCTTCAGCAAAAAACGTATGGCGAATATGCGGTAAAATGACACCTATTGTAAACGTTTGCTTGGTAGATAGAGCTTTGGCGATATAATTGGGTTCGTACCCCATAGTTTTGGCTTTTTCAAGAACCAATTGTTTGGTCGCCTTTCGAAGATCGGGATGGTCTCGTAATGCTCTGGATACCGTTGTTTTGGAAATACCGAGCTCGTCGGCAATATCTTTAATGCGTACAGTCATTGTTTAAACTACCCTTTTGTTTTTTATAAATATACATTAATATCAATATTTTGCAAACACTTTTTGCAACCGGTTGCGCTCATAAATGTTCATAAGCTGGCTTTTTGATTCGATCTTTAAATCACACTCAAACGATCCAAGCTCCGATACTGAATCGCCTCGCTGACAAATTCCGAGCGAATTTCTTCCGAATGCTCAAGATCGGCAATAGTACGTGACACTTTTAAAATCCGGTCATACGCACGCGCCGACAACCCGAGTTTGGTAATCGCCATCTTGAGCAGCTCGTGGCCGCGGTCATCCAATCGACAAAATTTGCGGATTTCTTTGGAATCCATGCGCGCGTTGCTGTACAGATGTGGCAAAGATTGAAATCGTTCTAGTTGAATGTGCCGCGCCTCTTCGACGCGTTCGCGGATTTTTGCGGACGACTCGCCAGTGGCCGTGCTGCTAAGTTCACGATATTTTACAGCAGGGACATCAATGTGAATATCGATGCGATCGAGCAACGGACCGGATATGCGCGATAAATAGCGCTGCACCGTAGGCACCGAACAGGTGCACTCGCGGGTTGGATCGGTGTAATAGCCACAGGGACACGGGTTCATTGCGGAGGCTAACATAAATGCCGCAGGATAGGTGAGTGACAACAGCGCGCGCGAAATGGTGACGACGCCGTCTTCGAGCGGCTGGCGCATGACTTCGAGGACATTTTTCTTGAATTCGGGCAACTCGTCGAGAAACAGCACGCCGTGGTGCGCCAAACTGACTTCACCTGGTTTGGGGATGGTGCCGCCGCCGATCAATCCGGCGTCGCTGATGGTGTGATGCGGCGCGCGAAACGGACGCGTGGCAATAAGGGCTTCGTTGGAAGAGAGCAATCCGGCAACAGAATGGATTTTGGTGGTCTCCAGCGCCTCCTCAAGCGTCATGTCTGGCAAAATGCTGGGAAACCGTTTCGCCAGCATGGTTTTGCCGGATCCGGGCGGGCCGATCATGATGATATTGTGACCGCCAGCCGCGGCAACCTCCAGCGCGCGCTTGACGTGCTCCTGGCCTTTGACATCCAAAAAATCAAGTTGATAGTGTCGGGTATTGGAAAAGACTTTGGAAATATCGATGCGAAACGGCTGGCGCTCTTCCCCATTCAAAAACGCTACTGCTTCCATTAAGGACTTGACCGGAATCACCTCAAGATCGCGCGCCATGGCCGCTTCACGAGCATTTTCAAGCGGAAGAATAATGCCCGTTTTTTTCTCACGCACAATTTCAGCGGCAATGGGCAGCACGCCTTTTATCGGTCGTAAGGAGCCATCCAGGCTGAGTTCACCTAAAATGATATAATCGTCCAGCTTGGTGTTATTCACCTGGCCGTTGGCGGACAGAATTCCAATGGCAATGGGCAAATCAAACGCCGCGCCTTCCTTTTTAATATCAGCGGGAGCCAAATTAATGGTAATTTTTTTTATAGGAAACCGAAAACCGGAGTTTTTCACCGCCGCTTGTACGCGGTGACTCGATTCGCGCACCGCGCCTTCGGGCATTCCCACAGTAAAAAATTTTGGCTGTTGACTTTCGAGGTGAGCTTCAACTTTGACGACATAAGCATCGATTCCAAGTACAGCCGCACTGAGCACCTGAGAGAACATGTCCCCCCTCCCGTTATTCAGTTGTGGATATTTCGTTTAAAATTATCGTGTGGTTAAAAGAATATACAACATAGAGGATTGGATTATCAAGGATTAAATGGGATATTTTTAAAAACTATTCAGCCAAGTGCAAAGACATAAACATAAAGTGAAATTCAATCTAATATATTGTGTATGATAAAACAGCAGCAGGGCTTAAACCCCGGTACGAACTTGCTTCCAGTGATGGAATCTTTGGAAGAGTGCGGGACCGCATCGACTAATTCCTATTTGTAGCACACCTGTAGAGGCTGTCGAAAAACCCTGTTTTTGTGGATTTTGAGTTTGATAAGGTCCATATTTTCAATGAGCAACTTTTGTAATTTTGACTTTTCGACAGTCTCGTAAGATGTACTAGAAAATTCCATGTGGGTTTATTTAACCATCAACATTTTGCGAACGTAAGTTTCTGTTTCATCGCCACTTTTAATCTGTAGCCGACAGGTATACACGCCCGAAGCCAGCATCTGACCGCTGTCATTTTGGCCATCCCATAGCATTTGATGGTGCCCGTTTGGAAATTGTCGGTTGGCCAAGATTCGCACAATTTGTCCCTGAAGGTTGAATATGTTTAGCTCGACATACGAGGCTTGTGGCAGCCTGAATTGTATTTGAGTTGAGCCGTTAAACGGATTCGGATAGTTGGGCAACAACACGATGTCCGATGGCAAATGTGTTTCCGCCAAGTTTACCTCAGAAATTAGTTTAATATTTTCATCCATCCAGGCGATTCGTTTCTGTATCCACCTTTTTAAATAGTTGAGTTCGTCTTCATAGGTGGTAAACGTTTTCATCGTATCCGGAACCGGCCAGTAAGATTCGCAGGGTTCACCGGGTCTGCTCCAGAGAAAAAAATTGCGGTCTTTGACGGTTTCCAAGGTATCGGCCACATTATTAATAAAACTATGGATACGAGAAATATCAAACGCATCATTACTCAATTCCTGCCAACGCGTTTTTAGGCGCTGTTGAAAATGTGGATCGTGGCGCAAGGTTCGCCACCAAAACGGTGTAGCCGTCGTATCCAGCAACACATCCAAAGCCCAGCCTTCGACCGAGGGGGCGGTAAATTGGTGCGTCGATCCGTAGGCATTGTTGTAATCCCACACCGGACCCATGTGCAATTTGCCATTTATGCTGTCACGATCTTTGTGGAGAAATGTGCTTAGCCTATATGAATCAATATTTTTGGCAAATTCGCTGATGAGAAAAAAATCAACAAAAGAATCCAGATCGATCCAGTTCAAATGTTCACCAGCCGCCACCTTGGACTCGTTCGCCATTTTGCTTTCAAAATCGTGCATAAATTGCTCAATGTACTGTTTTTGGGGCTCGACTATCTGATCATCCTGGGGATAGTGAAACTGATAAAATATAGGTTTGCCATTGGCCGCTGTAAAGCGGGATTCAAATCCATCATCCCCCCCTTTGTCGAGTTTGATGATATAACCGCCCGTCAACTCATCACCTTCAATCATGGTCGAGTCCAATCTGGCAATATTCACGCGATTGGAATCGCGCTTTATTTTTTCCATAAGGACATAAAGTCCACGATACCGCCCATTTAGAAACAGCTCGCAGTAGCGCGTACGGCTGGCATAATGGCCCATGCAGCGCGCGAGATCATACGTGAGGACATTTCGCAAAAAAGTTTTATCGAGATAGGGGGCAAAGAGAATCCAGTCGTTTTCTTTTGGCAATCCCATAAGCGAGACATTATTATTGGAGCCGTTCTCGTTTCGCGTTTCAAATCCATATTGTTTTTTAGGATAACCGGCCGAACTCATACCGCGTATTTCAATGCCAATCTGGCCGTCATAATCGTTGATCGGCTCATTTCGACGGTGCTCGTTGCCAACGCCATGGTAGATGCTGCCCATGTGTGCCGTTATTTTTTGGTTATTGAGAATCTCCTGCCCATGCGTGTCAATATACACAAGCGGTAGATTTGTTGATTCGAAATGAAAAACCGGATATTCCTTGGCGACAAGTTGCGCGGTTATGAGAAAATCCGGGCTGTTGATTGTGTCGTTAAAGGCTTGAATAGTGAGAAGATTTTCGCCGGGTTGGAGCGCAAGCAGACCTCCTGAAGCGTCAAATACCTCGGCATCGAGCGCTTCATGACTTTCGGGCGCGTAAAATTTCCAGCTTTCGGGAGAGCCGGCGCCCTGGGGCGTATTGGCATAGGCGATCACGCGATTATTGATATATGCGACAAATCCATCGTCATATCGAGCTATAAATTCCAATTTCCACAGTTTTTCAAGTTGTTCCTCGGTCACATAAAATTTAATTCGCACCAGACAGGTACTGCCTGCACCAAACATGCTCTGGCGCACATCCAGGCTTATCAAATTTTCATACCCGGTTTCAGTTTCATAACCTATACCGCCGGGAGTGCCGGAACAGGTCATCCACTCCGAATCGTCATAATCGAGGGATCGGCGCCAAAAGCGATCAAATTTTTCGGTAGGTACATGAACGCGTTTTTCAGCGTCTTCCGACAGAAGAACGTAGGTGTTGACGTCGACATCCTGGCCCATCACCACGGTTGCCAAACACAAGGCGAAAAAAAGCTGTAATTTCATCATATTCTCGTTAGCGAATTAACGTCATTTTTTTTGAACCGATCAGATTTTCTCCGAGATGCAGCTCGTACAGATAAACTCCGCTGGGCACCGAATTGCCGGAATCATCCAAACCATTCCAGGTGATCGAATGCGTGCCGGCGGCATAATAAAGTTCGAACCTGCGAACCCGCTGTCCGGTCGAATTATAGATAACCACATAAACGGTTGCTGCGTACGGTAATTCAAACTGAATTGTGGTTGATGGATTAAACGGATTGGGATAATTTTGCAGCAATTCAAACTTTTGCGGAGCAACGTTCTCGTTAGTAACGTTCACACCAGACAATAATACGATATTTTCATCCATCCACAAAATTCGTTCCTCAATCCAGAATTTTAAATAATCGATCTCATCTTGATAGGTGGTGAACGAGCGAAACACACCCGGTACCGGCCAAAATCCGGTGCCATTCTCCCCAGGCGCGGACCACAGGATAAAATTTCGCTCCTGGGCTTCACTTAATGTGTCGGCTATGGCATCGATAAACGAGTGAACGCGATTTACATCGAACACATCTTGCCGCAGCTCGGCCCAACGTTCTTTGAGGCGAGTGTGAAATACCGGATATTCAACCAGCTTTTCCCACCAAAACGGCACTTGCCAATCGCCGCCGCCCATGGCCAACAGCGTCGAGAGCATCCAGTCGTCCGTATCCTCACCGTCATAATAATTGGCCAGGCCAAAACCCAAATTATAATCCCAAATGGGCCCTGCATGCAAGCGGCCGTTCTTGTCGTTACGATCTTTGTAAAAAAAGGTGGACAGACGATAGGAATCGACATTTTTGGCCACTTCGGAAACCAGCATAAAATCGATGAACGAATCGATGTCGATCCAGGCCGGGTAGCCGGTAACGGGATCGTCAAAATCGTCGCTGGCCATTTTGTTTTCGAATTCGTAAATAAAGTTCCGGATATAGTCGATTTGCTGAGGCTGCATTTCATCAAACGTGGGATAATGATACTGATAAACCACGCGACGATCCGAATCTCCAGCCGGCAAATGGCGCGAAGTAAATCCTCGGGTTTCCGCCCCATCGGTTTTATCAATTTTTAAAATATAACCGCCGGTCAAATCATCACCGTTAACATCGGTAGAATCGAGTTCATCAATATCCACACGGTCATTATCGCGTTTTATTTTTTCCATCAAAATATAAATGCCCTGGTACTCGCCATTCAAAAACAGCTCGCAGTAGCGGGTGCGACTGGCATAATGGCCCATGCGGCGCGAAAAATCATACGCCAGCACATTGCGCAAAAACGATTTATCGAGAAACGGCGCGTTCAGGATCCAGTCATTTTCAACTGGCAAGCCCATTAGGGAGACATTATTATTTTCACCGGTTTCGGTTCTCGTTTCAACGGCGTACTGCTTTTTCGGCCAACTTTGCGAGCTGGAGCCGCGGATCTCAACGCCAATCGTGCCGTCATAATTATTAAATGGCTCGTCAATTCTATGCGTTTGCCCCACGCCATGATATACGACTCCCATGTGGGCATTAATTTTGGGCTCATTTCGAATGGATTGACCATTGGTGTCGATGAACACCAACGGCAAATTGGATTGAGTAAAATTTTCAAACGGATTTTCTCGGCTGGCCAATTCGGCATTGATCAAAAAATCCGAGCTTCCGGTATTCACATTCAACGCATGAAGGGCCAAAAGATTTTCGCCCGTGCGCAACTGATCTTTGAATTCGGTAATGTTAAAGCGCTCTTGCCTATCTGCTTCGTGATTTCCCTCAGCCGAGCTATTCCAGACCACATTTGCCGGTGCATTGGCCTGAGCGATCTGTTCACCATTCAAATAAGCAACAAAACCGTCATCGTAACGCATCAGCAGATATAAATCGTCAATGCTATCCATTTCGGTTTGATCGAGTTGAAACACAATTCGAACATAACAACTGGAGTTTGGTGAAGAGCCGCTCTCGTGCATTTGATTTTGCACATCCAGGGTAATCCACGATTCATAACCCGATCCGGTTTCATATCCCACGCCTCCGGGCGCGCCGGAACAGCGCTGCCAGTTGCTATCATCAAACGATATAGTGGAGCGCCAGGAGAGGCCGATATTGTTTTTAGGAACCAGTACCCGTTTGTTGGCGCTTTCCGGAACCAATGTGACATCCGCGTTAACAACGCTGAACAGCAATAACAACCATACGCTGAAAAAATACTCTGCTCTCTTGATCATTCGTAGATTTCCTCATTACATTATTTTTTATGTGTTTAACGACACATCCGCAGGTAAAAGTTCCGATAGAGCATGAGCTCAAAACCGAAAGAGGGAGGTTCAAAGATTCGCGTTCTGGAAGTACTGTCGTTTTCCAGTGCCATAGTAGAGACGCGATGAATTGCGCTCTGCGCTATCAGGCCTGGTCTCGACAGAAAAATCGTGCAACATTTACATATTCGATTCCAACGGCCACACCTCGCTCTCGCTGCGTGCGGTACGCAGATATTCCTCGATTCGAGAGACGATATCCGGGTGCTCGTCCGCAATGTTGTTCTCTTCGCCAATGTCTTGTTCGAGATTGTACAATTCCAAAGGACTATTAGGATCGTGGCGCACCGCTTTCCATTTGCCCATGCGCACCGCCTGAGACGACGCCTGGCCTTCATGAAATTCCCAGTACAAAAACTCGTGTTTCTTTTGATGATCGAAATTGCCCAACAGCGTAGGAACCATAGAAATACCGTCTGTGTCCTGAGGTGCCGCAACATCTGTCAATTCCACAAAAGTTGGCATCATGTCCCAAAATGCGGATGGCAAATCCGATGTGGTATTTGCCGGGATGGTTCCGGGCCAGCGCGCAATTAGCGGCACGCGAATGCCGCCTTCATACAAATCGCGTTTGATGCCGCGTAACGGGCCGTTGCTGTTGAAAAAATCGGGGTCGTTTTCGCCTTCGCGGTGCGGACCGTTGTCGCTACTGAACATCACCAGCGTGTTTTTTTCGATGCCGAGTTCCTGCAAGGTTTTCAAAAGCTCGCCAATGTCGCGATCCATACGCGTGATCATGGCGGCGAGTCCTTTTTGCGCTTCGGGCCAATCCTTATCCGCGTACATGCCATACTCGGGCACTTCCATGCCGTGCCCATCTAGGAGCCAATATTCGTTATTGGCATGCGGAATGGTAAAGGCGAGGTAAAGGTAAAACGGTAAATCGGCATTGTCGCGAAGAAATTGCAGCGCTTCTTGTGTGAACAAATCGTGGGAATAATCGACCTGCTTGACCGCAGCAGAGCCCACGCCTTTGGAGTAGCCGGTTTCGGTGTAGATGACCTCATTATCGAGCTCTACTTTTTCCTCATTCCGCCACAAAAATTCCGGATAAAAATTGTGCGCACGGATTTGATTCAGATAGCCGTAAAAATAATCGAATCCCTGTTTGGTGGGCACGCCGGTGCTGCCCGCCTCGCCCAGTCCCCATTTTCCAATCAGCGCCGAACGATAGCCGGCCGGTTGCAACACTTCAGGAATGGTGACATCTTGAGGGCGGAGCGGCACGGTGGCGTTGCCGCGAATGAGCGCGTGGCCGGTGTGATAGCCGGTCATCAAACAGCAGCGTGACGGTGCGCACACCGTGCTGCCGGCATAATGCGCGGTAAAGCGCATGCCCTCGGCCGCCATTTGGTCGAGATTAGGCGTTTGAATTTGTTTTTGGCCATAACATCCGAGGTCGCCATAGCCGAGATCATCCGCCAAAATGTAAATGATGTTGGGTTTGCGCGGCTGTTGAGTGCAGGCGTGCGGTAGGGACAGTGAAAGCAATCCAACCGCGCCAGCGCTCTTGAGAAAATGCCTACGAGTGAAATGGGACATCTGAATCCTCCAGGTAAATCAATGTGGTATTTCAACAATCTTGAGATCATTTCGGACAGGTATATAATTAACGGATTTGAGCGTGAAAAACAAGCGGAAATGTCCGCTTAGACAGGAAAGCGCTGCAGGTATTCAAGCAATTCATGCAGATTCACAGTGGCCAGGCTTATCGCCGTATCGCAGCAGCCGTAATAGAGATAAATGTCGTCGTTTACCACAACCGCGCCGGTTGGGAAAATGACATTAGGGATGAAGAGCCCGGTTTTCTCGTAATATTCTTCCGGCTCCATAAGAAAATGCGGGCAGCGCGCAATGACCTGACGCGGATTTTCGAGGTCGAGAAGCATTGCGCCCATTCGATAAACCACGCGACGCGTAGCCGGATGCACTTCTTCAACGCCGTGGTAAAACGTGAGCCACCCCGCTTCTGTTTTGATCGGCGGTGTGGAACCACCAATGCGGGTTCCCTCCCACTCGAACTGCGGCTCGATGAGCAATTCCGGCTCGGACCAGTTGAGTAAATTTTCCGAAAAACAGATGCGGATCGCCGCAAGTCCGGGTTTGACATCCGGCCCAACATAACCGAGCGGCCGACGCAGCAGGGCATATTGGCCGTTGATTTTTTCGGGAAACAAAATCACATCACGGTCATCCAGCTCTTTGGGCGTCGGCCAGCAGAGGTGCTCCCAGTTTACCCGGTCTTTTGAAACCGCAATGCCGGAGCGGGTTTGATTGTCTTTTGAATCGCCGCTAAACCCAGGATACATCACTTCGCGCGACTCCGGAATACCGAGTCCGGTGGGAAAGCAGTCCCAGGCATACGGCCGAAAAGCGTAGGTCATGTAATAGGTGTCTTCAATTTTTACAACACGAGGGTCTTGAACACTGACATACTTGGAACCCGCCATTTCCGGCGTCCACACCGGCTCGCTTGTGACGTGTTGAAAGTTTGCTCCGTCCTTACTTTCCAACAGGCCGATGTAGCAGTGAAACGGCCGCAACCCACCTGCGGCGCGCTCGTACAGGTAAAATTTCCCATCTTCACAGATCACCCCCGGATTAAAGGTGACGGCCTGGCACCAATCGAACAAACCGGGACGGATGATGGGATTATTGGGGTGGCGTGTGAATTTTGATTTTTGCATAGCTCCAGACAGTCAATTGCTAGTGATTGAGAAAATAAGCAGTTCAAAAGAATTATTCAAGAGTAAGGTAGCATTATTATTTCTGGTCCCAGCAAACCTGCCGTCATGGATATGCTGGGCGATCGCGAGTGCATCCCTAGCGCGATCGTCCGGGATGTGCATCTCGGACGGGCAATGAATTCGGACATTCGTCCGAAATCGGGCAATTATCCCCAACATTAGCAGACCAATAACATCAAGGTTTTGGAAACCTTTGAGGATAACTATTCAGGTATATCTGATATAATTCGCCACAAAGCCACCAATACACAAAGTTTCACAGCTGTTTAAATTTCATGTCTGTCCCTTTGTGATTTTGTGACTTTGTGGCTGAATGGTTACCTTTAAAAATGTCCTTGTGGCCCGAACGCTCGTCCAGCCACACCGCAAAGACGTCGTTTTGCCCACCGGAAAGCAGACGAAGATTGGATTGCAGGCCGGGAGCCTGACACACAGGCACAGCTACATCCGGGACGGTGGACCATTGCGAGTACGTGTTGCCACTAAAAAAAAGAGCAGGAATGCCCGTACTCCCGCTTGGCAAGCATGCTGGTTGATTTTCCAAATCATATTTAACCTCTTATTTTTTATCGGCCATGAAAAGGCGGGAGCGCGCAAGGCACCGGATTCTGAGAAATTTCGTGTGGTGCAAGTGGTAAACAAGTTTACACTAGTTTTATCGAAAAATCAAGGTGATGGCTCGATAATTACAGAAAATGTTTTCAGCTCATTGAAAAGGGGAGCTCGGACGAACAATAAATGTGGTCAATAGTCCTTCAATGGGCTTAGAATTTGGTAATTACCCATAATGCGTGAATGATTCCTGGAATGTACCCCAGCAAGGTCAACAAAATGTTGATCCAAAAATGTTTGCCCAGGCCCACTTGCATAAAAACACCCAAAGGCGGCAGGATGATAGCGATAATGATGCGCAAAATATCCATAAAAAACCTCGCTTTAAACTAAATTTTCAATAACTAACGATTCTGGCGATAAAATAATTTCATCCAGCTCGTGCATTTTCCAAAAGGAATTTACCATTTCCAGTAATGGTTTTTTAATTGAGATCGAATCAACCTGGAGCGCAAATATGATTGCCGAGCTACATTGCCATACATCCGAACGTTCAAACTGCAGTCATGTGGCTGCTGTACATCTTGTATCGCGTGCAGTCGATATGGGATTGCAAGCCATTATTCTAACCGATCACCACTATCTGTGGTCCGAAGAAGAATTGGAAAAGCTTCGTAAAGATGCCGGCGTGGACGGGATTGTAAGATTATTTTCCGGACAAGAAGTGACGACACGAGATTATGGTGACGTTTTGGTTTATGGCGCCGATAAACACATCAAAAAGAAAACGCGGCTTTATGACATTCGGGAAGCGTATCCGCAGGCGGCTATTATTTGGGCGCACCCCTATCGCAAGGGAGCTATCCCTCCTGCCGAACGGCTGCTCGACCCTGTTTTAGATGCCGTTGAAATTTTTAGCAGCAATTACAGCGTAGCAGAAGCGGCCAAGGCACTTCAGGACTGGCATGAACTCAAATTTACCGCCATCGGGGGCACCGATACCCATGCGTTAAGCTATACCGGCTCGTACCCGACGATTTTTGATCATCCATTTTCAACGCTTGAGCAAATGATGCAGGAAATCAAAGCGGGACGATGCCGGCCCTATTTTAAAGAAATTCCGCGCACCGGCACGACGCGTACAAACATTATCGAGCTTACGGTAGGTCCCAAATCGTCTGAAACTCGGCAAAAAATGATCATCAAAAAATATGAAAATCTTGAATCCTGGAAATCCGCTGAACGAACGCACCGCGTCATTGAGGAAATTTATCGGAAAGGCTTTAAGGATAATGGTATATTTCGGGTTCCCAAGCCACTTGGAAAGGATAAAAGGAACCTGGCTTTAATTGAAGAGCGCGTGGGTGATGAGACGCTATATGATGCGTTGAAAAAATCGGACAAGGAAACCAGTCACCGCTTGCTGGAAAAAACAGGGCAGTGGCTAGCAAAACTGCACAATCTGCGCCTCAAGGCAACTCCCGAGAAAGAGTTTTTGCAAATTGAGCCGGAGCGTTTGCAATACTATCTCAAAGATATGATCGAGCAATCGCATCCTTTTCTGCATCGGGTGCAACAAGTGCATGATGTGGTCTTGCAAAATGAAATGGAGCTTGTAAAACAAAACTCCAAGCTTTTAATTCAGTCTCATGGCGATTTCCATCTAAAAAACATTTATGTTGGCAAATATCCGGGAATGGAGGAGCATTACATCTCGGCAATCGATTTTGGTAGCTCATATCGGCTGCCGCCCTCTTTTGATGTGGGGACATTCCTGGCCCAGTATCTCAACATGTTTTTCAATCATCCGAAAGTGTACCTCAAAGTGCCTGTTGAAATTTTTCTCAATGCCTACGTGCAACGGGCAAAACATCAGGAAAAGGATTTTATGGCGCATGTGAATGTGTTCAAAGCGCGCGCTTGCTTGAGTATTTTGTATTACCTTGTCAAAGTGGGCTTGGGAGATTCTGAAAATTTCTGGCGTATTTTAATAGAGGCGGAAAAAAGCATTGCCAGCATAGAATTCACTTTAACCTAAACCGGCATAAGATTTATGCCAGAAACAGATTTCCCTGGATAGATACTGCTGCAAGTTAACAATTTTGCTAACTTTTTTATCCTTATTGCAATATCCATATATCCAAAAACTCTGTCAAAACGAAATTATCTACGGCGCCTGTTCGTTGTATATTTAGAGTTCTCAAAATCATAAAAACGAATTAACGGAGGATACTCAAATGGCAAACAGTTCTGGTGAATTCATGAAAGGTGTATTTGTTGGTGGACTATTTGGTTCTTTAGCCGCATTACTATTTGCACCGCAAAGCGGAAAAGAGACTCGTAAAGAAATTAGCAAAAAATCGGACGAGGTGTTGTCCAAATCTCGAGACGAATATGAACAGGCTCTGGAAAAAGCCAAAGATTCATACGAAAAGGCCATAAAACAATTGCAGGCATTAGAAGGCAGCATTAAAGATTCGGTTTCCGAGGTCGGAAGTAATATCAAAGAGGCCACAGAAAAAGGTAAAAGCGCGGTAAAGGAAAAAAAAAATCATTTAAATGAAGCAGTAAAAGCCGGCGTGGAAACATACAAGGACGAAAAGGCCAAATCTAAAAAATCCTGAAAAACAAGGTAAATCACATGATACTGGAAATTAGTGCTCTTATTGCCAGCGGTGCATTATTACTACTCGTTCTATTTTTGATTCCCGCGATCATTCAGTTGCGCAAAACGGCTAAAAGTTTAAATGAAACCACAACAACGCTGAATAGCAGTTTGCCGGATATCATATCGCGGGTCGACGGTATTACCTCAAATGTCGCCACGACTTCCGGCATGCTCAGGTATCGAGCCGAAAATTTAGCCGTTGAAGTGGATCGCATTATTGACCTTGTGCATGAAAGCGCCGAGCTGGGGAAGACTCTGCAACAGACCATAAAATATCCGCTTAATGAATCAATCATTACCTTGACGGCCACGCTCAAAGGCATTAGCACTTTTATACATGTGCTGCGCCAGTCGTAAGCCGCGTGGCCGGATTGGCCTTTTCTGAATTTGCGCATAACGTATACTTGGGGGATTTGGGTTTGGGCATAGCAGGCTTTTTGATGCAGTTTGCAACTGTTGCACAAAGAGGCGAAAACAATTAGCGTGAAAAGTCAAGCAGGCATGTGAAATATAGAAATTCGCTTATCTCTATAATTTTTGGGCACGTTTGTGGCTATCGCTTAACACTACGCGCCAAATAGCCAATCCCAAACCCAGGCATGCACCTATGAAAACGCCTCCAATAAAGTTTGCCAGGCGATCCCACCCCATGTCACTTTGAGGCACAAGACGAGAAAAAAATCAGTACACGTTTTAATAGCCGCATTGGATTATTGGGACAGCGAATGTTCTAGAGATTCTTCGAGGATAGATTGGATAGAGTGCAAAATCGTATCCACATCATCCAAAGTCGTCATTTTGTACCAGATGGCTTGCGGATAGATCATAACATTTGAACCTTGTTCGCATTGCCCCAAACAGCCACTTTGAGACACACGAACCCACTTTTTCCATCCCCGGCTGGCCACCTCGGATTTTAGCACGGCGCGAAGCTCTACACCCTCTTCATCGCCGCACGACTTGCGCTCGCCACCACGCATGTGCGTACACACAAATATATGGCAGATATATGGAGTTTCAACTCGAACAGACATCGTTATTCTCTCATTTACTCAGCGTTTTCGGAAAATAGCTAAATTCTTTCTATTAGGAAAGAAGAATTTTTAAGGCAAATCGATCAAGCGCGCTGGTGAATATATCCAACTGCCTTTATGCGGCACGGATATCCACCCCGCTGCGCCGAACATTGATTCCACAATGAACAATTTATCGAACAAATAATGTTTTGATCCGATTCAACCGTCGTTTTGTTAATCTTGTAATGCTTTTGTTTGCCATTCTCGTTTTGGACGCCAAAGATAGTGTTCACGAGTTGCCGCACATCGTTGGCAGCAATACCGTCTTGTGGCAGGAGCAAATCGGGCCGCATCATTTTTACGGCGCGACGCAACTCATCATCGTAACGAATGCAGCATTTATGTTGTATCCCTATGTTTAGTATATCCTTGGCCGCAATTTGAATGGCAGAGCATTCGATAAGATCTTGCTCGCACTCGACCATATTGCTAACGATCGTAGGTTTTACAGCATTTACCACCATTTTCCAGCGCTCAGCGCTAAAATCGTCTAATGTTTGAATAAAATGTTTTACTTTGTCAAATATTTTTGCCGCATCAATATCCGGCACCGCAAAGAGCTCTTTGAGCAAGTTATTCACTTCGGGGGAAAAGCGAAACGTTCGAAACAGTTTGCGATATAGGCACAGTTTGATAAAATTATAGCCATCCTGGATGGCCAAAGGTTCCGGAGTAATGACCACCAGGCCAAAATCCGCATAATTAAAAAAGTCGAGTTGATCGAACGCGGTACCGGCACCTAAATCCAGAATAATATAATCCGCATCCACATACTGCAATTGCCTTAATATTTTTTGTTTTATCGAGTATTTGATGCTTCCCAGACCAAGCGTTCCGGAGCAGCCGGCCAGCAGAAACAAGTTGGGAATTGCGGTGTCGAGCAACAAATCATTCAAATCATTATCATAATTGCGCACAAAATCACGAATGCTCACCGGTGGCATTAAAATACCAAATGCCTGATGCAGATTGGCACCGCCAAAATCGGCATCAATCACCACAGTTCGAGAGCCTTTTTCCGCCAGGGCAACGCCCAAAGCTGCGCTAATGACGGTTTTTCCCACACCACCCTTGCCTCCTGCCACTGCAAAAATCTTTTTGGCGTTTGACTCGAGTTGCTCTAATTTAAACCGGGATGGATCGGCCTTGAAACGTTTCATAAAATGCTCAACTTTTTTGTCAATTTATTGACTTTCGTCGCAAAGATTATGTATTTTCACATGAAGCAGCTATAAAGCCTACAAGGACATCCTATGGAAAACTTTACTCTCTTTATCGTCGTTTCATCAGTTCTGTTTTTGCTGATTTTATTGCTATTGTTTATAATGTACCAAAAATTTGCGCAATTGCTCAAAAGCAGCAGCGACCGTGACAGTTGGTCCGTGCTTTCGCAATGGCTTGGCGATATTCGCAGCGGCATGGATCGCAACTCTGATCTGCTAAACAAGCAGCTATCTCGAACCAACGCATCAATCAACCAACGCTTGGATAACACCGCACAATTACTGCGTCTTTTAAATAAAGATCTTGGATTGGTCCATGAAGTGGGCCAGCAAATGCGTGATTTCCAGCATTTTTTTCGTTCTCCCAAACTGCGCGGCAAACTGGGAGAACAGTTAATGACCGAAATACTTTTTAGTGTGCTGCCACAATCGTCGCTTCGGCTTCAGCATCGCTTTCAAAGCGGTTATACGGTGGATGCGCTGGTCGTTTTGGAGCACGGCAAGATTCCGATTGATGCCAAGTTTCCGATGGAAAATTATCAAAAAGCGCACCACGCACCCAAAGAAGAGCTTGTTGCCATGTACAAAAAAGAATTTTTCCGAGACATTAAAAAGCACATTGCGAGCGTGAGCAGCAAATATATTGTTCCAGCCGAGGGCACACTCGATTTTGTGGTTTTGTATGTTCCATCCGAAACGCTGTATTATGAAATTATTACCAACGACTTTATTATTCGCGAGAGCGAGCGACATAATGTATTAATGGTGTCTCCAAACACGTTTTTTTATTTTTTGCGGCTATTATTAACAGGGCTTTACAACCAAAGACTGGAGAAAACCGCCGCCCGCATTTTGCAGCACATGAATGGGTTGCGTACACTCTCTTCCGAGTTGTCAAAAGAATTAAATACGTTGATGCTTCATATCAATAATACAAAAAATGCCAGCGACCGATTGAACAATCGCTTTTTGGATATGGAAAGAAAAATTGAGGAGCTGTTATATTTGAATGATTAAATGTTCGTTAAGAATGGCAATTACATTTAGCGAAACATCGCTTTTAGACTTCCCCAGGTATGCCGTGTTGATGAAATTTGTGGTGTTACTGCTACCGTTTTTTCATAATCATCTACAGAACCATCTTGATTCACAAACTGTATTTGGTAGTGAAACGTTCTGCCATCGGATTTGAACACGGATTTATCGACGAATTTATAGGTTTTATCACCGGACTCTACCCCTTCAGCAGCAACAAATCCAATTTTTTGATAGGTTGCACCATCCATGCTGCGTTGTATCCTGTATCCACGCAAACCGGATTCTGCTGTCACAATCCACTTGAGCTCCACCTGATTTAGCCCGGGCTCGGCGCGGAAGTCTTTTAATACGGCACCGCCAAATCCCAAAGAATAGAATACAAAAACGACAAAAGTGAAGATTATAAAATGGCGTATTTTCATGATCCTGTTATCCTTTCTTACCCACAAGTTCAATAATTATGAGCAAAAAATCAAGTGTTTTTTCAAAATGGCACGGTTTAATATCCTGGCCGCACCTACTTTTTTCTAACATAATTTTTATTCAGCTCCTGC
>CAYPZM010000008.1:0-2547 GCA_964414825.1 uncultured Cytophagia bacterium | reverse complement strand
TGACATTGATTCAATATTTTCTAAATTGAACCAAACGAATTCAAGATAATCTACAATCGTGTGGAAACCTGCCTCAAGCTATGAGGTCGTATCTGTGGCGTCTTTATTTCCTCAAAAAAACAACATTGAACCCTCAATAGACAAGTACTTGCAAGAGATCAGCAATGTTCCCTTGTTAACGCCAGATGAGGAAATAGCTTGTGCAAAACGTATCAAAGAGGGTGACCAGGCTTCGCTGGACAAGCTAACAAAGTCCAATTTGCGCTTTGTGGTGAGCATTGCCAAGCAGTACCAAAATCAAGGCTTGTCATTGGGTGATCTCATAAATGCCGGCAATTTGGGACTTTTAAAGGCGGCTACACGATTTGACGAAACGCGCGGTTTCAAATTCATTTCCTATGCGGTGTGGTGGGTTCGGCAGTCGATATTGCAGGCATTGGCTGAACAATCTCGCATCGTTCGACTTCCACTCAACCGTATCGGGACATTGAATAAAATTGAAAAGATTTTTGGCGAGTTAGAGCAGGTGTATCAGAGGGAACCCTCAACGCAAGAAATCGCCAAAGAATTAAAGATTCAACCTTCTGACGTGATTGACGCGTTAAATAATTCTTCCTCACATTTATCTCTCGACGCTCCATTTTCAGTGGATGAAGAAAATCGTCTTCTCGACTTGTTAGAAAGCAGCGATGAACCTTCCCCGGAAACTCAGCTCATAAAAGAATCCATGTTGATCGAAATTGAACGAATTCTATCAACTCTAACGCAACGCGAAGCTAAAGTAGTAAGGCTTTATTTTGGCATTGGTTGTGAGCACCCGCTAACTCTGGAGGAGATAGGCGAAACCTTCCAGCTTACACGAGAGAGGGTCCGGCAAATTAAAGAAAAAGCTATTCAGCGCTTGCGCCATAATAGTCGCAGTAAGATCTTACGCAAATATTTAGGGTAATTGCTACATTTTGACAAGATTTGGTAAAGATAATGTGAAATGGACATCCATATTTTTTACTTGACAATCCACATATAAGTTAATATATTTAAATCGACTATGACAAAAAACAAGCCCACCTAACTCGTTATATACACCTACCATGTTATTAAGATGAGGATAGTGTCAAAGAGGTGAAACATCTTCGGAAATGCATCTAATATCAAAAACTAAAGGAAAATTATGCACGGAAAACGCTTGAAGCTGATCTACTTTTCAACAGGGGGCTCGGAAGCAAAAGAATACAGTTTAGGATGGAAGAAGATATCGTTACTCCTCGTTAGCTTTGTAGCTGTTTGCCTATTTTTCGTTTTCTTAACCTTGTCCATTTTCACCAATTTCTTCCATGATGCCAAAGTTGCCACACTCAAAAAAACCAATTCCCAACTTAAAACCATGCTTGCCGAAATGGAAGGAAAGTTGGAGGGAATTGAAAACAAAGTTGAATTTATAGAAAAAACCGACCGCGACTTGCGTGTTTTTGTTGATATGAGCGACTATTCCGAAGATGAACGCAAGTTAGGACGCGGTGGCTTGGCTAATGAAACATTCGCCCTGTATCAGAACTCTGCGGATGAAGCGCTTAACAATGCCATTCGAGTCAAAAAGCTGCTGGACGATTTGGGCAGCCGAATGGAATTTATGTCGCAAAGCCGAATTGATATTGTTGATAATTATAAAGAAAACGACTTGAAATGGAAACACATTCCATCCATCAAGCCAGTAGCTGTGGGCCGCTTTACTGATGGCTTTGGCTGGAGAACCCACCCACTCACGCAACAAAAACAATTCCACGACGGAATCGATATCTCCGCCGCTCGTGGCACTCCCATACAAGCTCCCGCAGACGGCACTGTTGAAACAGTTGTTTTGAAATACAAGCCCAATCAAAGTTATGGACGTCAAATTGTAATTGATCACGGAAACGGGATCAAGACTCTATATGCACATTTAAAAAACATCAATGTGAGCGTGGGCGAAAAAGTGTCGCGATTCACCACCATTGGCACAGTGGGTGATACGGGACGTTCAACCGGCCCGCATTTGCATTACGAAGTGATTAAAGATGGCGTTAACCAAGATCCGATGTATTATATCCTAAATTAACGAGACCCTATAAAGCTTTGAGCGTGTTTGGCCTGCCTGTTCGGTGGGCTTTTTTTATGCATACATTAAAATATATCCCTCTGTTTATCCTTTTGTTATCAACCTCGATCTTTTCGCAAATGCCCGAAGCAGAAATCGAACGCGGACTCGAGCTCGGCATTTTGGAAAAGTATGAAAAATCGTTACAGTTATTTGATTACTATCAACAGAAATTCCCATCGGATCCCGCCCCTCATTTTTTTAAAGCTTCCGTTCTTCAATCGCGCATGATGGATTTTGAAACGCAGCGTTGGCGCGAGCAATTTATGCAAGAATTGGAAATTGCCGCGGAATTGAGCGACTCGCTGCGCAACGAACATCCCGACAACCTGGATTATGCGTTTTACTACGGCGCATCTTTGGCTTATAAAAGCTTTCAACTCTCGCGGGAACAAAAGTATATCGCTGGTATT
>CAYPZM010000007.1:0-34810 GCA_964414825.1 uncultured Cytophagia bacterium | reverse complement strand
ATATTCCGTCAACCCTTTTAAAACACTCAACAGCGTTGCGGCGGAAGAGCCCATGCCGCTGCCGATCGGAATGTCGGATCGCAAACGAATATTGACGCCGCTGTCCAGCTTGAGCTGCACCCCGTCCAAAAATGTGATAAATAAAAATTCGAACAAGTGAAACGGCTTTTTCAACACTTCGCGGATTCCCATTTCGCCACTAAGGAATAGATCATAATTGCGTTTCAAACGCAGTTTTAATTCGCGCAGAGCTTGGAGGGTAATGGAGCTGTTGGCATCAAAATCTAACAGTTGAAAATTGATCCGTGAATCCGAATTGTCGGTAATAGTGGTTTCGGCAAATCTATTTACCGCCATCACCAACGCAGGATTGCCGTATACGACCGAGTGCTCGCCGCTGAGAATAATTTTTCCGGGAGCAATGGCTCTCACGCTACAACCTCGTAGATGCGTTTGTGGGCATCCAAGCCGGCAAAACGGAACTTTCCGGTATTGTGCTTGGGTGTCACGACTTTGCTGCCATCTGTGGGCATTTCGGATTTATAGATGTAAAACTCCTTGTAGGCCTGGTAATCCAGTTCCACTCGCCGATTTAGCGCGTTCTTGTGCAATTCCGACGGTATAAAGTTTTTATATCCCGGCTGCACAACACCGGTAAAAAACTCGCCCACACTGCCGGAGCCATAGCTGAACAAACCGACTCGTTTTCCGGCCAGATCTTCTTTGGACACATCAATCAACGATTGCAGCGCCAAAAATACAGAAGCCGCATACGTGTTGCCAATATAACGTTGATAAACCGCGGCATCATCAATTTGCGCGTGAAATTCTTCATCGGAAAGTTGACGATCCGTTGCCGAACGCACCAGGAATTGATGCGCTTTTTCGCCCATTTTGGTAAATGGCAAATGATAGGTAAAACGATAAAAATCATCAAAAGTGTGGTTGGTAATGCTGACGTACTGCTCCCATGCGGCTTTTAATGCGCGGTGGTACATTTTAATGGAATACTTGCCATCGACTAACGCTTCATCTCGATAATTGGGACGCCAAAAATCCATCACATCATCGGTGTACAAACCGCTGTTCAAATCAAACGTCATAACTTTGGGGTCGGTGGAAAGCACCATGGCCACCGCACCGGCACCCTGTGTGGGCTCGCCCGTTGTGCCCAGGCCGTAGCGTGCCACATCCGAGGCCACAATGATCACCTTGCGATCCGGGTGCAATAGAAGATACGGTAGCGCCATGGCCAACCCGCCGGCGCCGCTGTAGCATGCTTGTTTTAGCTCAAAAGCGCGAATATTTTTCGGCAAATTTAACAAACTGTGGACATAAACGCCAGCAGCCTTGGATTGGTCGATGCCGGATTCTGTGGCAAACATCAAGGTATCGACTTGCGAAACATCAACGCCTTCAAGGGCTTGCGCTGTGGCATTCGCTGCCAGAGTCACCACATCTTCATCCGGCGGCGGAACGGACATGCGTTCCTGTCCGATTCCAATATAAAATTTATCAACATCTTGGTTCAAATGTTCGGCTAATGTCTTGAGATCAAGATAATAACTTGACGCATACATGCTGATTGATTCTATACCTACTTGCATGAGCAGTTCCTTAAGCAAAAAGTGAAAATTGTGGATTCCACATAAGTGATTCGTTAAACTGCAACTGTTTGACGGTTTGCACGCCCAGCAGAAACATCGCTATGGTAAATTCTCGCTTGATTCGGGAAATCACATGGATAACCGCGTCCGGAGATTCCATGGCCGGTTTTAAAAAGGGCTTGGCCATGCCGCATAACGAAGCACCCAAAATGACTGCTTTGGCCATATCAATTCCGCTGCGAATTCCGCCAGAGGCCACAAAAGTCAATGTGTTGCGCAAAGGCTGCAGCTCGCGCAGCGCGGCTGGAGTGGGATTTCCCCAATCCTGGAAAAACAATCCGAGATCATCTTGCTTGTCTTCTCGGCGAAAGTTTTCGATGCGACTCCACGACGTCCCGCCGCTACCGGCAACATCCACAAACCGAATGCCATTGTCGGCTAAAATTGAGGCGTCCGCCAGGGCAATTCCCGCGCCGACTTCCTTAACGATAACCGGTTGCTGCAAAGAGGCTGCAATGGCACCGATTTTTTCAGCAAGCGCCGAAAAATTGGTATCACCCTCCGGTTGCACGGCTTCTTGCAGGGGATTTAGATGAAAATAAAGCGCATCCGCGCCAACGGTTTCTATGGCAGTGCGGCAATGTTCGAGGCCAAATTCATAATTGAGTTGTACAGCGCCCAGATTTCCAAATAACAAGGTGGATGCGGCATATTTTCGAATAGCAAAACTTTCACGAGCTTCCGGATGCGTAAACATAACGCGTTGCGAGCCTACGCCCAAGGCAACGCCGGTTGCTTCTGCAGCGATGGCCAAATTTTTGTTTATATTTTGCACAACCTCTTGCGAACCGCCGGTCATGGAAGAAATAAGCAGAGGAAAGCCGAGTTCTTTTCCCATAAATGTTGTGGCAGTATCGACTTGCTTTAAATCGAGCTCCGGCAAAGCACGATGGCGCAGATGGATAACATCCCAATAATTTTTACGGCGATCCACCTTTTCATCGGAATTGATGATATCGATATGCTGAATTTTTCGATCGTTGGTTAAATGATCCATCACGACCTCTCCAGCGCTTCGTGAGCATGCATGAGCTCGCCGGGATTGGTCAGGGCGGCAAGCAATGACAATTCGCCACAAAGCACTGTTGCTGAGGCAATTACGGCAAGTCGACGCGCATTTTCACCGGGCTGGCGCTCATCTCTGCAGCCCATTTTTGTCAAATTTTCTTCAACAAACGGCAAGCCTTTACCAGCGCCTACCGTTCCCACAATCAAATTGGGTAAAGTGACGGCAAAATAGAGGTCCAGCCCGGACAGTTCCGCGTTTACAAATCCTTGTGAGCCTTCAACGATATTTGCGGCATCTTGCCCGGTTGCCAGATAAAATGCCAGCAGCATATTGGCAAAATGGGCGTTTGCCGAGCGCACGCTACCTGCCATTATCGAACCGTACAGATTCTTTTTTATATTGATATCAACAATCTTGTCGGGCGTGGTTTTTAAAAAGCGTTTGCAAATTTTTTCAGGGATTATCATTTCGGCTATGACATTTTTGCCGCGCCCCAGGATTCCGTTAACGGCGGAAACTTTTTTATCCGTACAAAAATTGCCGGAAACGCTTACATAATCGAGATCGGAATACTCTTGCAACATCCAATTCATCAGAGCATCCGCAGCCTTGGTGACCATATTGTGGCCCGACGCATCACCGGTGTCCATTTCCAATCGTACATAGAGCAACTTGCCGACAATTTGAAAATGTATATCCTTAAAACGGGCAAAACGGCTGGTGCTCTGAGTCACTTGAGTAATTTCGTCCAAACGCGAGCGCACATGGAGCATCACACGTGTAGCGTGTTCGGCATTGGGGGCCTGCACAACAATAGAGCGAGACATGCGCTCATCCACAATAACCGCATTAATACCAGCGCATTGCATGGAAACGCGAGCACCGCGCCCGGTTGAAGGCCAAACCGGATATTCATAGGTTGCCATGGGAACCAAAACCTCGTCATTTACAATGGGACCGGTGATTTTAATCGGCCCTACATCTTGCATGGGGACGGTGGCAAATACAGTTGTTTCTCGCTTATTCATGGTCTGTGGATTTCATTTTTGTAAAGCATTTACAAATATCGCACACATCTTTAGACAAATATTAGACAACTTGTCTAACACAAGGCAATAAATCTCTATTCCTCTAATATTAAAATAATTTTGCAAAGGATCAAGGCGTTGTTTTTCGAATTCTTAGGATGCGATGCGAGCGTTTCCTTTGGCCAATGAATCGTAGGTAAAATAAACAGCAAACGCACAGCCGACGCCTAACAATGCGCCAGCTAAGACATCCAAAGGATAGTGAACGCCAACATAGACACGCGAGTACGCAATTATAGTGGCAATGGCGAAATAGAGCCATTGAAATCGTGGATAATAATGGCCAAAAAACGTAGCTGCAGCAAAACTGTTTGCCGCGTGCGATGATGGAAAGGAAGGTGATGTTTTTAGGCCGATGAGCATATTAACCATCTCTAAATCTCGCATGGCTTCGCAAGGGCGCACGCGGTCAAAAAAGGGTTTGATAAGCGAGGCCGAGATTTGGTCACTCAGCACAATCACCGGGATGAGCAATGCGACGGCAATTCGTCCTTTTTTCCCTCCTTTCCACAACAACCCTACAATAATAATCAGAAAAAGCGGGTACCAGTTTTCTTTATTGGTCACAGCGGGCATAAACCAATCAAAGATCTTATTTTGCAAATCTCGATTTATTATAAAAAAAAGTGTAGTGTCCAATCTGTCCAATAATTCGATCATAATTTGCATTCCCTTGTCATTTCAAAAAATCCAAGACCACAAAATCTTTATAACTCGAAGAGTATCAACATACTTGATTACGACCTATCTAGATTTGTCCGGGGAAAGATTTTTATGTGCTGATATGCTGCCAAAACGTATTTTTTGAAATATTTCTAAAAGATTCAAAATTCATTATTTGCTTTTGCGCCCTTGGCTAAATATCGTCGCTCATCAGGAATCTTTCCACTTGAATTTTTTCAAGGGGCCCAGCACGCCGAAAATCACGACATAGGGCACATGCAACAGTTCGGCGATGGGGAATATTCTTAAAAAATATACTCGATTCATACGACGTGCAAATCGGAATAGTAAATTAAATTCGAATGCAAATTTGAGCAAAAGAAAGAGCAGCGGTACGGTCCAGGAAATCCACGACAACATTGCAAACGGCACCGAAAGAAACAAGAGCACGTTGTAGAGATATACCAGTACCAGTGCGATGATCTTTTTATACTCGTAAAAAAAGCCTTTGGACGCATGCCGCAAACGTTGATGCGTAAACTGCTTGGCATTTTTTGCCCCTTGGGTAGGCACGGCCAATTCCGCATCGTAAGCGTAACGGATGGACCATTCGGTTTGTTGCACCAATTTTAGCATCAAGTCATCATCGCCGGAGACAAAATGATTGATGCGCGTAAATCCACCGACCTCATTGTATACCTTTTTGCGATAGGCCAGGTTCCGCCCGTTGCAGGTGGCTGGGTAACCCCAGCCCGATGTTCCGGCAGCAACCGCAGCCAGGGCCAGGGAATCGATGGCTAACCAATAATCTGCCAATCGTTGCACCCGGGGCCGTTCTGCCGGTGAAAAGCCAATAACCATTCCGACATCGGGTGTAAACAATTTGACCATTCCGGAAATCCATCCAGATGGCGGCAGGCAATCGGCATCGGTCAGCACAATGATCTCGCCGCGCGCCTCGTTCACTCCGGTTTGTATGGCATGTTTTTTCGGCGACAGTACGAGATGGCGATCGCGAGTTTGCAGCATTCGAAGGCGCCGGTCTTGTACGGACTGCATCAATTCCGGAGTCCGGTCTTCGGACGCATCATCAACAATAATAATTTCGTAATTCTCTGTCGGGTAATCTTGATGGGTCAAGGCGTGCAGCAGTGCAAGAATATTTTCCTGTTCATTTCTCGCAGCTACGACCACAGAGACAAACGGCTTAAATTCAACGGTCTCTTGAGGAATTCGTGATAATCCCAAGGTCACCCAAATTAAAATAATAGTATAGCATCCGGCCAGTAAGACAAGCGCTCCAGTAAATATCACTCCGAGTCCTAATAGTTGAAATAAAGTTGAAACCGCACCAAATGATCATACGAAGCCGCGCTTTGTTGCAGATCGAGATTCTGAATATCCTGGTAGGTATATGAAAGCGAGACAAACAGATCGCGACGGATTTGATCGGTAATTTGCATGCCCACAAGATTTCGTTTTTCCAGAATGCCGCGTAAAAAATCCTTGCGATCACCTTGCGCGGGCCGTGAAATAGTATTCGCCTCGCCCTCGCCTTTTCGAATAAACTCGGCAGAAGCTTCGATACGAAAATTACGGCTCACTTGCCATCCGAGCTCCAGAAAAAAGGTATCACTATTGGGCCCCAGCCAATGGCCAATAATTTTATCGTAATGCGTATAAATGTTGATGGAATCCCCATGCGAATAGACATAGGGGCTGATGCGACCGTATTCCAATCGCAGGTCCACATTGCGCACTTTGAGAGGATCGACCCACAAGCCTCCAACCACCCAAGCGAACTTGTTGCCAAAATAATTTTGCCAGCTTGCGGTTGACGTCATATCGTCGATAAACCATTCGCCATACAACGTAACACTGGGAATACGCGTGAAGGTGGCATCCACGGCTAGAGCATTGTTATCTTTGTCGCCCAAATGGTGTTCGGCAATATGGTACAGCATCAGCGGATTCAGATAGGCCAGCTCGACATCGCGGTTGCCGTACACCACAGTTTCGGAAGCGCCGATATACAAACCGCGCAGCAGTTTCACATCCAACCGATGCGCTGCAAGATATTTAGCGCCCAGCGGTGTACGCAGCCAGGCGTGCATGTAGGAAAATTTAAAGGGTTTGAATCGAACACCCAGACGAATCATATCCGCTGGCGGCGCGTTGCGTGTGAGGGTCATGCCGCCATGATACGCCGGACCCCAATCAAATTCATCGCGACCCGCTTCAAATTGCAGCCACGGATTTCCCACAACAAAATACGCAGTCGCGCGGTCGCGAAATACATTGGCTCCCGATGTAACTACGGGCGATCCTTCGGACGGATCAAAATTTTCATCGTTGGGGTCACGATCTTCGCCGCGGGTCATGGTGTTGCGCGCCTCGGCAAAAAAGGCAACCGTCTGACCGAGGTTTCCGCGAAACATACCGCCGAGCGTGGTTTCGGAAATAAGTTGCTCGGGATCGTACTGCCGGCCGCGATTTGAGATGATCGATTGTTGTCCCACAAGATCAAAATAGACGGTTCCCGCTTGCTCCTGAAAGTTCAGAAGGTGCGGTTCCGTTGTTATAGTCGTTTGTATTGCGGGTCGGTCTTGGAACTCATGCGAGAAATCGCTCATCAACTGCTCCAGTTGCCCCCATTCGGCTTTGGAAAGCAGATCGTTCTGGTCCAAAGCGCGCTGATAGATGTCCTCGATTATATCCGCAAGCTGCTTTCGCGGCACCGGACGCACGCGCAGCTCATAGCTGTCGAACAAGCCCTTGGCTTGCATGCGCCGCAAAAAATCATAACCCCAATGATCCAGTGGAAGATTTACGGATTGCGAAAACAGGGCAGTCGAAAGTACAAGTGTGAGAAGGATTTGTCTGATTGGTTTCAACTTTTAGAATCACATTATTTGAAAAAAATTTCACAAATATAGCAAAACAGGAGGGCAAATCAAATGCAAAAGTCAAACAAAGGAAGAGGCAGGCCAAACATCCATTTGGCCTGCTTGAAGTTTACAGCGTCCATCCCTCGCGATATTCGCGGCGGACATAGGCGTTGGCTTGTTCATCGTTGGTGACGCGCATATTCTCGCCGTCCCACAACAAGCGCTTGTTCGGAAAACGCACGGCCAAATTGCCCATCAGCACCATTTCCGAGAGAGGACCGGAATGATCAAAGTTGGAGCTGGCCGGTTTGCCATCTTTACAGGCGCGCACCCAATCCTGCTCATGACCTTCGGAACCACTTTCGACGCGTTCCAGGGTCGGTTCGGGCAGGGTGTATTCCTTCATTTTGGTTTCGGGAATGAGCCGCGGACCAATACCGTAACAGCCGGTCATCAAAATACCCTTTTCGCCGATGAACAACAAACCGCCGTCATCGTCGCCCATTTTACGGCCTTCTTCCAACACATCGGGACGTGGAGGCATCAATCCGCCATCCCACCAGGTCAATTTGACCGGCGGCAAATCGCCGCGTTGCGGGAATTGATAGCGTACAATTGACGATTGCGGATACGTTTCATTCTTGGGCATGGTCTGTTCCCAAAATTCTTCCCAATAGGTAGAAATGCAGCCCTCAACACTTTCCGGATATTTCAGGTTCAACGCCCAAAATGCGGGATCCAAAACATGGCAGCCCAGATCGCCCAACGAACCGGTGCCAAAGTCCCACCAGGCTCGCCACCGACCCGGCAAATAGGTAGGATGATAGGCCCGTTGTGGAGCCGGACCGAGCCATAAATCCCAGTTCAGTTTTTCGGGAACCGGCGGCGTTTCAGCAGGCCGTTCAACTTGCACACCTTGCGGCCACACGGGACGGTTAGTCCAGGCATGGACTTCGTGGATGGGGCCAATAGCACCGTCCCAAATCCATTCGCAAATCAGTCGCGTGCCGTCGCCGGAATGTCCCTGATTACCCATTTGTGTTTGCACGTTGTATTTGCGGGCCGCCTCGGTGAGCATGCGGGCCTCGTAAACCGAATGCGTGATCGGTTTTTGCACATAAACGTGTTTGCCAAGTTGCATGGCCGCCAGAGCGATGACAGCGTGAGTGTGATCGGGAGTGGCGATGACAATTGCATCGACATCTTTTTGCTTTTCCAGCAAATGGCGATAGTCCGTATAGCGCTTGGCATTCGGATAGGTTTCATAGACTTTGGCCGAATAGTCATCATCCACATCACAGAGAGCAACTATATTTTCGGCCTCGCACTTTTTTAGATTGTTCTTTCCCATACCGCCAACGCCGATACCGGCAATGTTTAATGTGTCGCTTGGAGCTTGATAACCGGGACCGCCCAAAACATGACGCGGCACAAATGTAAATGCAGCCGTTGTAACAGCCGCGCCTTTGATGAACCCTCGACGAGAAACCTGGTTTTCGGGCTCGTTCTGGTTTTGCATACTTGCCTCCTGTGATTGGGTTTTAAGGCTTGTGTTTTCAACACGCGGGTAAATGTTTTATAAAGGAATCTTCCCCTCATAATACATTAACAGGCATTGAAAGGCAAGGTGAAAATCGGCAAGTAGCGGAGCAATAAAAATATTCTATTGCGACCTTTGTTATTGTCTGCTATATTAAAAAAAAGCGTGACAAGGAAAACCATACAGTTTAATCATTAGGGAGAGAATATGGAAAATTCAACATCCCATGTGGAAAGCAGCATGACCCGCCGTAATTTTATACAGACCACGGCAGCAGCAACGTTGGTAGCCGGAACCGGTGGCGTGTTTGCAGCCGGTTCAGATAAAATTCGGGTTGGATTGATTGGCTGCGGCGGCCGCGGTACTGGCGCCGGAATTATCGATTGCGCCCAAGCCGCGCCTGGCGTCGAGTTGGTGGCCATGGGTGATTTATTCCGAGATCATCTCGATGCGGCACCGGAGCGCATAAAAACCAACTTGAAAAAACATAACCTGCCCGTTGAGAAAATTTACAAAGTGACGCCGGAGACCATGTTTGTTGGATTTGATGCCTGCAAGCGCGTTCTCGAGTCCGATGTTAATATGATCATTTTGACCACGCCACCCAATTTTCGACCGCAGCATTTTCGCGCTGCCGTGGAGGCGGGTAAACACGTGTTCATTGAAAAGCCAATTGCCGTAGATCCAGTAGGCGTACGTTCGGTTTTGGAAACAGCCGACTTGGCAAAACAAAAGGGCCTCACTGTTGTTGCGGGCACGCAAATGCGCCGCTTTGAACCCATTATGGAAACCATTAAACGCTTGCATGACGGTGCGATCGGCGACATTACTGGCGGCCAGGTGGTGCGAACTGGCGGCGCCATGCGCTCGTGGCGCGAGGAGGAAAAATACAAACGCGATGAATGGTCCGAAATGGAGTATCAAATCCGCCGGTGGTTGTTCTGGACCTGGCTTTCCGGCGATTTTATCGTTGAAATGCACGTTCACAATTTGGACATCATGAACTGGATTATGGGCTCGCATCCCGTCCAATGTATGGGCATGGGCGGTCGCCAGGCGCGAACAGCACCGGAATACGGCAATGTGTATGATCATTTTAGTGTGGAATATTTATATCCTAACGATGTTCGCATCGAATACATGGGTACGCAGATTGACCAATTCACCTATCGTAACGATCAACGCGTGTCGGGTACCAAAGGCTCTGCGTATCTCGATTTTGGCAATTGTATCATCAAAGGAGCCAATCCGTACGAATACACAGGCGAACCGAAAAATCCGGCCGTACAAGAGTATGCGGATATGATTGCCAGCATTCGCAAAGGCGATGCGATAAACGATGGCCGCCAGGTTGCGGAAAGCACACTAACCGCCATTATGGGACGCCTGAGCGCGTATACCGGTCGCGAGCTGAAATGGGACTGGGCGTTGCAGGCATCGCAGCTCGATTTGAGTCCGGAGGTGATGTATTTCGGAGATGCTCCGGAGCGGCCTGTGGCCATTCCGGGCGAGACTGAGTTGATATAAAAGGATTCAATCCCATAACGACTCGCCAAGCCGAGGAGAAATTTTAAATAATTGGAACTTTTGGTTGATGATTTGGTTGTGGAGGTAAATCAGATTTTCTGGGATCCCGGACAGGCATCGGAACAGGCTAGGTTCTCGTGCTTCGGGACACATGTCCCAGTCCATTGCCCGTCCGGGATGAAAATCCCGGACGATCTTGTGGCTTTTTAAAAACACCGATCGCACCGGATATCCATCCGGTGCGGGAAATGGAACCAGGACATTCGTCCGATTAATGAACTTGTTCAAACTTTTAATCGGACAAATTACCAGCGCAATCGTATGATTGTATTTCTTTTTAGCACGGAGTAGTTTTTAAAATTATGTTCATTCCCACAACGCGAAAAGAGCTTGAAGCTCTTGGCTGGGAAACTTGCGATATTATCCTGGTCACCGGTGATAGTTATATCGACAGCCCCTACATGGGCACAACAGTAATTGGCAAGTGGTTGATCCGGCATGGATTTCGGGTCGGCATTATCGCGCAGCCGGATGTAAATGACGACCGCGATATTTCCCGGCTGGGCGAGCCAGTATTGTTTTGGGGCGTCAGCGGCGGCAGTGTCGATTCCATGGTGGCCAATTACACGGCTCTAAAAAAACGCCGCAAAAGCGATGATTTTACGCCGGGCGGCATCAATAATCGCCGTCCGGACCGCGCGGTGATTGTTTACAGCAATCTCATTCGACGTTTTTTTAAAAACACCAAACCCATTGTCCTCGGCGGCATTGAGGCCAGTCTTCGCCGTATGGCGCATTACGATTATTGGTCCAATAAAATCCGACGCTCCATTTTGTTTGATGCCAAGGCAGATCTGCTGATTTACGGAATGGCGGAAACGACAACGCTGGCAGTAGCCAAAGCGCTCCGCAATGACGATGATGTGTCCAACATTCGCGGAGTTTGTCACATCGTTTCCGAACCGCAGTCGGATTGCCTCGAATTACCTTCTTTTGAAACAGCAAGCCGGGACAAGCTCGCATTCATCAAATCGTTTCGGCTATTTTATGATAATAACGATCCGTTAACCGCAAAGCGTTTGAGCCAAAAACAGGACACGCGTTGGCTCGTGCAAAATCCACCGGCATTTCCATTGAACTCGGACGAGTTGGATGACATTTACGCCATGTCGTTTGAACGCGAGCAGCACCCCTATTACGAACAACTGGGCAGCGTGCGCGCGCTGGAAACGATTCGGTTTTCGATCAACACGCACCGTGGATGTTACGGGGAATGTAACTTTTGCGCCATTACTGTGCATCAGGGGCGAACCGTACAATCACGAAGTCAAGATTCTATTTTAAATGAAGCCAAAGAACTGACCCGTCATCCCAAGTTTCGCGGCATTATAAACGATGTCGGCGGCCCAACCGCCAACATGTACGGATTTGAATGTGCTCGAAAATTAAAACTGGGAGCCTGCACAGACAAACGCTGCCTAAGCATGAACATGTGCCAAACCCTTCAGCCATCGCACCAAAAACAAATAAAGTTGTTAAAAACGTTGCGGCACATTCCTGGCGTGAAAAAGGTGTTTGTGGCCTCGGGGATTCGATACGATATGGTTCTTCAGGATCAACAATTTGGCGAAACATATTTGAATGAAATTGTGCGGCACCATGTTTCCGGTCAGCTAAAAGTTGCACCGGAGCATTCGGAAAAACATGTGCTGCAGTTGATGAACAAGCCCAATCCGGATGTTTTGAAACGCTTTAAGCAAGAATTTGATCGGCTCAACAAACAAGCTGGAAAATCACAATTTCTCACCTATTACTTTATTGCCGCTTATCCCGGTTCCACGGAAAAGGATATGCGCAAGCTGCACCAATTTATCAGCCGCGAGCTCAACCTCCGTCCCGAACAAGTGCAAATTTTTACGCCAACGCCGGGCACCTGGGCCAGTGTCATGTATTACACCGAGATAGATCCTTTTACCGGAGAGCCATTGTTTGTGGAAAAAAATCCGGGGCGCAAAGAACGCCAAAAACGCATGGTTACGGGAAGTTAATTGAAAGGGAGAGTTTTGCACTCTCCCTTGTCTGTTTCTAGTTTGCGTATGCCAATCCGAATGGATTAAAGCCTACATCTACACTGCCTTTGAGTTGCGGTACTTGCTCTCCGTCCGGAATCGTATAAATCGACACCTTGTTTGAGGAACCGCCCGAATGTGTGAGATATAGTTTTTCGCTTAATGGAGTAAGCGCAATATTATGCGGCACGGCAAAAGGCGTATCCGTATGCGCCAAAATTGTGTTGCTGCTCACATCAATGGACCATAATCCGTCCGGCCCGCCGCCTGGCAGGTTGGTGGTATAGAACGTTTTGCCCTGCAGCGGCATGCCAGCGCCGTGCGCACCAGGAACCATTAGCACATCCACTTGCTGCATCGTATCCCGATCGAGCAGAAAAACGGCATCGCTGTTTTGACAGGGCACATAGAGCAGATTGTTTTTTTGCGTCAAACTCAAATGCGGATCTTTGCCCACCTCGGCGCGACCAATTTCAACAAAAAACTTTGTGGTATATTGGACAATCACGTCATTGCCTGGCAATCCCAGCACACTGATGTAAGCGTATTTGCCAATGGGATCCAAAATGACATCGTGCGGTTTGCCACCCATATCTGCCAAATCTTTGGGAATGGGAATTGTGGTGATCATATCAAACGACATGGGATCGATCACCGTGATGGTTTTGTCAATGTCATTATTGACCCATAGCTGATTGCCGCGCGGGTCGGCCCACATGTGAAAGACACCTTTTCCAGTCGGGATGGTGGTTTTGACATCAAAGGTTTCCGCATCGTATGCAACCACCCGGTCATTACCGCGGTCGCCAACAAACACGGTTCGGTTCAAATGGCTGTAGACGACATACATGGGCTCGGAAGCGTGTTCCGCCGTCGGCAAGTTTAATGTTTGCGTCACAACATCCGTGTTCACATCGATGAGCGAAATGCTCCCGGATGCTCGGTTTGCAATGACAATGGTTCCTTCGGGACTAGATTTGCTCAAAGCCGCATCATCGTTCGTTTGCGCAGCGGGATTGGAAAGCGGAGACTTGCTCTGTTCGCAGCCGACCAGCGCAAATATGGCGATCAACAGAATGAAAAGGGGATAACGATATACTCTCATGATTATGCTCCTGTTTTTATGATACCAGATTTAATGGACTTGGTGGGTAAAACATTAAATTCATCACAAAAGTATCACGAGAACATTAAATTTTGGTAACGTTCGGGAGGCGAAAACAGGCGTGCGAAGAGGTATTTTTCGGCAAACGAATCACTCGATATTGCGGATAGATAAATGATCTCGCAGCCGGCGAAGCAGGAGCAGCCCAATCATGACAAAACCGAGAATTCCCATGACAATTTGAATGGGTGCTTGATAGCCGAATAATAGAAATTCAACATCAATCCAAATAATCAGCAAAATCGCCAATCCCAAGCTAAAACGCCAGGACCAGTGCAGCGGGTGCGGCCCAATAAGCCGATTCATGAACGGCCAATGCGGCTGCTTCCACAACGCATAAACCAAAAAGAGAGGAAACAGGCCCATAATGGTGAACAACAAAAAGCCGGGCAGGATAAAGTCGTTAATGGGCAAGTCCCGCAAAATGTCGCGCGATAGTTTTAGCAGACCGCCGGTAGGATCGAGAAGAAACGCGGCACCTCCGATTAAACCGCCACCCGCTAGAATGATTAAACAAAAAATCAAGCCATACAAGGCAAGGGGCCTTGGTTGATTTTCCATTGCAAAATCCCCACTATTTATAAAAACACTTGGCTAGTAAACACAATATCAATCAAGTTCGTACCCCTTTGGGAGAAGCCGAGGGCAAGTGAATTATTCCGGCAGGTTTTGTATAAACTCGGCATAATGTTGCGCCAGGTCTGCAACAATTTCGGGCCGAGAATCCGCCACATTATTCAATTCGGTACGATCGTTTTCCATATCGTACAACTCCCAGTCGCCATCATTAACACGCACAATTTTCCAATCCCCACGGCGATACATGCGAAATTTATCCAAACCGGACATGAAAAATTCCGGCTCTTGGCGCTGCTTTGTTTGGAAAATGGGCATTAACGATTGGCCGTGTAGCGGCAAGGTGGGACGACCGTGGTATTCTTGCGGATAGTCGACTCCGGCAACATCCAGAAACGTGGGGAACAAATCCACCACATGCCCCACTTGGTCGGTGATTTGATTGGGCTGAATCACCTTGGGCCAGTGAGCAATAAAATGTGTATGACACCCACCGTCATGGCCGTACTGCGTGTAATAGCGAAATGGCGTATTGCCGACATTGGCCCAGGCCGGGCGCAAGCAGCGATACGATTCTGCCGGACCGGGGGGGATATTAAAATCCACATTGCTATCGTAAGGACAGGAACCATTGTCGGTCATAAATAAAATGAGGGTATTGTCCAGTACTCCTTTTTCTTCCAGCCGCCGTATCACACGACCGATGTTTTGATCCATACGATCGATCATCGCGGCAAAGACGGCCATCTCCAAATCGTACTCGTCCTTTTCTGTTTCAGTCAACGACTCCCAGGGACGATACAGCGGAAACTTGGCGCGTTCTTTTTCAAACCCGCCGGGATGGCCGCGGAACTTGTTGATATTGTCTTCCGGCGGGCTCAGCTTGGTATCCTGCGAAATTACACCCTGCTTTTTCATACGCTCAAAACGTTCCCGCCGAATCACATCCCAGCCGCGACGATATTTTCCGCGATATTTTTCTATATCTTCCGGACGCGCTTGCAGCGGATAATGCGCCGAATGATACGGCAGGTTCAAGAAAAACGGTTGATTCTGTTGCAAGGCTTCATCCAGCCAGTTCAGCGCACTGTCGGTAAACATGTCGGTTTTGTAAAACGGTTCACGCTCCGAGTAGGATTTAATTTGCTCGGTCGACAGTTCTACTCCATCACGTCGAAACGGGCGTTCAAACTTTCCGCTGGGCGGAACAAAATATTCGGTAGTGGCCCAAAAGGTGAGAGATTTTTGAAATGTTTTTTCCGTGCGGCAATGTTCCGGCACCCAGTCATCAAAATGCTCTTTGCCGCTTTGCAATGTGGTGTAGCCGGCATCGTTCAGCAATGAAACGAATGAAATGGCACGCTCATCGCCTTTATATAACCCGGTAAGCAAGCTGGATCGTGTGGGATTGCATTTGGCCATATTGTAAAATTGTCGAAACCGAATGCCGTTTTCGGCCAACCGATCCAGGTTAGGCGTTTTAATTTCGGCTCCGTAGCAGCCAATATCGGAAAAGCCGATGTCGTCCGCCATAATCATTACAATATTGGGGTATTTTTGAGTACTGCACCGATGCAACGGCAGCGTTGAAGCCAGTGCGGTTACACCAATGGATTTTAAAAATTGGCGCCGGTTCGGGTATTGCATTTTGATACTCCATAAATGATCGCGCAACTTGGTAAAAACACCAAGATAAAATTGGCTTTTTTGTTTGAATCAATCAAGATAGAAGAATACGGCTAAAATTGCAATATCTTATTTGTGAATTCGGCATTAGAACTGGATGCGATCGTGTAATGAAAATAAATCTAAACACATTCAAGAACTTGTGAAAAGCTGAAACGTTTATGCACAAACAAGTACTTGTAAAAGATTGTCAATCACCAGGTTCACGAAAAACATTTTATTTAAATAAAGACCAGTTTGATTATATTGTTGTAATTCCAAATACGAGCATCCCTCAAGTCCATATCCATAATAAAAATTGGGACATCATATCCGCATGTAATGATTAACAAAGGATTATTGCATGAAAAAGAAAGCTCTTGTTTTCGTTGGTATTGTATTCGCCGGTTTTTTGCTATGGCGCATCTATGCACTCCTTTTTAGTGGAGAGAGCGGAAGTGCCGGACGCCCAACGCGTCCTGCGGTTGCAGTAAAAGTGGACAGCGCGCGTTATGGCCGAATTGAAGAAATTCGCGAATATACCGGCACGGTATACCCGCGCTATCAATATTTATTGGCACCCAAGGTTTCCGGACGCATTGTTGGCATTACCAAGCGTATTGGTGATTGGGTGAACGCCGGCGAAGTGATTGCCCGTATTGATGACGCCGAATACCAACAAGCTGTGCGCGAAGCCGAGGCCAATTCAAAAATTGCCCAAGCCGGCCTTGCCGAAGCACGCAGCCAATTTGAACTGGCAAGCCAGGAAAAAGTACGCGTCGAATCCTTGCAGGAAAAAGGTATTGCCTCGCCAGCGGAATTGGACGCGGCAGTGACCAATCTTACGGCACAGCAATCGCGCTTTCAACTGGCGCAGGCGCAAGTGGAGCAGCGGGAGGCATTATTAAAATCGGCGCAAATTCGCCTCGGTTACACGCAACTGAAAGCATCGGAGCCCGGTTTTGTGGGCGAACGTTTTGTGGATGAAGGGGCGCTATTAGCGCCCAATTCGCCGGTTGTTTCTGTTATTGGCATCGACTCGGTTATTGTGCGCACCACGATTATTGAGCGCGACTACGGTCGCATTCAAAACGGCCAAGCCGTTGTGGTTACGGTGGATGCATTTCCCGATAGACAATTTTTTGGCACAGTGTCTCGAATTGCGCCCATGCTGCAGGAAAGCTCTCGCGTTGCACAAATGGAGGTTGAAGTGACGAATGGCGAAACCTTGCTTAAACCCGGCATGTTTGCGCGCGTCAATGTCCGCATCGCTGAAAAGGATTCCGCGCAAATTGTGCCAACAACGGCCCTGGTGAATCGCAGCGGCGAACGCGGCGTTTTTGTGGTTCAACGCGATAAATCCATTGCGCATTATGTCCCTGTGCTCAGTGGAATACTCACGCCGTTCGAAGCTGAAATTATTTCACCTCGACTCGTTGGTTTGGTGGTTACACTGGGCCACCATTTACTAGATGATGGCAGCCCGGTGTTGCTGCCGAAGGCCGAGACTCCCCAAAATCACGAAGCGATCACCAAAAAGGAGACACGGCCATGAACCTTGCCAAAGGTCCGGTAAATCGGCCGATTCTTACGACGATTGCTTTTCTCATCATCATAACACTAGGGCTGGTGTCATTTAGTCGATTGTCCATCGACCTGATGCCGGAAGTGACCTATCCAACCATATCTGTCAGTACCGAATACGGCAATGTCGGCCCGCAAGAAATGGAAGAATCGGTGTCTCGTCCCATTGAGGAAACGCTTTCGGCCGTACAGGGCGTGGAAGAGATCACATCCACCTCCACCGAAGGCCGCAGCTCGGTTCGCGTGCTGTTCAACTGGGGAACCGATCTTGACGTGGCGGCAAATGACATTCGCGACCGCATTGACCGGGCCCTCCGCCGACTCCCCGAAGATATTAACCGTCCCATGATTCGTAAATTTGATTTGTCCGCTTTTCCCGTGCTGTATCTCGGAATTTCCAGCGATTTAAATCCGCTGGATTTGCGCCAAATTGTTGAAGATCAGATAAAGTACCGCATTGAGCGCGTGCCCGGCGTGGCGGCCGTAGATATTAGAGGCGGTTTGTATCGCGAGATCCATGTTGATTTAAAAGCCGCTCAATTAAAAGCTCTGGGAATTTCCACCGATGCCATTCTAACGGCGCTGCGTTCCGAAAACCGCAATGTGCCTGCCGGACTGTATGACCGCGGCAACTTTGAAATTCTCGTGCGCACTCAAGGCGAATATCACAGCCTGGATGAAATTCGCAACACAGTCGTTACCACGCGCAGAGGTGTACCGATCAGGATTCAGGATGTGGCGAGTGTTGAAGATTCCTGGGAAGAGATTCGGCAGATTGTGCGCATTAACGGGCAGTCCGCATTGCGCATTTCCATCAACAAACAATCCGGCGCCAACACGGTAAATGTGGCCGATGGAGTCAAGGCCGAAATTGAACGCATAAATCGTGATATCCCGCAAATTCAAATCACTCCAATTATTGACACCTCCACATACATCAAACAATCCATCAATAACGTTGGTCGCTCCACCATGTTGGGCGGTATTTTGGCGATTTTTATTTTGTTTTTGTTTTTGCGAAATGTTTCCAGCACCGCCATCATTGCCACGGCCATTCCCATATCAATAATCGCCACATTTGGATTGATGTACTTTGGTGGATTTACCTTGAACATTATCACATTTGGCGGGCTCGCTCTCGGCATTGGCATGCTAGTGGACAGCGCCATTGTGGTGCTGGAAAATATTTATCGGCACAGAGAGGCCGGACAAACACCGGTGCAAAGCGCGCTCACCGGTTCCTCCGAAGTAAGCTCGGCCATCATTGCCAGTACGCTCACCACGCTTGTTGTCTTTTTTCCGGTTGTGTTCATACGCGGCATGTCGGGAATTATGTTTCAGCAGATGGCTTATGTGGTCAGTTTTTCGCTGCTTTGTTCGCTTATTGTAGCTCTCACGCTTATCCCCATGTTGTCTTTTAAATTTCTAAAATTTCAAACAACAGAACACACCCAAAATGAAAGTCGGCTGCATAAAATCTATGCTTATAGCGAAAAAGTTTTCCTCCAAATCGAGCAACAATATGCCCAAATATTGGATTGGGCTTTGGGCCATAAAAAAACTGTGCTGATTTCGGTCTCGTTCCTGTTTGTGTTTTCCGTTTTTCTGGTTCGACTCATTGGAGTTGAGCTCATGCCCGCTGCGGATGAAGGTGAAGTGCGCGTGAGCCTGGAGATGGCCGTTGGTTCGCGGCTGGAACTGGTGGATCAGACCACTTTAGTGGTTGAGCAAATTGTCAACGAACATGTGCCGGAAGCGGTTTCGATCTATTCTAGTATTGGCGGTGGCGGATTTCGTTCCAGCGGTGGGCATACCGGCGAAGTGCGCGTTACGCTGGCACCGCGCGCCGAACGCCGCCGTAGCAGCGAAGATATTGCTAACGATTTGCGTCAAAAATTGAGCGGATTGCCCGGCGTGACCATTCGCACTCGCGCAGGCCAGGGGCTTTTTCTCTTACGTATGGGTACCTCGTCTTCTAACAGTGTGGAAGTTGAAATTCGCGGATATGATCTTGAAACCGCCAACCTTTTAGCACAACGCGTGGATCAGCTCATTCAGAACGTTCCCGGTATTACCGACACCAAAATTAGCCGCGAGGAAGGCAGCCCCGAACAGATTATCCGCATCGATCGACAAAAGGCCGCGGATTTGGGTCTAGGCGTGTCGCGCATTGGTGATGCTTTACAAACTGCTGTGGGAGGCACATTTGCGTCATATTATCGCGAACGCGGCAAACAATACCGCATTTTGGTGCGGTTGAGCGAAGAAGATCGCATGGACCTGGAAGAGCTGCTGGACTTGACCTCGATCAACAATCGCGGCGAGTCAGTCATTTTGCGCAACGTGGTGCAGGCAGTGCATCAGGAAGGCCCGGTGCGCATTGAACGCAAAGACCAGGAGCGCATTATTACCATCGATGCCAATTTTACCGGCAGAGATATGGGTTCGGTGATCAGCGACATTCGTCGCGAATTGCGAACCGTGCCCGTGCCCAAGGACTTTTCCATTTTGTTTGGCGGTGATTACGAGGAGCAGCAAAAAGCGTTTAAAGAATTGCTGCTGGGGTTGGTTCTGGCGATCTTTTTGGTCTATATGGTCATGGCCGGACAATTCGAATCGTTTCGCGATCCGCTGGTGGTGCTCTTTTCGATTCCCATGGGCCTCATTGGCATTGTGATGACCATGATTCTCACCAAAACTATTTTCAGCATGCAAGCATTTATCGGCTGTATTATGCTGGCGGGAATTGTCGTGAACAATGCCATTTTGCTGGTCGATTACACCAACCAACTGCGCCGCAACGAAGGCATGCAACTTTTGGATGCCATTCGTCTCGCCGGCTCGCGCCGATTGCGCCCGATTCTGATGACCTCGTTGACCACGGTGCTCGGCCTGTTGCCGCTCTCCTTTGGTTTGGGAGAGGGTGGCGAAACCCAGGCTCCGCTGGCGCGGGTGGTTATTGGCGGATTGTTGAGTTCGACGTTGATCACCTTGGTGTTAATCCCGGTGATCTATTCGATTTTTGAGCAAAAGTTGAGATTTAAAAAGGCCGAGGTGTAAAGTGAATCATCTTTATGAAAATAGAATGTGGCAGAAAACTCGGCATTTTTTTCTAATTGTTTTCGTGTGCTCGGCAATTCTGGCTCACGGAATTCCACAGGCTGATTCTCTGCCAGCTAAACCGCCATCTTCCGACACGCTTGATGTTACTTTGCAGGATGCCATTTTATTCGGGTTGGAAAATAATCCAACCGTAACCATCGAGCGATTGACGCCTCAACAGGTGCAAACCTATGCCCAAGAATCGCGCGCCCAATTTGATCCAGTGCTACGTGTCAGAGGCCAACGCAGTCAAGTTAAATCGCTGCGGCGCCTGGGAACGCAACGTATTCCTGTGGATTTGTATGACAATCGATTTGATTATTCCGTGGAGGTCAGCGAGAAGCTCCCCACAGGTACGACCATTATCGCGGGTGCAGGCATAACTGGCTCTGTTTCAAGTCTTTACACGGATCAATTTACCGGAGGATTTGATCTCACCATCACCCAATCGTTATTGCGCGGCAATGGCACCGCCGCCAACTTGGCCACGCTTCGCAAAGCGCGCCTCGATGTGGAAATGTCCAGGCATGAATTAAAAGGAATTGCCGAAAACACGGTGGCTGATATTGAAAAGGCGTATTGGAATTTGTATCTGGCGGGTAAAGAAACAGCCATTCAACAAAAGTCGCTCGATTTGGCCGAGCAGCAATTGCATGAATCGCTTGAACGAGTAGCCGTAGGCAAATTACCGGAACTTGAGCTGGCCGCTGTTGAAGCAGAAGTTGCGGCGCGAAAAATCGACTTGATCGATGCAAAAAGTCAATACGAGCAAACACGTTTGCGATTTCTTTATTTGATGAATCCGCAAACCGAATCCTTTTGGTCAACTCACATTATCCCCCAAGATGTACCCTTTCTCCCGGAAGATACATTGGCTGCTGTCGCCGTTCACGATTCTCTGGGCTTGCTTTACCGAGCTGATTTGCAGCAGGCGCGCCTGGTTTTGGAAAAAGGCGAGCTCGATATTGCGCGCACTAAAAACGGACTCTTACCGCAACTTGATTTGTTTATTGCGCTGGGGCGCACATCTTACTCGGAAACGTTTGGGCCAGCTTCATATCCTGATTTGTGCAGTCCCTTTTATCAAGCAGTCGCAGGCATAAATTTCACGCTTCCCGTGCCGAATCGAGCTGCTTCAGCGCGGCTAAATCGTGCGAAATACAGTCAGGAACAACAAAACCTGGCTATAGACAACATGATCAAATTGGTGCAATGGGACATTCGTTCCGGCTATGCAGAAATTTTGCGCGCCCGGCAACAAATCGAGGCTACGCGCGTCACCCGCGAATTGCAGGAAAAACGGCTGGATGCCGAACTGGAAAAATTCCGCGTCGGTAAATCCATCAACTATCTTGTGCTGCAAGCGCAACGCGACTACACTGCCAGCCAATTGAACGAAGCCCGCGCGTTGGTCGCCTACCTGAATGCGCTCATCGATTTATATGTGGCGGAAGGGACATTGTTAGAACGGCGAGGTATTAATTCATTCGCCAGAGCAATCAAAAGCAAATGAAATCACATATAATGTATTATGTACGTTTTGTTGGCAACTTCCACCATGGCGTCCCCGGATATTCGTGATGCTCCCAATGATAGCCAAAATGGTAACACGTGACGAACGACAAAAGTACAGAATAGTCGTTGCTTTTGGCGTGGTGCGGATTATCGTACCCGCCAGCCGGCTCACGGTGCGGCAAATAGGTGCCGAAATAAAACAACTGCAATGTGCTGAGCAACGCCGGTGTCACCCAAAAGAGCAGCAAATTCGCAATGGGAACATTGAGCAGATGGTGCAAAATATTAAAGACAATCGCCATGCCGATAATTTGTTTCCAGGTGATATAAGTGAGCAGAAAATGCAGATACCAGGCCCAAAAGCCGCGGTGTGCGCCATCGTGATAATCGGGATCTTTGAGCGTGCCGGGAAATTGATGATGATCAAAATGTTTGGCACGAACTTTATTATAAGAGAACAGGGCATAGACAAACAAACAAAACTTGCCAATGGCGGCGTTAACTTTGTGTTGTCGCGGTACTATAGTTCCGTGAATGGAATCGTGAGCAGTGATAAAAATCCCCGTATATAAAAACGTTTGCACCATCAGGCCTGGCAAAACAAGCCATGGAAACTCTTGAACATTCAATTGCAACAACAGCACCAATGAGGCAGCCCAAGAAAAAATGACGATGGCTGCGATAAATAGACCTTTGTATTTGCTCATAACGTCACCGTCTTTATTAAGATGAGAAAAAAATAAATACCCTGTGCGATATAGGCATGCCGGACAAATGGCGGCACCGTTTTATTGAACAGTCCCAAACGCGCGCCCAGAAATGAGAATATCAGCGCAATGCTGAACCAGGCGATGTAATTCTGCAACGGCGGATGTACATCTGCCCAGCGCCAATAGCCAAGGTAAATGGCTGCGGGTTCCATGAGCACATCAAAGAGTACCATCAAAAACGCGGTTATGACCGCCAAAAGGTAGACATTTATTGACTTGCGAACCAGCCATTGCGCCATTCCCAAAGCGCTGATTTGAATACCAAGCCAGGCAAATCCGATGGCAATAGGAACCCCCTTGATTTGCGGTAACAAGACATCGCCATACGCATAATCTCCAAATATCCAGCCCGTTTTAACACCCACTGCTTCAAAAACGAATCCGCCCCAAAGTACAACAAGACCCCACAACAAAATTCGAATGGGTTTGCCGGAATTGACTGTATAGAGCTTCCACAACAAAATCAAGGCAAGAACCATCAGTAACGGCGCAGCAAAGCCACGCATAAGGGATTGAAACCACCCCAAAAGGTGCCAGATTCCGCCGGCCACCAGAAGAACATATAATACAAATATTTCAATTTTCTCTTGTTTGGTCATTTTGTCTCTCATATCAGACGCTGGAGAGTATAACTATTTCACTTTAGATGACCGGCAAAGAGGAAAGATTCATTTTGAAAATTTTTGCTGCGGCGCATAGATGGCCGTCTGCACCACATCATTTTGAGCAATCGAGGCAATGACACTCCCTTGGGTTGCGCGTCCCATTTTTTTAATCGATTTGGCACGCTGGCGTTTTATTCTGCCACGTTTGGTGATGAGAAAGATTTGATCCTTGTCTTCCACGGGCAACAGTGCAACCAAAAGCCCCACTTTGTCCGTTACTTTATAAGCGATAATGCCTTTGCCGCCTCGTTTGATTGTGGAAAACTCTTTGAGTTCGCTCCGTTTTCCAAATCCAAGCTGGGTAACCGTAAAGATGGAGGCCTTTTTGCTGGTAATGGGAGTCATCGTAATGACTTGGTCATCCTTCATTAGGGTAATACCGCGAACGCCACCAGCGGTCAGGCCCATATCGCGCACATCTTGTTCGGAAAAACGAATCGCCATACCATGTTCGGTGGCAAGAATGACTTCGTTTTCACCGTTGGTCAGAACGGCGCTCACAATCTCGTCATCACCTTTTATTGACATGCTCACAAATCCACCTTCTTTGGGTTTTGCAAGCGTGGAGAGAAGTATCCGCTTAACCTGACCCTGGCGCGTAGCCATCATCACAAATTGGGTTTCGTCAAATTTGGCAATTTCAAGAGTATTGATGATGACCTCGCCCTTGCGAAGGTTTAAAAGGCGCGAGAGAGGCGTGCCACTGCCATCCGAGCTTGCCGTGGGTACAAAGCTTGTGCGCAACGGGTAGCAATATCCTTTGTTGGTGAAAAAGAGTAGATAATGGCTGTTCGAGGATAAGAATGTTTCAACCGTAAAATCTCTTGTACCCGATGCTTTGATGAGTTCGCTGTCGTTTTCATAATCGGATATGGAAAATCGTTTGATGTTGTGTTGAAATGAAATGGCAATAATAAACTGATCTTCTTGCAACAGCTCTTTCATGCTTTTGCTTTTGCCACGTTGGGTGACAATTTGTGTGCGTCGGGCATCGCCATACTTTTCCTTTAATGTCAAAAGCTCTTCTTTTACCACTTGCATACGTAACGCCTTGTTGGCCAGAATGGCTTTGAGACGCTCGATTAGCTTTAGCAGATCGCGATATTCATCTTCGATCTTTTTTCGTTCCAAACCCGTTAGCCGCTGCAAGCGCATGTCGAGAATGGCTTGGGCTTGAATTTCGGAGAGCTTGAATCGTTTCATCAAATTCTTACGCGCCGAATCCACGCTACGTGACTTTTTGATAATAGCGATCACTTCATCAATATTATCGAGAGCAATGATATAGCCCTCGAGTATATGGGCACGGCGTTCCGCCTTTTCCAGTTCGAACTTGGTGCGGCGCAGGATGACCTCGTGACGAAATTTTAGGAATTCTTGCAAAATCTCTTTAATGCCCAATATTTTCGGTTGGCCATCTACCAACGACAACATAATCACGCCAAACGTGTTTTGCATTTGTGTGTATTTGTAGAGATTTTTCAAAATCTTTTCGGAATTGGCATCTTTGCGCAATTCAAATACAATGCGCATGCCTTCTCGGTCCGATTCATCACGAACTTCGGAAATACCTTCAATTTTTTTATCGCGAACCAGCGCCGCCACTTTTTCTTGCAATGTGGCCTTGTTTACTTGGTAGGGAATTTCAGTCACCACAATACGTTCGCGCATGCCACGCATTTCTTCAATGTGGGCTTTGGCGCGCACGGTTAATTTTCCGCGACCGGTTTTAAAATATTCATCTATGCCCTCATCACCAAAAATCATGGCGCCGGTGGGGAAATCCGGGCCTTGAATGTGTTTTCTTAACGACTCCGGCTTGAGGGATGGACGAGCGATCAGGGCAACCAGCGCATCAACCACTTCGTTCAAATTATGCGGAGGAATATTGGTCGCCATGCCCACGGCAATACCGGAGGCACCGTTTACCAAAAGCGTTGGCAATAGCGAAGGCAGCACGGACGGCTCTTTGAGCGACTCGTCAAAATTGGGCACAAAATTGACCGTGTTTTTTTCAATATCTTTTAAAACTTCTTCGGCAATGGGATCCAATCGCGCTTCCGTATAACGCATGGCCGCGGGCGAGTCGCCGTCCACAGAGCCAAAATTTCCCTGGCCATCCACCAGCGGGTAGCGCATGGTAAACTCTTGCACCATGCGCACCATGGTATCGTACACGGCCGCATCGCCATGGGGATGATATTTTCCCAGCACTTCACCCACGATACGCGCGCTCTTTTTATAAGCCGAATTCGGTCGCAGGCCGAGATCGAGCATTCCATATAAAACCCTGCGGTGCACAGGCTTAAGTCCATCACGAATATCGGGAAGTGCTCGTGAAACGATAACCGACATGGAATAGTCGATGTACGAATTTTTCATTTCCTCTTCTATGAGGACGGGTATAATTTTTTCGTTTCCATTGGTCATGAATAAAAAACCTCAAGTCCTAGATGTCCAAATTTTTCACATACTTGGCATTTTCTTCAATAAACTGACGACGCGGCTCTACTTTGTCTCCCATCAATTTGGAAAAAATAAGATCCGCTTCAAAGGCCTCATCTATAGTAACTTGCAGCAACGTACGGTTATCCGGGTCCATAGTGGTTTTCCAGAGCTGCTCCGGATTCATTTCACCCAAACCTTTGTAGCGCTGCAAATCAACTTTGTCATTGCCGTTTTTTGAAAGCTTTTTGATCAACTCTTCGCGCTCATCTTCATCGTACAAATAGGTTTCTTGTGAGCCTTTTTTGTAACGATAGAGCGGCGGTTGGGCAATATATAAATGCCCGTGGTCGACCAACTCGCGCATATGTCGGAAAAAGAACGTGAGCAACAACGTTCGAATATGGCTGCCATCCACATCCGCATCGGTCATAATGATGATTTTGCCGTAGCGCACTTTTTCTACATCAAATTCGTTGCGTCCAATGCCGGTTCCCAGAGCAGCAACAATAGTTCGAATTTCTTCGTTGCCCAGCATTTTATCCACGCGCGCTTTTTCAACATTAAGAATTTTTCCACGCAACGGCAAAATGGCTTGAAAACGACGATCACGACCTTGCTTGGCGCTGCCCCCGGCCGAATCACCCTCCACAATAAACACCTCGGTTCGGGCAGTATCGCGCAACGAACAGTCCGCCAATTTTCCGGGCAATCCTTCACTTTCCAAAGCCGTTTTTCGTCGGGTAAGTTCTTTGGCTTTTCGGGCGGCTTCTCGAGAACGCGCGGCTTGTTTGCACTTGTCAATGATTTTGCGCGCTTGGGTCATATTTTTTTCGAGCTCGCGGATCAATCCTTCGTTCACAATGGATTCGACAATTCCGCGAACTTCGCTGTTGCCCAATTTTGTTTTGGTTTGACCCTCGAACTGCGGATCCGGATGTTTGATACTGATGATGGCGGTTATGCCCTCGCGCACATCTTCGCCGGACAATGAGGGCTCATCGCCCTTGAGCAATTTGTTTTTGGTAGCAAAGGTATTCAGAGTGCGAGTTAGTGCGGTTTTAAAGCCAATAACATGGCTTCCGCCCTCGATGGTGTGAATATTATTGACATAGGAATAGGTATTTTCATTATAGGTGTCGGTGTAGGAAAGAGCAATTTCAACCGGGATATCCTCTTTTTGATCGCTAATATAGAGGGGCTTTTTGGTGATAGTGTCACGATTTTGATCAAGATATTCAACAAACTCGATCAGGCCACCTTTGTAGCGAAAGAGCTCTTCCTTGTTTCGTTTCTCATCTTTGATGCCGATTTTCAAATCCTTGTTCAAAAATGCGAGCTCTCGCAATCGTTCGGAAAGAATTTCAAAGCTGAATTTGCGTTTTTGAAAAATCTCGCCATCGGGCGAAAAACAGACTTTGGTTCCGGTTGTTTTGCGACGTCCAATGACCTTCAAGTCACCGGAAGGAACACCGCGATGGAATTCTTGTCGATATACCTTGCCATCGCGCGCCACTTCGACCCAGAGCCACTCGGAAAGGGCATTCACAACAGAAATGCCAACGCCGTGCAATCCGCCGGAAACTTTGTATGCTTTTTTATCAAACTTGCCGCCGGCATGCAGCATAGTCATTACAATTTCGAGCGCGGATCGTTGGTACTCGGGATGCAAATCCACAGGAATACCGCGACCGTTATCTATCACCATCACGCTGCCGTCTTTGTTCATAATCACTTGAATATCGTTACAGTAGCCGGCCAGCGCTTCGTCAATACTGTTATCGACAACTTCATAGACGAGATGATGCAGGCCGCGTACCGACACATCGCCAATGTACATGGCGGGTCGTTTGCGAACAGCATCCAATCCTTTAAGAATCTGAATCTTACTGGCATCATAAATATCTTGAGTTTTCGCTTTGCTCATACTATTTCTTTCAAAAAAATCGAATATCGTTAATTACGTTCTTGCCGAATCGTTGCTCAATCTTTTTTATAATGTTGGATTTTTGAAACGAGAGCTCGGTGCGCCAGGTCATACTTTTTACCTTGACGTACAAGATGCCATCGCTAACACGCTCGGCCTGGGCGACGTTGGCAATAGCTTCGCCAACCAGTTCCGGCCACAGATTCACGACCCGCACTTGGTGCAGCTTTTTTTCAAATCCAAGGTCACGAATCAGGCCCTGCATTGAATCACCAATATGTTTAGGCGCTTTCGACATGGTTGCTCCTTTCAATTGCGCCGTTTTTTACCATAAACGTGCACTCGTTTTCGGTTTGTTGAGTAGTATGCTGAATTCCAACATAATCGAGCGTGGTGCCGGTTACAAAAATCTGATTGCTGGTATCAAACAAATCCATAACATGAGAACTTCGGGATCGGTCGAGTTCGGCATACAAATCATCCAACAGCAAAATCGGATGAACTTCAGTTCGATCATAAAGAACGCGGGCTTCGGCTGCTTTTAGACTGACAAGCGCACTTTTGTGTTCGCCTTGGGAACCAAACCGGCGCAATTCATTATCTCCAACAAAAAAGACAAATTCATCTCGATGCGGTCCCACTAGAGTTCTTTTTTGCCGCCGTTCCTTTTCGTGAACCTGTTTCAGTTGAGCCTCGAATCGATCTTTAATGCTCGTTGTTGTTTTGAGTCTGACATTGGGCTGATACCTTACCGAAAGGCTAGACGATTGATGCGTAATGGTCTTGTAATAGTCGCCCAGAAATGGGTTCAGGGCATTCACCATTTTCAGCCGAGCTTGTATTAGACGGTCGCCATATTCCACAAGCTGAGTGGTCCACACGTCCAATTGTGCGGACGAGTTACGTATTGCCAATTCACCAAGCAGCAAATTCCGCTGTTTCAAAATTTTTTCATAGTCTTTCAGATCATCGAGATAGCGGTTTGAGCTTTGCGATAACAGAATATTAAAAAATCGACGCCGTTGTGCAGGGGGTCCCGCGGTGATTTCGTAATCTTCTGCAGATAAACTGATAACCGGAAACAGCCCAACGAGCTTGGAGTATTGATTCAGGCGTTTACCATCAACATGGATTTGCTTTCCCTGGTCGGAATGATAATAAATCGCTACCCTGTGTTGCAGAATCGATTCGCTCGTAAATTCACCCTCAACAAAATATTCCGAGTCGTTCAGGGGCACAAGATCATTTTCTTCGCGCGAGCGGAAGCTTTTTGCTAGGCAGAGCAGGTAAATGGCTTCAATAAAATTGGTTTTTCCCTGGGCATTATCCCCAAACAGATAGTTTTGGTGAGGACAACAGGTCAAGCTGGTGTTTTGTAAATTTCGAAATTTGTGAATCAGCAAACGATTCAAATACATCGAAAATTCCAAACCGATCCGTGATTACACGGTTTCGCGTTCTTCTTCGCTAATTCGGATGGGCATGAGCAACATGGTAATTTCATCGTCATCATCTTGATCAACAGGTTGAATAATCGCGGCACTGCCACTGTCTTTGAGATTAAAAATGATCTCATCACTATCCATATGTCGAAGAATGTCCAACAAATATGCTGAATTATACCCGATTTGCAGCCACTCGTCGGAAAACGTTGCCGGAATCGCCTCTTTGGCTTCGGCGCCAAAATCAATGTCTTCGGAGTGAATGACCACTTCATTGGGTGTTAAAACAAACCGCACCTGGTTAGTGAGGGAGCTTGAAAAGATAGCCACACGACGCAAAGTTGATATTAACAGTTCACGATTAATTCGAAGCTGTTTGTCATTGTCTTTAGGAAGGACGCGTTCGTAATTCGGATAGGTGCCGTTGATTAATTTTGAATAAATCGTGGCATCCTGCAAACGAAACACAACATGATCTTCGCCAACCTGAATATTGACCTCATCTGCACCATCCAAACTGCGCAACAAAAGATTGAGCGCCTTGGTTGGAATGATCATTTTTAAGTGATCGCTAATGCCGGTGGCTGGAAAATTTTTTAGCACCATCTTGGACAAACGATGGCCATCGGTGCCAACAAACAGCAAATTGTCTTCAACCAGCTCTACATTGACGCCGGTGAGCGCCGGTCGCAGCTCGTCGTTAGACACGGCAAAAATGGTACGGTTGGTCATACGCTCCAGCTTGTCCGCTGGCATCATAAAATTATGCTCGCTCTCCTCCACAGTAATATTGGGAAAATCTTCGCGCGGCTGGGTGGAAATTTTATATTCACCCTTTTCGGTGCGTAAAATGATTTTATCGCTGGATTCGGAAATAATTTGAATAGGCACATCCGGCAGCTCTCTCACAATCTCGACCAATAATTTGGCGGGAATAGCAATGGTGTCTTCATCATCGCTATCGACATCCAGGCTATGGGACACGGAAATTTCCAGATCAGTTCCGGTAAGTTGAAGCTTACGGTCTTTGAGCTCCATTAAAATGCAGGTTAAAATAGAAATCGTCGTTTTTTGCGGAACGACTCCAACGACTTTATGAAGCGCTTCATAAAAGTCGGCTTTGGAGATTGTGAGATTCATTCATGCCTCCTACACTTGTATTCGATTTAAAGACAATCAAGATAGATAAAATTAACATAATTTGCAAACAAATTATGCCCTTGAATTGACTGTAAAATAATCAGTTGCAGTCAATTTTTAAAGTTGTGAAATTTCAATTTTGTTCTTTATCGCATCCACTTGTTCTCGCACTTTGCCGCCTTGCTTGATCAACTGCTCCACCGTAGCAACGGCGTGAATAACAGTGCTGTGATCGCGACCGCCAAAATGCAGTCCGATCGTCTTCAGAGAACTATCGGTTAACAATTTGCACAAATACATGGCTATCTGTCGCGCCAAAGCAATTTCTTTTTTGCGCGTTTTGGCTCGCATCATATCATCAGGAAAGTTGAAATATTCCGCAGTGGTTTTTTGAATATACTCAATACTGACCGCCTTCATTTGCGGGATGCATACGTCCTTTAGCAGCTTTTTCGCAAGGCTCAACGTAATATCCTGGCCGTTTAAAGAGGCGTATGCCAACAGTCGAATCAGCGCTCCCTCGAGCTCGCGAATATTGGAGGTAATATTTGTTGCAACAAATTCGAAAATTTCGCCGGGCAAATCCAAACCATTTTCTTCCGCCTTTTTTTGTAAAATGGCTTGCCTTGTCTCATAATCCGGCAATTGGATATCCACGACCAATCCCCACTGAAATCGGGAGATCAATCGTTCTTCGATTCCATTCAATTCTTTTGGCGAGCGGTCCGAAGAGAGCACGATCTGTTTGCCTTTATGATGTAACGCATTAAAGGTGTGAAAAAATTCTTCCTGGGTGCGCTCTTTTTTGCTGAAAAATTGAATATCATCAACAATGAGCAAATCCACATTGCGATACAAATCGGAAAATTCCGTGGTTTTGTTCTTTTGAATCGAATTGATAAAATCCATGGTAAAACGTTCGCTGTCCACATACAACACGCGTTTGATACTGGTGCTGTCTTTGGCGTAATTTCCAATGGCCTGGATAAGATGGGTTTTTCCCAAACCCACACCGCCGTACACCACAAGAGGATTAAAAGTGGTTCCGCCCGGAGATTTGGCAACTGTAAGTGAGGCGGCTTTGGCGAACTTGTTACAGTCACCCTCAACAAAACTTTCAAAGGTAAATCGATCGCTGGTATTGGACTGAAAATTTGATTTTTGTGGTGTTGCTTTTTTCATGGATGGTAATTGCATGGACTGAATCGTTGAGTCCATGATCACCGAATAAAGTAATTTTTGCCCGGGGCCTAGCTCTTGGCTTATTGCTTTGTTGATAATGTCACCATAATGCGATTCTAACCATTCATAAAAAAATTGGCTGGGGACTTGAATGGTCAACGTGTTATTTTCCAATTTGGCAGGCTTGATGGGTTTGAACCATGTAGCAAAACTATTTCCATTGACTTCCTTTTTAATATGCTGCAGTATGTTTGCCCAAACAAAATTAATTTGTGTACTCATATTTACCACCTACGAATTACAATTGTTTTTGACCAACTAATCGATTGAAAATATTGAACGCCGCTGAAAACGCATTTCATGATATCAACATATGGTAACATCAGATGTGGAATGAACCAAAAGGAATGATTTCAAGCTTATCCACACAAAATAGGAGTTATCCACATTGCCCCATGTACACCTCTATACCACCTTAAGCTCTATTTTATCAACCACTTTCAACCTAAGCTCCACGCCACTTATCCACATTCGCTCTTAATCTCTTCACTCCACCCATGTTGCCTCGATGCAACAAAATCAACTTATCCACAAGTTGTTTTCTCATGCCCTTTCTATTAAAATTTACGAAACTCGGCGCTAATTACAAGATGAATTATTTAAATTTTCATAAAAAGTTAAAGGTTATCCACATTAAAGATTTTCAAAGTTCATTTAATACTTGCTTTAGGATATGGTAGTTAATATATTTCATCAAAGTTAGTGAGAGCCGTATTTGATACCTTCCGATTGTCACACCTTACACACGAATCTAAAGGGAAGCTCATGATTATTAAGAGTGTTTATGTACGTGCGTTTAAATCGATTTATGAAATCTCTCTTAATTTAAGCTCCAAAATCAATGTTTTAATCGGGGCTAACGAGAGCGGTAAAACCAATATTCTCAAGGCTATCGAGTCGTTTCGACCGGATGTTCCGTTCGACAGCAGTTTAACGTGCCAGTACTCGAACAATTACTACATGGGCAAGTGCCCGGAAGTTGCCATCGAGTTTGCGGGAATTACCAAAGACAATCGACAAAAGCTTGTGCATATTTCCGATGTCTTCAAAGAGGTCGAAAGTTTTCAAATCCGGCGTGATGCACCGGAGCTGACCGATTTTCATCTCTTTATCGGGGACCGCGAGGTAGAGAAGATCAATATGAATCAAATGTTCAAAATCCTTCCCAAGATCACCTATTTTAGTAATATTCCGCTGCTTAAAAACAAGGTGGATTATGACAGTTTGATCTCCAACAGCTCGGCGTTTCTTACGGAAAAAAATCTGTTAAAAATTGGCGGCATCGAAGACTATGAGCTGCTGTTTGAAGACAGCTCCCGCGGCCGTCGTGCGTCAGAGGAAGCAAGCCGGATCATTACCGAGCAAATTCGTCGCGTCTGGTCTCAGGAAAATTCTATAGAAATTAAATTAAATGTTAACGGACGGGTTTTGTATATCGACTTTGCGGATTCGACCACGGTGCTGGATACACCGGAATCGCGCAGCCTTGGATTTCGCTGGTACTTGTCATTCTATGTCAATTTTATTTCGCAAACCTTCGAAGGACGCTCCAACGAATATATCTTTTTAATTGATGAGCCGGGCATTCATTTGCATCCGGCAGGGCAAAAAGACTTGATCCGCGTGCTTGAAGACCTTTCGCTTAAAAATCAGCTCATCTATACGACACATTCCCCGTTTCTCATTGATCGCTCTCATCCTGACCGTGTATTTTTGGTGGAAAAAGACAATTCGGGCACCAAGGTAGATAGTAAATCCTATCGCGAAAACTGGAAGCCCCTGCGTAAACAAATTGGTTTGACCATTAGCGATCTGTTCTTTTTTAGCGATCAAAGTTTAATATTAGAATTGCCGACAAAAAAGCGCATGAATTTGTTGAACAAATTCAAACCCGATGGGGGCGAATAGACAGTGTCCAGTATTTGTGATGTGCCCGGCATTAAAGTCGGGCATTTTTTTTTAACAAAGGCACGAACCGGCTGCACGGTCGTCATACCAGAGCAGGCCGCGGTTGCCGCTGTGGATGTACGCGGTTCTGCGCCGGGCACGCGAGAACTCGAATTGCTAAAACCGATCCGCCTTGTAGAAAAAGTGCATGCGATTTTGCTGACTGGCGGCAGTGCCTTTGGATTGGATGCGGCTGGCGGTGTACAGCAATTTCTCGAAGAACGCGGCGTCGGATTTGACGTGGGTGTGGCACGCGTCCCCATCGTACCCGCAGCAGTCATTTTTGATTTGGCGGTTGGCGATCCCTCGATACGTCCAACCAAAGAAATGGGATATAAAGCGTGCGAAAACGCGCGCGAAAACAATAATGATGCTGGCCCAATCGGCGCCGGCTGTGGGGCAACCGTAGGAAAGCTGCTGGGAATGGAGCACTGCTCGCGCGGTGGCCTTGGGATGTCTTCTCATTCCTTGGCAAACGGTGTTGTCGTTGGTGCGCTTTCTGTGGTGAATGCCTTTGGTGAAATTATCGACGCGCAAGACAATATTATTTCAGGGGTCAAAAACAAATCGGGGGATGGATTTTTGAGTGCTTTGCAGCTTTTGCAGCAATCATCAGAACCAATAGCATTCAGTTCCAATACAACTCTGGCAGTGGTGGCCACCAATGCGCTATTAGATCGGCAATCGGCAACCAAAGTGGCGCAAATGGCGCAGGATGGTCTGGCCAAAGCCATTCGTCCGGCGCATACTATGTTGGATGGGGATATTGTATTTGTGTTGTCAACCGGAGAAATTGAAGGAGATGTGAGCACCATTGGGGCGTTTGCTTGTAAAGTTGTGGCGGAAAGTATACGGCGGGCTGTGACGAATCAATCCTGAAACCACATCATTTATCCAAATTCAAGATGTTAATTCTCGATTCTATTTGGTAATCCAATCTTTTCCCTCTTGCAAAATCATATACAACCCGAAAATCGAGCGGCGCATTTTCAGGCCCAACTATAATTTGGGCCGAGTTTACGATGCTAAAATCATTCCCGCCTAACAACACATAATCTGGCATAACAACCGAGTATGTTTTTAACGGCTCAACTGCATGTCCTTGAACAGACAAATCAACAAGCCGTTTTCCGACGGGAGCATTCCAATCGTACGAGTAGGTTGCTCCGGAAAT
>CAYPZM010000006.1:0-36028 GCA_964414825.1 uncultured Cytophagia bacterium | reverse complement strand
CGTTGCCGGGATTTTTAAATATGAGCCTCTTGCCTTTGCAAGAGGCTTTTTTTATTTTATGCTATGAGCAATTACTATTATAAATTCTCGGACTTTTTAAAGCAAAAATATGGTGAAAAAGTCTGGAAAATTAGCCTTGATGCTGGCTTTTCCTGCCCCAATTGCGATGAGTCTGGCAAAGAAGGTTGCATTTTTTGTCGAAATGACAGCTTTTCTGATATGGGTTCGCTAGAGAATTTGAGCGTCCGCGAACAAATGCAACGAGGCATCCAATTGGCATCTTTCCGTTTCAATATCAAAAAATACCTCGCCTACTTTCAATCCAGTACCAATACCTTTGCGCCTATCAAAACGTTACAAGAGTATTACTATGCCGCTCTCGATTTTGAAGGAGTAGTTGGGCTCTCCATCTCCACGCGGCCGGATTGTCTTTCGAAAAATGTTCTCGATTTACTAAACGATGTTTCCCAGCAAACTGATCTCTGGGTTGAGCTGGGTTTGCAGTCTTCACACAACAGAACGCTAAACATTTTAAACCGGGGACACACCTATGAAGATTATCTCGGCGCTGTCGAAAAGCTGCAAGCTTTAAATGTTCGCATTTGCACGCATATTATGATTGGCCTTCCCGGTGAAAGCCGAGACGACATTCGGGTCACTGCTGAACGTCTCGCTCATATTGGTATGCATGAAATAAAAATTCATCCCATGTTGGTATTGAAAGAAACCACGCTGGAAAACATGTATCGGAATGGAGAATTTGCTGATCTAAAAAAAGCGGACTATATTGCTCTAACGTGTGATGTGCTGGAACGCTTGCCCAAAGATATGGTTATCCAGCGCTTGACAGCAGAGGCGCCAAAGGAAATGCTTATTGCTCCACAGTGGGCGTTAAATAAATTGGCTGTGATAAACGATATAAATCAAGAATTGAAAAAACGCCAAAGCCGGCAAGGCGCCAAGTTTTATGCTCTTCAAAACGTCAAGCTTTCATAACGCTCTTTAAAGCGGATAATGCTGTTGCAAATCGCTTTGGCTAATGATTGCTGATAAGAGGAAGTGAGTAAATTTTGACGGTCACGTGCATTGGTCATAAACCCGGTCTCAATCAGAATGTTGGGCATTGATGCGCCATAGAGCACATAAAATCCGGCTTGACGAACACCATAGCCTTTAAGATTCGAAGCGGCCTTGAGCTCTTCGTTCAACATTGCGGCAAAATCCTGGCTTTCTTTGTTGTAGGAATTTTGCGCATTGGCGGCCAAGATAAACGCGGCATTTGACAGCGCGTCATATTCATTTTGCGATTCTTCAAATTTAATAACCGAGTTTTCAAACTGCGCCACTTCTCTCGCGTCCTCCGTCTTCGCCGGTCCCATAAAATAGACTGTGTGGCCGCGAAGGCTTTTGACACGATTGGCATCCACATGAATGCTTACAAACAATTTTCCGCCTGCTTCATTTGCCTTTTGGGTTCTGCCTTTCAACGGTATGAAAACATCCCGATCACGTGTCAATATAACCTTTACATCCATGCGCCGCTCAATTTCGGCTTGTGTTGCTTTGGCAATCGCTAATACAATATTCTTTTCGTAAATACCTCCAGGGCCAACAGCGCCGGGATCACGTCCGCCGTGTCCCGGATCCAGAATAATTGTATCGATTTTCCACTTTTCTCGTTCCTTGTCAAGTTCGGATAAAATGGCAGGCCCATTTGATACAAATTCAAACGTTAATACTATTGTATTCGGCTTGCTGGTTGTACGTATTCCAGAAAATTTAACCGTAGGAGCCAAGTGCACAGAAAGTCTTGCAGTAGACTCGTTTAGCTGAACAGGTACAAGTTCAAAAATCTCCGGTATCGGTTCGTATGCCAAATTGTCTTTGCTATCAAATATGCCACCAGCTATGTTTATATAAAGCCACTCATTATCTTCAACAACATCAAGAGTTGCAGATTGAAATTCGGGAAGGGTGACAAGGACGAGGTCGAGCGATTTTTCGTTTTTGTTTGTGGACAGGTTAACAATATTCGGTTCCAACGTTTGCACATACAAGCGATTCGCCTGGTTATCAAATTGAAAATTTTGAATGCCTGCTGCGCGCAAGGCGCCGGTAAAATTGGCAAGAGGGAGAAAGAATTCGCCATTGGGGTAGCGAACATCCGACCTCATCTGAATCATAGTTGAATTGATGCGCAAAAAGGGATTAAAAGCAGTGAGTATAATGCGGTTGTCTTTATAATGTAGGGTTAGAGTTTTTGATTGAATGTTTTTTTCTGTGAGAATGGCAAGCTGTTTTGCAAGGGATTCTACGGAAACGTAAGCGTCGTTACCGATATCAATAGAATGGATCGTACCCAAACGAGTATCGGTGACCGGTTCCTGAATGATAATTTCGCGAGCACCGGATGCGCTAATACTAATAAGAGTTAAACCGAGAACGAATAAAAAGTGGTTGAGCAGATTAATCATTGCACACTACATGTCGTCTTCTTTTGAAAGGTATTCGCTTGCTTTTTTGAGAAATTCTTTATCTTCCTGACTGATATTCTCGTACCCGACTTCGTTAATTCGATCCAATATTTTGTCAATCTCTTTACGTTTGCGATTTATGCGGTCGCGCTTTTGGCGTTCCTGACTCTCACGACGTTGTTGCTGATATTCCGAAACTTGCTGTATCGCTCGCTGCGAGTAGTATCGACCCCGTAAAATAAAAAATCCCACCATAGCGCCGCCCAAATGCGCAAAATGAGCAACCATGTCAACAGAACCCAAGAGTTGGCTTTGTATTCCCAGCACCAACGAAATTCCCACAAAGATAAGGGCCAAAGTTTTCGCTTTAAGCTGAACCGGCAAGACAAAAAATAATAACAAGGTGACCACGCGGTTGGGAAAAAGCACGGCAAACGCAACCAACACACCATAAATAGCTCCGGATGCACCCAAAATAGCGGCAGGAGCGCCCCAATTCATAACGAGTTGAAACATGCCGCCGCCAATGCCTGTTAGAACGTAATATTTCATAAAATCCGCGGAGCCCAGAACGCGTTCAACTTCGGTGCCGAACATCCACAAGGCAAACATGTTGAAAAAGAGATGAAAAAAGCCCCCGTGCAAAAACATATAAGTAAAGAGCTGCCAGAATTTAAATTCTTCGATGATTTGCAGCGGATGTAGGGCAAAATGTTCAATCAGAAAGGGATTTGCAAAAAGTTGCGCAATCCATACAGCGCCATTTGCAATAAGAAGATTTCGAACTACCGGAGAAAGTCCCCCTCCAAATCCAAATCGGTATGTCGATTGTTGAAACCGCATTTTACCTTAATTCTAATTCCACGCCAACCCGTAATCCCGGCCCTGAAAGATTAACCCGTTCTGTTAGTGGTAATTGGTCTGCTGCCTGGCTGACATCGCGACTCACCGTGCAGGTATTGTATATCGCTTCGGCAAACAGGGTCGATTTTGAGCCGACTTTGTAAAAAAGACCACCGCCAATTTGCCATCCCAAGCCTTTGTAACGCCGCGTTTCGCTTTTATTTGCTTCGTAATTCTTTTCTTGGCTTATGAGAAACTGATAACTTAAATTAGCTCGTGCAAAATAGCCAAAATTCCGCGAACGAACTGCCGGGATTTTAATCTTAAGCAACAAATAAAGTGGAATGGCTGTACGTTGGTAATCCACTTGAGTTGCTTTGGTTGTTGTATTGGTGTCGCCAATTTGGCCATTGGCTACTTCCGCATCTCGTGAATAAGAACGCTGAAATACATCAAATCCAAATCCAATATCCACAGCTTCATCAAATGAGGAAAGCAGCATGGCACCCACAGTCATACCCGTGTCTGTATCTTTAGGATCAAGATACCCTGCGTGAACCGATATAGTGCTTTTATTTTGCGAAAACAATAGAGACGAGCTTAAAGCCATTGTCAGGAAAATGAGAATCAACTTTTTCATGACGCGAGTCCTTAAAAAATATTTGGTTTCTGGGCCATCATATTAGACAATGAGGGTAAAAAAAGCAAGCAAAAAAAAATAGGGGCTTTGCAGCCCCATGTTACATGTTGAACGATTTGTATTCTTCATAGAGTCGTTGGATGGCCGGTACATACGCCTGGGTTTCTTTGGCCAAGATGCCGCTCTTTTTACCATTCCCCAGCCACATGGCCGCTCTGTATTCTCCACCATTGTACGCGGCCAGGCCACCATCCACATCATAAAGCTCAATGAGCGACGACAGATATCGACTTCCGATTCGTATATTGTAGATCGGATCAAACAAGATTTCCTCAGCAGAAGTCCAGTTGAGATCCTCGTAAGCGGACACAAACATGCCTGTCGCCGGCATAACCTGCATCAGTCCCATTGCACCAGCGGGTGAAACCACCTCGGGATCCCAAGTGCCGGCACTCTCGTGCGTGATTGTGGCGCACAGCAAGTCCACATTCAGATTGGGATATTTTTGCGCCATGGCATATACTTCCTCTGCGATTTCGTATTTTTGATGCTGCGGCATTTTGGTGTTGAATTGATCGATAATCGAAATAACTTTTTGGATATTATATTGACGTATGCTATCCAAATTTATAGCCGATCGCATGTCTAACATGTTCTTTTCCAATTCAGCAATTTTTATTTCATTTTTTTTATTTATCGCGTATTTTATACCGACCAATACCACCGTGATGAGCGCCAGGCCCATCAAAATGTTAAGCCCGATTTTCAGGCTAGTCGATGTTTTGGCTTTTTCGATATTCATGTTTCTCCCTTGGATTTATGTGACATATGTTCAATATTGCCAAACGATTGAGCATAACTTTACAATAACGGGTCTAACAAAGCATTCGTTACAAAAAATCCCAAAGATAATACTTTTTTTCTTATTCGCAAGGAAATAGCTATCGATTTATCAAATATTTATCTTTTGCTTATCAGTGCTTTTGTCGTCTATTTGGCCTTTGTTGGATATCTCTTTTTTGGATTTTCACGTTTATTAAGACAACAAAACAATACTGCCTTCCCTTTCATTACCATTATCGTTTCGGCTCGCAATGAGAGTCAAAATATCGAGTCCTGCATTGATGCGCTGTTAACACAAATGTATCCAAAACAGTTATTGCAAATTATTATTGTAAATGATCAATCAACGGATACTACCGAACTTGTGTTAAAAAAATATCAACGTTCTCCGCAGGTGAGCGTTTTGAATAATGTTGTACCAAAAAAATACAAAAGTTCGAAAAAATCAGCGTTGGAAACTGCAATTTTTTCGGCACATGGCGAGATTCTACTGTTTACGGATGCGGATTGCCTTCCGCCACGGGAATGGGCTAAAGCTATGGTGGGCTGTTTTCAACAACGTACGGGGCTGGTGGCAGGATTTTCTCCGCAGACTGCAACGCATCCAGTTTGGAATGATCTGCTCATTTGCGACAGCCTGGCCGCCGCTTTTGTCGCTGCCGGCACCATGGGCTTTGGCCATGGCGTTACCTGCACCGGGCGCAATTTGGCGTACAAGAAACAGGCGTTTGAAAAAATCGGAGGATTCCAACGCACACCGGATTCGCTTTCCGGAGATGACGATTTTGTCCTGCAACAAATGGCCGAGCTGCCGAATTGGCACATTACGTATGCTGTTGATCCAAATGCCGTTGTCCCTTCCAAAGGGCCGAAAAATCTCCGAGCTTTTCTCAAGCAAAAACGGCGTCATATTTCTGCGGGAAAACATTTTTCGTTGCGGCAACAAATGGGCTATGGGCTGTATCATTTAACAAACGTCTTCCTGTGGTTGACCCCGTTGATTGATTTGATGTGCGGAACCCAACTGTGGCTGGGGTTAGCAGCAAAAATCTTTTTGGATATATTGGCATTAAGCTATTTTGCTGCCAAATTCCAATTCAAACCGGCTTTGCCACATATCCTTCTTTGGGAAATTTTCTTTGTGATATACAACTCGTTTTTTGCTTTTACAGCGTTCACGGCTCCCAAATCATGGAAATGAAACCATGTTTTTCCAACTCGAATATAGCAAAACAGCTTTTGCACGAAATCACAACGCCGGAAACCTCTCTCCATGGCGTCTTGGGCCTTTGCGAGATTAATTTCTATGAATGGATCAAAGAAGAATGTCTAACCCCAATTCACAACTCTGGCGCAATTACGAAGCCTTTGGACGCGAGCGCGGGCGCTTGCTCGTTTATATATTATCCAATTATCTGGACCTCCAAGTCTCTTGTATTCTGGATTTTGGCGCGGGTACCGGCGCAATTGCGTTAGAATGCGCACGCGCTAAAGCGCAGGTTGATGCCTTGGAACCCAATGCTGAAAAAGCGGCATTTTTGCAGCAAGAGGCGACATCACAACAGTTGAGTGTAACGCTCATCGAGTCTTTACCAAAACATGCCAAGTATGATGCGATCATTTTATTGGATGTCATCGAACATTTAATCGAGCCGGAAACCTGGTTGGCGAAACTATACAACGCGCTCAAACCAAACGGTGTCATTTATCTTTCTACGCCCAATAAATTTTCGCCCGCGCATGTTTTGCTAGATCCACATTTTAGCCTGCCGTTTTTATCCTTGGCGCGACGAAAAACGGTAAAGCGAATTGTTGCAGATGTACTTGAATGGCAACCGCAACAGCGCCAAGATTTTCCGGAATTGTTTTCGCTTTCTCAATTAATTCAACTTTTTGAGCAAACCGATTTTGATTGGAAGTTTATTAATCGCGATGTCGTTGGTTATGCAGTCGAACATCCGCAAGCCCTCTGGAACCGCGACCTGCATCTCAAAATAGTGCATATCATTCAAAAATTTGGCGCTCGATCAATTAAAGCGTTTATTTCAGACAAGTATGATGTTTTTAATCAATGGCTCAACCCCACCTGGTACATGATTTTGCAAAAAAAAGCCCGACTCTAATGAATCGGGCAAGTAGAAGATAAAAATAGATTTTCTATTGCAGCGCTACAGCACCTTTTTCGCCGTGTTGACCACGTTGTCGACGGTAAAGCCAAAATGCGGGAACACGTCTTTGTATGCACCGCTGGATCCAAATCGATCAATGCCGACGGAGAGACCCGCATCACCAACAAATTCATGCCAGCCCATGGTGATGCCAGCTTCTACCGAAATCCGCGCTTTGACCGACGCGGGTAGCACGCTCTCCTTGTACTCGTCGGATTGCGCGCGGAACACCTCCCAGCTCGGCAAGCTAACTACACGAGCGTCAATGTTTTCTTTAGCCAATTTGGCTTGGGCATCTACGGCAAGCTGCAGCTCCGAACCCGTGCCCATGAGGATGAGATCGGGCTTGTTACCTTTCTCCTTCACCAGCACATAACCGCCTTTTAACACATTTTCTGCTGGAGCAAATTTTTCTCGATCAAACGTGGGAATGCCCTGCCGCGTTAACACCAAAATCACCGGTCCGTCGGTTTTGGCCATGGCGTAACGCCACGCATAAGCGACTTCGTTGGCATCACCGGGACGAAAAACCGTCATGTTGGGGATGGATCGCATGGCCAGCAAATGCTCTACGGGTTGATGCGTGGGGCCGTCCTCGCCCACACCAATCGAGTCGTGCGTCATCACGTAAATGACCGGCAATTTCATCAAGGCGGCCAGACGCATGGCCGGACGTGCGTAATCGGTAAATACAAAAAACGTGGCGCAAAATGGTCGCAATCCGCCGTGCAGCGCAATGCCGGAGCTGGCACCCGCCATACCAAACTCGCGAACGCCAAAGGCAAGGTTCCGGTTGTGATGTTCGGTTTTATTAAAATAGTCGGTAAAGTTCATCAAGGTTTTTGTAGACGGCGCCAGGTCCGCACTGCCGCCAACCAAATAAGGTACCTTGGGCGCTATGGCGTTTATAATTTTTCCGGAAACATTGCGCGTCGCTTGCGCACCGTCATCCGGCGTCCACACCGGGATGTCGCTGTCCCAGTCGTCCGGTAATTTGAATGAAATGGCATCTTCTAACTGTTTGGCGAGCTCGGGGAACTTGGATTTGTATTCTTTAAAGAGTTGGTTCCATTCTTCTTCTTTGGCTTTGCCGTTTTCGGCAACATCTTTCATGTGCTCTTTGACTCTATCCGGAACTAAAAAGAACTCGTCAGTTGGCCAGCCGTAAAACTCTTTGGTTTGCGCAACTTCTTCTTCTCCCAAAGGTGCACCGTGCGCTGTGTGCGTATCCTGCAAATTGGGGGCGCCATAGCCAATATGCGAGCGCACAACAATGAGAGACGGCTTGTCAGTTACGCTCTGCGCTTCTTTAATCGCATTTGAAATAACCTCAAGATTATTGGCGTTTTCGCCAATATCAATCACATGCCAGTTATAGCCTTCAAAGCGTTTGGGCACATTGTCGGAATACGCCAAATCCGTCTTGCCTTCAATGCTGATATGATTGTCATCGTAAATCCAAATCAGTTTGCCCAACCCCAAATGGCCGGCTAGCGACGCGGCCTCGTGAGAGACGCCCTCCATAAGATCGCCATCACCACAAATTGCATAGGTAAAATGGTCGACGAGATTAAAACCTTCCTTGTTGAAAACGGATGCCAAATGTGCCTCGGCAATAGCCATGCCCACCGTGTTGCTGATGCCCTGTCCCAACGGGCCAGTTGTCGTCTCTACGCCCGGGGCTTCGCGAGATTCCGGATGGCCCGGCGTAATGCTATGTAATTGGCGGAATTGTTTCAAATCTTCCAAAGAAACGCCATAACCGCTTAAATGCAAAATGGAATAGAGCAGCATGGATGCATGTCCCGCGGACAAAACAAAGCGGTCGCGATTGATCCAATCGGGATTTGCCGGATTATGTTGCATGAATTTTTTGTATAGTAAATAGGCGATTGGCGCCAACGCCATTGGAGTTCCGGGGTGGCCAGAATTTGCCTTTTGCACGGCATCCATAGCCAATGTTCGAATGGTGTTTATGGTCAGCTCTTCGATGGGCATGCTGTCGAGTTTGCTCATGTGTCCCTCACTTTTTATGGTTAGATTATTATGCTCTTCGTTTTTAGAACAGCAACAAGTATAAAAATATTTGCATCAATTACAAATAAATAAAAATGCTAATTCGCAATTCAACCTGAATTTTGCATGAAATCCTAATTAATACTTTTAACTTGTTGTGAAAATGGCTAAATTCACAACTTAAAATTACCGCTGAACCACTAAAATTGGATATGTTTTATGGCGTTAGAATTAAAAAAATTACAAAGTTTTTCCGGCCGCAAGGGCCCCTTACTTTTTATGATATTGGATGGCATTGGCCTGGGCAAAGAATACGAAGGTAATGCCGTATTTATGGCTAAAACCCCGGTTTTGGACAAACTGTTAAAGAGTGAATTGTTTGCAAAACTCAAAGCCCACGGCCCGGCGGTTGGACTTCCCTCGGAAGACGATATGGGCAACAGCGAGGTAGGGCACAATGCGATTGGCGCGGGACGCGTATTTGCCCAAGGCGCCAAGCTGGTTGATCTGTCAATTAAAGAAAGAAGAATTTTTGAGACCGATATCTGGAAAGACATTGTCAAACGTGGCCTGGTCGGTGGCACCGTACATTTTCTCGGACTATTATCCGATGGCAACGTACATTCGAATCTTAAGCAACTGTTTGCGCTGATCAATCAATGTGCCAAAGAGGGTATCGAGCGAGTTCGTGTTCACGCCTTGTGCGATGGCCGCGATGTGGGCGAGAAATCGGCGCTCGATTATATTCGTCCGACCCAAGAGCTGCTCGATAGCATTTCTCAGGAAAACAATTTTGATTACGCCATTGCCTCGGGCGGCGGCCGGATGGTGACGACTATGGATCGCTACGAAGCGGACTGGGATGTGGTGCAGCGTGGCTGGGAAACGCACGTTCATGGCAATGCACGAAAATTCGAATCCGCTGCAAAAGCGATACAAACGTTTTATGATGAAGATCCGGAAATCACCGATCAGTATCTCAGCCAATTTGTTGTTGTGGATGAAAACGACGAGCCGGTGGGAATTATAAAGGATGGCGATTGTGTCATCAACTTTAATTTCCGCGGTGATCGCGCCATCGAGATTTCCCGCGCCTTTACCGAAGAAGACTTTGACAAATTTGACCGCGGCCGTGTTCCCGATGTGTTGTACGCAGGCATGATGGAATATGACGGCGATTTGCATATTCCAAAGAATTATCTGGTCAATCCGCCGTCTATTGAGCGCACAATTTCAGAGTATTTGTGCGAGGCCGGTGTCACCAGCTTTGCCATTTCAGAAACGCAAAAATATGGCCACGTGACCTATTTTTGGAACGGCAACCGCTCCGGCTATATCAACAAAGAGCTGGAAACGTATGTTGAAATTCCATCCGACAAAATTGCTTTTGATAAAAAGCCGAAAATGAAAGCTGTCGAGATTACCGATAAAACCATTGAGCTTTTGCGCTCCGGCAAATATCAGTTTGGGCGTTTAAATTTCGCAAATGGCGATATGGTGGGCCATAGCGGAAAAGTTGCAGCCGCCATCGAAGCTGTCGAAACCGTGGATGAATGCGTAGGCCGTTTGCTCCAAGCTGTTGAAGAATTGGACGGCATCGCGGTGGTCACCTCCGATCACGGCAATTCCGATGAAATGTGGACCGAGAAAAATGGCGAGCGTTCGGTCAAAACCGCGCACACCATCAACCCCGTACCATTTATTATTGTGGATAAAAATTACCAGGGCGAATATAAAATGGCACATGTTGAAAATCCCGGACTGAGCAATATTGCCGGCACACTGCTCAATTTGCTGGGATTTGAAAACGTAGCAGACTATGACGCATCCCTAATTACATTTGATTGAGTTCGTCCAACATAAGTAATAGACAAAGGGCGGACTCGATGTTCGCCCTTTTTTGTTAATAGGAGATTTAAAATGCGCAGACAAATTGTTCACGAAGGTGCTGAACAACTCATTTATGAAATTCGCGAAATCGTGTCCGTTGCTCACGAAATGGAAGACTTGGGCGTTGAAATTACCTGGGAAAATATTGGCGATCCCATTCAAAAAGGTGAGCGCATGCCACAGTGGATTAAGGACATTATTGCGGATTTGGCCATGCGCGACGAAACGTACGGGTATTGCAATACCCAGGGCATTCCCGAGACGCGCCAATTTTTAGCCGAGGCGGTGAATAAACGTGGCGGCTGCCAAATTACCGCCAACGATATTGTATTTTTCAATGGCCTTGGTGATGCCGTAGCGCGTATTTTTGGCGCGCTGCGACGCGAAGCCCGCGTTATCGGTCCTTCTCCGGCGTATTCTACACATTCTTCTGCCGAAGCAGCGCATTCCGGATATGAGCATTTGACCTATCAGCTCGATCCGGAAAACCGCTGGATGCCCGATTTGGTCGATCTCGAAAACAAAGTCAACTATAACGATTCTATTGCCGGAATTCTGCTCATCAACCCGGATAATCCCACCGGCACAGTCTATCCGCGCGAGTTTCTGGAAAAAATCGTCAAAATTGCTCGGGAGAACCGCGTCTTTCTCATGTGCGATGAAATTTACACCCACATCGTGTACAACGGCGCCGAAACCTGCCATTTGAGCGAGGTGATCGGCGAGGTGCCCGGCATTGCCTTGCGCGGTATTTCCAAAGAGTTCCCATGGCCTGGCTCGCGCTGCGGCTGGATTGAAGTGTTTAATCAGAATAAATATCCTGATTTCAAGCGCTACATCGACAGTTTAATCAATGCCAAGCGGCTCGAAGTCTGTTCTACCAGTTTGCCACAGTACGCCATCCCCAAAGTGATGGGTGACCCCCGCTACGAACCTCACTTGGAGCATCGCCGGCGTCTCTTCGAAGCCCGCGCCAACGAAGCGTGCGATATTCTTGAATCGGTTGACGAAATTTATGTGAATCGGCCACAAGGTTCGTTTTATCTGTCCATTTTGTTTCAAGATGACGTACTCAATCATCAGCAGTTTTTGCCCATACAAAATCATGCTATTCGCAAAGCGGTCGAAACCAAAGTGAAAAATGTTGCGGTAGACAAACGATTTGTTTATTATCTGCTCGGAGCCACCGGCATTTGTGTGGTGCCGCTTACCGGGTTTTGTACCGGGCGTTTGGGGTTTCGCGTAACCTTGTTGGAAACCGATGATGAAAAGCGGCGTTGGACTTGGGAAACTTTGGTTGCGGCCATAAAAAACTATGTAAATTCCGAGTCCGATATTTCTCGAACAGTACATGCCACAACGTTGAACGCAGTAGCTACCTAACTGTTTTGCGTGTTTGCGGCAACTTGAGGTGCGTTATGAAAGATATCGACATTTTTGAACACACGGCCGATGTGGGTTTTCGCCTGCAACGCCCCACGCGTGAGCTGCTTTTTGCTGATGCAGCTTGGGGCATGTTTTATCTCATCGCACCGGACAGCGAGTTTGGTTCCGAGATCAGCAAATCCGTGTCCGCCCAAGGCGATGATGATGAGCAGCTTTTTGTTAACTGGCTTTCCGAGTTGAATGTGATATTCCAAACCGAGCTGTTTGTGCCGGTCGAGTTCGAGTCGATTGAAATGACGCCGGATAGCATCACCGCTCAAGTCAAGGGCGGGCGCGTCAATCCGGAAAAACACAACATCGAGCTTGAGATTAAAGCGGTGACCTATCACAAACTTTATGTGAAACAAGAAGACGAGTGGAAAGCTCAAGTCATTTTTGATATTTGAGAGAAGATATTATGATTCCAGACCTTGACATCACCATAGCCGACATTCGTAGCTATTTTTCGGACATGATTTATATTCGTGGTCTCTCTTATTTTCGAGAAGGCCGGGTACAGATTCTCGAGTTTACCGAAGACTTTTTGATGGCGCACGTTGAGGGTTCGAGCCTCTATACCGTTACGATCGATATCTACGATGATTATTGGGTAATGGACTGTGACTGTCCCTATTGGGATGACTGCAAACACATGGCCGCAACGTTGCTAAAGGCGCGCGAAATGTTGCACAGCGCCGATGACGATTCGCCGGTTATCAAGCAAGCGAGCTGGAAGGCTGAATTTGAGCGAGTGATTGGCAACCGCTCCGGCGACTTGACACTCAGAGAGCCGAAATGGAAGATCGGTTTTGTGCTTCAAACCAATAAATACAATTGGCAACTTTCGGCTAAAAAATTTTACAATAAAAAAGATGGCAGCATCGGTCGGTTTGAAAATCTTGAACCCTGGTCATTGGCGGAAATCCTGAGTTCGCCGCAGGATTTCCGAGCTCTCGGGATTTTGTCCAAACTGAACACCAACACGTCTTTCAGTCCCTATTACTATCAACACTCTATTTATGAAGTCGATTTAAAATACAATCAAGACGTGGGCCAGCTTTTTGAATGCCTCAGGGAGAGTCTGGTTTTGTTGCAGCAGAGCGGTATGCAAATGCGAGTCAGCTTTGCTGAGAAACCCGCTCAAGTTTTATTCGACTATCAAACCACGGATGACGCCTATAGTTTGAACGCGCGAATTTTCCTGGGCGACACTGAGCACAACGATTTTAATAATTTTTATTTGCTGTCTCGAAAACCAGCCTATCTGCTACACGGTCTCACACTTTACAACGTTGAAAATGTGGATGATGCGGAAATGCTGCTCCTCTTTCTAAAAAGCAAGGAGCCGATTCGTATCCCCAAAAATGAATTCGCAGACTTTGTCACCGAGGTCTATCCGAAACTGGCGCAACGAACGCCAGTTCCATTGCCCGAGCATATTCAACAGTCCACCATGACCGAGATTAACAAGAAGCAAATCGTTTTGGAAGAAGAACCGGATCAGCTCCGAATTTTTATGCAGTTCCAATACGGCGCCGTGAAAGTGTCTTGGGAAGATCCGCGCCGAACCATTGTGTTATCGGAGGAGTCCAGCATAACCACGGTGCATCGCGATGTTGAAGCCGAGGAGAAAGCCGCAGAGGTGATGACCGGCACGCGCGCCAAAAAACTGGAAGACGGCGGCTGGCGCGTGCTCGATTCACGAGCTATGAACTGGTTGTTCAAATACATTCCCGAGTTTGTTGAGCAGGGATTTGAGATTCTGGGCCGCGAAAATCTCAAAAAATACAAAGTCCGAACCAGTGCGCCCAATATCAGTGTGGGCATTACGTCGGATTTGGATTGGTTTGACATCAATTTAAATATCAGTATTGAGGGCATTGAGCTCTCTCTCAAAGAGCTCAAAAAGTCGCTGCGCAGCAAAAGTCGCTATGTCAAATTGATGGACAACAGCGTGGCGCAATTGCCAGAGGATTGGTTCAACCGCTTTCGGCATCTGTTTCATTTTGCTGATGTGGCGGAAAATAAAATCAAGGCTTCATCCACACAAGCCATTTTGCTCGATGCCCTATTTGAAGACATTGAAGATAAAAAAGTTGATGACGGATTTAAAGAAAAGCTCGAACGCCTGCAAACGTTCGAAAAGATTCAGCCGCAAGAGCTGCCGCGCGGATTTAATGGCATCCTGCGCCCTTACCAAAAAGCCGGTTTGGATTGGCTTTGTTTTCTAAAGGATTACAAGTTTGGCGGCTGTCTGGCGGATGATATGGGACTTGGCAAAACAATTCAGGCCCTGGTTTTGTTACAAAAAGAAAAGGAAGCGGGCACAACTCAACCGAGCTTGGTTGTGTGTCCCACTTCGGTTGTGTATAATTGGCAAATAGAGGCCGAGCGATTTACACCCAAGCTGCACACGCTCATTCACACGGGCGTGCAGCGGGAAAAATCCGAGGATGCCTTTAACGGTTTTGATATAGTTTTTACCACATACGGTATCATGATGCGGGATTTTCAGTTTTTGAAAAACATAGATTTTCATTATCTGATTTTGGACGAATCGCAAAAAATAAAAAATCCCAATTCCCAATCGGCGTACGTGGCGTGCCATTTAAATGCAAGTCACCGTTTGGTATTGACCGGAACGCCGGTGGAAAACAACACGCTTGAACTATGGTCACAGTTTCAATTTTTAAATCGTGGCATGTTGGGCACGCTGAACTATTTTCGGCAGGCGTTTGCGACGCAAATTGAAAAATATCAAAATGAGGAAACTGCGCAACTGCTGCAAAAAATGATCTATCCGTTTGTTTTGCGGCGCACCAAAAAAATGGTGGCCCAGGATTTACCGGAAAAGAGCGAGCAAATGCTGCTGTGCGAATTGAGCGAGACGCAGAAAAAAGCCTACACCACCTGGCGGGATGCGTATCGCGCCAAGCTGCTAAAATTGATCGATGAGCAAGGGCTGGACAAATCAAAAATGAATGTGCTGGAAGGCTTGACCAAATTGCGGCAAATTGCCAACCATCCCGCCTTGATCGATCCGGAGGTGGAAGAAGACTCTGGAAAATTTGAAGTATTGTTCGATTTGGTGGAAGATATTGTCAACGAAGGCCACAAACTGCTGCTGTTTTCGCAATTTGTTAAAATGCTCAAACTGGTTCGGCAACGGTTCGACAAGCTCGGCATTTCGTATGAATATTTGGACGGCCAAACGCGCAATCGACAGGATAAAGTCGATAATTTTCAAAACAATGAGCAAGTGCGCGCCTTTCTTATCAGCTTGAAAGCTGGCGGCACCGGATTAAATTTGACCGCTGCCGATTATGTCATTCATGTCGATCCCTGGTGGAACCCAGCCGTGGAAATGCAAGCCACGGACCGCGCGCATCGCATCGGGCAGCATAAGCATGTGTTTGTGTACAAATTGATCACCAAAGATACGGTCGAAGAAAAAATCGTCCAGTTGCAAGAACGCAAAAAGAAACTGGTCTCGGAATTGGTGACCACGGAATCCAGCTTTTTCAAGAACCTGGATCAAACCGATGTAGAGGTGTTGTTTAGTTAGCTTGGAAAAGATAATTGCCACAAAGTCACAAAGACTCAAAGTAAAGATTTTATCTTGGTGTTTCTTCGAGTCTTGGAGCCTTTGTGGCAAGTTTTTATTAATATATCCCGCAAGTTTAGCAAAGTATAAAGGGGAATATGATGGAACATAAAACAAAAAAGATAAACGATTATTTATATGAAATACCGAAATCCGGAAAAATGAGAGTTCCGGCGCAAATTTACGCGTCGGAATCGATGTTGAAAGATATATTCAGCGATAATGCACCGGAGCAAGCCGCCAACGTGGCCTGGCTGCCGGGCATTATCAATGCGTCCATTGCCATGCCGGATATCCATTGGGGTTACGGTTTTCCTATTGGTGGCGTGGCGGCTTTTGATGTGGAAACCGGTGTCGTCTCACCCGGCGGTGTCGGCTATGACATTAATTGTGGCGTACGTCTGTTGAAAACCGATTTGACGGAAGGGGAGGTCAAACCCAAAATAAAACCGCTGGTCGACCAATTGTTTCGCGATGTGCCCAGCGGCGTGGGTTCAACCGGGCCAATTAAATTATCCGCCAAAGAAGAAAAAGATGTCCTAAAACAAGGCGCGCGTTGGGCCGTGAATAATGGCTATGGCAGCGAAGCCGATTTGGACAAAATTGAAGAAAACGGAGAAATGGCCGGCGCCAGTCCCGAACTGATTAGCGACCGCGCTTTGCAACGCGGCCGGGCGCAGTTGGGCACATTGGGTTCAGGAAATCATTTTGTCGAAATTAATGTGGTGGAGGAGATTTTTGATGCGAAAGCGGCACAAGTGCTGGGATTGGAAAAAGGCCAAGTCACCGCCATCATCCATACCGGGTCGCGCGGATTTGGACACCAGGTATGCGACGAAGCTCTTAAAGTGATGCTCAAAGCGTCAGAAAAATACGATATTGAGCTGCCGGACCGGCAGTTGTGTTGCGCGCCCATCCAATCCGCCGAAGGCAAAAATTACTTTGCGCAAATGGCTTGCGCCATGAATTTCGCCTTTGCCAATCGCCAAATGATTACCCATTGGGCTCGCGGTGCATTTGCCAAAGCGCTGGGTGCCAGCGACCGCGATATCAAAATGCAAGTGGTGTACGAGGTCGCCCACAACATCGCCAAAATGGAAGAGCATACCATTAATGGTGAAAAGCGCAAGGTGTGCGTGCACCGCAAAGGCGCCACGCGGGCGTTTGGGCCGTTTCATCCGGATATTCCACAAGAGTATCAGGAAATTGGCCAGCCTGTATTGATCCCCGGTGATATGGGCCGCTATTCTTATGTTTTGGTCGGCACTGAAAAAGCCATGCAGGAAACGTTTGGCTCGACCTGTCACGGCGCCGGACGTATGATGAGCCGTAAAAAAGCCAAAGCTGCCGGCAAAGGTCGCGACTTGCGCGCCGAGCTTGCTTCCCAGGGCATCACGATTCGCGCGTCCAGCTATGCCACCATCGCCGAAGAAATGCCCGAAGCCTACAAGGACGTCTCCAACGTCGTCGATGCCGTACACGGCGCCGGCATTTCGAAAAAGGTGGTGAAATTGCGGCCGGTAGGGGTGATTAAAGGCTGATGAAAAGGGACCCCATTGCATATTATTAAAGAGTGATTCATTTTGTCAGCAAGCAGCTTTAGCCCCATTGTATAATTTCAGTGGAATAGTCATCCCCGCGTCTATCTTGTGCGTCGATAGAGCTCGGGCATTTGTCGTAATGTTTTACTAAAGTATTCACTTTTCAGTAGAATGCAAGGAATTCATTAATTAATATCAATCGGTTAGGCAAGGCATTTTTCAACAAGAACTAATTATGTAAATTTATCTTTGTATTTTGTAGAAATTCATTGTAAATTGCATTATTATATATGAGACCTTTTGCACGATACGAAAGGATGCAAAATGTCCATTTTCGGATTATTATGATTTACGATTTCTGCGCATATGCACTTCACCCTCCCCACTAATATTTAAAGATTCACCGGTCGGTCTAAATTTTTCCAGTCCGAAAGAAAAATTGGCGCGTCACATCTAAAGCGCGTCCGGGCGAAATAATAACTGGGGAGATGGCACATAAAGTATACGATTTTGACAAAACACTACGGAGTCGCGAATGATGCAAGACAAAACACAAAAACCCGATTGGAAAATCTTTAATCCGCCTGAAGAATTGGTGCAAGTGTTAACCAAAGCTCCCAAGGTGCATTGTGCAGGGAGTACTGACGAACTATTCGACTTGATTAAAACACAATGCGAATTGGATAGAGTAACTGTTGCATATGATTTGCCCGATGGCCAGCGCTTCGAAGAAGCTCGCGTCGCCAGAGTGCGCAATGGCATCGTCGTTAACTATACCGAACCCTATATGCGCCGGCGCGATCCGGAAAGTATGGTAATTGCGGATGAGCAGCCGTCCGACAAGCCGCGTTTTCGCGAACGCTTTGGTAGGGAATTCACCGAGTTGCGCCAGCAAACGCTTGATTGGTTATCACAGCAGGAGCTGGCCATATTTGCGTTCAGGAGCGGCTGGGAACGCCTCGGCGCGGACGCTCTTGCCGTTGCGCCCGCGAACGCCAGTTTTTTCCCTCTTGGACTGGCCCTGCTTCAGGGAATTTTGCCGTTAAACGATATCCCGGCTGATTTCTCGCCCGAACTTTTAATTTACGTTGCGCCGCCGTTCCGGCATACGGAATTCGATGGCAAACAGGTGGTGGTGCATAACCGTCTGGAATCTTTGTATGAAATTTTCTCATACAATCTCTATCCCGGACCGAGTGCAAAAAAGGGTGTTTACGGTTCTCTGATCCATATAGGAGACGAAGAAGAATGGATTTCGGCGCACTGCTCCGCTGTCCGCGTTGTGACGCCATATGACAATATCGTGACTATTATGCACGAAGGCGCCAGCGGCGGCGGTAAAAGTGAAATGCTCGAACAACCGCACCGCCTGCCCGATGGCCAGCTTTTGCAGGGACGAAATATGATAACCGGGGAAAAGCGTTACATTGAAATCACCAGAACCTGTGAACTGGAGCCGGTTTGCGACGATATCGCTTTGTGCCATCCCAAAATCCAAAAAAATGATGGCAAGCTCCGCATTGTTGACGCTGAAGAAGGCTGGTTTGTGCGCGTCAACCACATCACCGAATATGGCACAGAGCCGACGTTGGAAAAATTGACGGCGCTGCCGCCTCAGCCGTTGTTGTTCCTCAACATCGACGCAGCGCCCGGTAGCCGCGCCCTAATTTGGGAACACATCGAGGACGCTCCCGGGACGCCATGCCCGAATCCGAGAGTCATTATCCCGCGTTCGATTGTGGCCGATGTCGTTCAAAAGCCGGTTGCCGTCGATATCCGCAGTTTCGGCGTTCGTACACCGCCCTGTTCGCGAGAAAAACCGACCTATGGCATCATCGGCATCTTCCATGTGCTGCCGCCAGCTTTGGCCTGGTTGTGGCGGCTTGTGGCGCCCCGCGGTTATGCCAATCCCAGCATTGTCGACGAAGAGGCGATGAGCAGCGAAGGCGTCGGCAGCTATTGGCCCTTTGCTCCGGGTCGACGGGTGCCGCAAGCGAACCTTCTGCTGACTCAAATTCAACAAACACGAAATACTCGCTTTATTCTGGTACCGAATCAGTATGTTGGCGTGTGGGAGATGGGCTTTATGCCACAGTGGCTGGCGCGCGATTATCTGGCTCGGCGAGGTGTCGCCCAATTCCGCAAAGACCAGATCACACCGGCCCGGTGCTCTTTGCTCGGCTACGCCTTGCAATCTATGCGTATCGAAGGTGTACGACTCGGCCATTGGTTTCTGGAGGTTAACGTGCAGCCGGAGGTCGGTGACGAAGGATATGACCAAGGCGCTGCGATACTGCGAGACTTTTTTCACAAGCAATTACCGCAGTATCTGGAACCTGACTTGCAGCCCTTGGGTCGGCAGATCATCGAATGCTGTCTTGATGACGGTACGGTTGGCGATTACGAAACGCTCCTGGGCGTTTCAGGATGAGGCCGGTTTTTAATTGTGGATTCGCCAAGCAAACCCGACCGACAATTTGAAATGTTGTGACATCAGAATGCAAGCCGGGCTTCAAGCCCGGCCAAAATTTGCTTCAACAGATAATATCTCTGGACGAATTTGACGTGATGGAATAATCGCATCTTGACGGCTTAATTGTCATCCCGGTGAACCGTGTCCGGTGAAAAGGCCGGAAGACACACGGCAATGTATTGTGCCCCCTCTGGCGTGCTATATTGCACCCACTCGCCGGCATGGGTTATAACCGCTTCATTTTCATTAATCTCCAATATCCCCGTTTCCGTTTTGACCACTAGCTTGCCTTTTAACACCAACGTATATTCGTCAAATTCCGGTCGTTGACCTGGTTCAATCCAACCGGCCGGACTGGTCATGCGCGCAATGCTGACCTCCGGTGTTTGTGAATTGACACGGCCAACAAACTCTTCAATGCGTTTAGGTTTGTTGCCCGCTGCGTTGATAACTGACGGATGAGCAATTTTTACAGGCATTGGACTTTCCTTTAAAAAAGGGGATTTGTCCTTGAGGACAAATCCCTGTTTTGTTTATGACTGTCTAATTCTTGAATGCAAAACGTACCACAAAAGTGAAACGAGCAAACAAGCCAGAAAAGCCGTCATCATGACGGCTGCACCATTTGAAAAGCATGTTGTCAGATTGCGGATTTTTTCAGCCGAATCCGTAACCGTAACAACCACAGTGACAAAGCTGCTTCCCGGCCACAGGTTTTCCATACATCTCGAATGACTCATCTGAATAAAATATCCCAAACAGCCGAGCAGAATGACACCTCCGCTCAAGTAAAGCAATGACTGCAGGCCGGAGGTGATGGCATTTCGTTCAGTTGTTGGCTTGCGTTGAACAGATTTTAGCGCGATCCACGCAGCGAAAAGGACCGCGATTCCGATCAATACGCTGAACGGATTGATCCATTGAACGGTCGAATCCATAATAACCTCCTGTTTAAAAAATGATGATCGGTGGTGCCGAATGGCTCATCCTACAGCTTTGCCAATCGGGCTCGAAACACAAACCAGATGAGCGCCGCCGCCATAAAAATAAACAGGCCGGTTAAGATGGTGATAATCGACACGGCATAACCGCCGGCTACGATCGCCGGAGAAATATCAGCAGCCGCTTGAATCGCCTGCATAGCTTGATAGATGCCATGAAAATGCGCAAAAAATCCGAGAACTACGCTAAACGCGCCCCAAAACAGGATCGAATTGGTGTTGTTTTCCAACTGCGATTTTGATTTGGACTTGCTTCCAAAAAGCTGAATCCCGGTAACAATTGCAGAAACAACAATAACCAATGCCAAAACCAACAGCAGCCACATATACGAGCCGCCGGCTTGAATGAATGATAACATGATAACCTCCAAACTCTAAGTAAAGGAGAGCAATAGCGCCCTCCGTTTTATCTGGCTAATAACGACGCTGCTTCGGCCATCTCAATCCGTGCTGCTTTGTGATTGAGAATGTACCAGAACAGCGCCAAAAACAACGTGGACAACAGGCTTGCCATCATCACAGTCGATGACGTCACAAAGCAGGTGTAAATATTCAAAATGCATTGTGGCGAATCGGTTACCGTAACAATCACTGTGATGAGGCTGCCACCCGGGTAGACGGTATTGATGCTGTATCGCAACAGCTCATAAAAATACCCGACAAACCCAAGAGCCAGGCTCAAAACGGCCAGGTACATCAACACATCCAGACCCTTGCGCAGGGTTTTGCGTTGATGCTGTTTGAGCAGATAGAGTTTGTGAAATTTTATAAAAAACAAAATAATTCCGGTTATCGAAATTCCAAACACCGGCCAGACGAATGGGCTGGCCTGGTTGAAAAATTCGTGCGTGAGCATAACCTGCCCGGACAACGCCGCAATAGTCAGTAAGGTGAGGGCAAGGATAGCGCGTTGCCAGCGGCTTTGCACTTGCACGGAAAAACGATCCAGTATTTTTTTGAAAAAAGGTTGATAAATATCTGCAAGTTCGGCAATGGTGGAATCGTCAAGAATAAAGCGCTCTTGCGCCAAGCGCGTGGCGTCTTCTTCAGAATGACCGTGCTCGAAAAAGACCTCGTATGCATCCTCCAAATCCGCGGCAATTTCCAGCAAAATTCGCGATTTAGCCGGTTGCGGCACATCCAGGCGGTCGTTTATTTGTTGCAACAGGGAAGAAAAACGGCTCATGATTCTCTACTCCCTATAATATTAAAAAATTGCTCAAAAAATTCGTGCCACTGCTCTTTTTGGGCGGATAGATATTTTTTCCCCGCAGCGGTCAAGGAATAATATTTGCGCTGGCGTTTGGGCCCTTCTTGTTTCCAGGTGCCTTTGATCAGTTTTTCTTTTTCAAGTTTATGCAAAATTGGATACAATGTGCCATGGTTAAATTTAAACGTGCCCTGACTTTTTTCTTCAATCTCCAACGCGAGTTGATAACCGTGCTTTTTGCCTTTCGTTAAAATGGCCAGAATAAGCGCTTTGTTACAATTCTGGGTTAGAGTAGGAATGTCCAAAACGGGTTGTTTCATGAAATAACCTTTATATAGATTGAGTATATATTTAAACTCTATATATACAGCATCAATATATATTCAATCTATATAAATGTCAAGTAAAGAATTCAAAATTTCGATTTTAAACGTTTTTGAAATGTCTTGGGATAATTGCGGGATTATTGTTACATTTTAATTCGCTAAACATAAAAAATTTGATAGCAGTGATAGGGCAAAGTATATGAACATCAAAATCCTATCGATGGGGTTGATACTTTTTTTCTCATATGTGGTCAAAGCAGATTCGGTTCACTTTTATGTATCGCCCAAAGGCAATGATGCCTGGTCCGGCCGTTCCGCTGCTGTGAGCCAAGAGTCGGAAGGTCCCTTTGCAACATTCCAACGCGCGCAGCACGCCATTCGCCAGCTAAAAAACAAAAACGAGCTCACCGGAGCGGCCTTTATTCATTTTGCTGAAGGAATATATCAACTTGAAGAGCCGATCCGTTTTTTCCCTAAAGATTCCGGTTTTGAACATGCGCCCATCACTTATCTTGCTGAACCTGGCGCGCGTGTACTGTTTTCTGCAGGAAAATCTATCCACAATTGGCAGCATATTCGCGATAATCGCTGGGAATGTGATTTGTCCGGCAGCGTACCCAAAGGGTGGACGTTTCAGCAGTTGTTCGTCAACGGGGAACGCCGCTACCGCGCCCGCACGCCGAATGAGGGCTATTACCGCGTCAAAGATCCCATGGAAGATCCGGACTGGCCGTTTCACCGGTATCGCTACCAATTTAAATTCTATCCGGGCGATTTGCTCTCCAATTGGCGCAACATTCAGGATATTGAAATTGTGCTGTTGCACTTTTGGTCGGATGCTCATTGCGCTATTGAAAACATCAATCCCAATACGTTAACTGTTACACTTGCAACTCCGGCGTGGCGTCGGTTTACCGATGATAATACCGACCAGGGCGCGCGCTATTATGTGGAAAATGTCTATGAAGCCATGGATCAGCCGGGTGAGTGGTATTATGATCGACATAAGCAAATGTTGTATTATCTTTCGCACCCGGACGAGGATATGAGCACGGCAGAGGTCGTGGCCGCGGATATGGATCAATTTATCCGGTTTGAAGGCGATCCCTATGATCAACATTACATGGAATATATTCGTCTACAAAATTTGAATTTTGCTTATAACGATTGGCAATTGCCGCCCATGGATCCCGGTGATCATCAGGGTGCCGACACCGTACCCGGAGCTATTGTATTAAACGGTGCGCGGCATATCGACATAACCGACTGCACGATTGAGCATGGCGCCACCTATGGCATCGATATTGGTGATGGCTGCCGTGATATTCTGTTTGCGCGCAATACCATTCGCGACATGGGCGCCGGCGGAGTTTTAATTTCAGGCTCGCGTGCCGGTCGTGATCCGATTTTGCACACCAGCCACGTTACAATCACAGATAATACGCTTACCGAGTTGGGCCGATTGTATTATGCCGGAATCGGAATTTATCTCTTGCACGCCTCGGATTGCCGCATTGCTCATAATTATATTTACGACCTGTATTACACCGGCATTTCTGTAGGTTTGGAATGGGGCTATAAACCGAGCGCATCGTATAGCAATATAATTGAATTCAATCATATTGAAAAAGCCGGTCAGGGATTACTTTCGGATATGGGCGGTATTTATACGCTGGGCGTGTCGCCTGGAACGGTGATTCGAAATAATCTTATTCACAACATTTATACGCATGGATACGGCGGGTGGGGCATTTATACCGATGAAGGCAGCAGCGGCATTTTGATTGAGGATAATATTGTCTACGACACCAAAAGTGCGGGATTCCATCAGCATTACGGCAAGGATAATATTGTTCGGAACAACATTTTTGCGTTTGGACAGGCGGCTCAGCTCATGCGCAGTCGCGACGAGGAGCACCTCAGTTTCAAATTTGAGCGCAACATTATTTATTGGCGCGATTCGCAACTGCTGGATAAATATTGGCGCGGAGACACAACCAATTTCTATTTTGAGAACAATTTGTATTATCGCTCGGATGCGCAACCGGTGCGATTTAGCAAATTGAATGTTCGGAAATGGCAACAAAAGGGAATGGACCTGGAATCTCGTTTCGAAAATCCATTGTTTGTCGATCCGTACAATGGCGATTTTACGCTGCAGCAACATTCACCGGCATTTCAAATTGGCTTTGAACCGATTGACATGACCGCTATTGGGCCGCGGCTTTGGCCGGATGAGATTCAAGAAATCCGTCATTGGAGCCAGGCAGATTCTACCGAACAACCGGCGCTATTTTACGATTCCGGCTCAAATGCGAAAAAGCCGTTGCTTGTAGGACTGCACACGTGGTCCGGCGATTATCAGCAGCGTTCTAGTGTCCCCTATGCCAAATGGTGTGTGTTGAAAGATTGGGTATTTGTACATCCGAATTTTCGCGGCCCCAATAACCATCCCGAGACCACGGGCTCGGATTTGGTGGTTGGCGATATTCTCAGCGCCGTCGATTATGCTGTTGAACATGCCAATGTAGACACGAACCGCATTTATCTCATCGGCAGCTCCGGCGGCGGATACACCGCGCTTTTGATGGCCGGAAAAGCACCGCAGGTGTGGGCTGGAATTTCAGCGTGGGTGCCTATTGTTGATCTGAGAACCTGGTACGTTCAAAGTTTGGAGCGGCAAAACAAATATGCTCGCGAGATTGCACAGTCTTGCGGTGGCCCGCCCGGCGCCAGCGACAGCGTGGATGCCGAATATTACAAACGCTCGCCGATTCATTTTTTACCGGCCGCGGGTATGCCACTGGATATCAATGCCGGCATTTACGATGGGCATACCGGTAGCGTGCCGATTAGTCATTCTTTGCGAGCGTTTAATGCAGTGGTTTCAGAAAATACGTTTTCTGACTCGACCATACAGTTTTTGGTGGAAAACGCGCGAGTGCCCTCCGAGCTACAGTGGGACGGTAATGATCCCTATTATGGCGAAAAAAAGGTGCTGCTGCGCCGAACGTCGGCTCGGGCACGAATTTCGATTTTTGAAGGCGGCCATGAAATTATTCCGAATGCCGCGTTGCACTGGTTGAGTCAGCAATCGAAAAAGTAAAATTTTGCGGTAGAGCAAGCAGATACGAAACATCCATGCAACTACCAATATTAACTGTTGTCACGGAATTGCAAATAGAATATCATTTTAGTCGAGTGTATTCGTGCACTATTCGTGTGCTACCCGTTTTTGTAGTACACCTTTCGAGGCTGTCGAAAAGTCATACATGCGTCCTAACAAGGGGTCGCTGAAGAGTTTGGATGTCATTTTAATAGCCAGATAAATATAGACTTACAGGTTCTTTCTGCTGTCCGGCGCGACCCCTTGTTCTGTCACTTTTCTGGTTTTTCGACAGTCTCTTCAAGTGTGCTACAAATTTCACAAGATGAGATTCCATGATATAAAATGAAATCCAGATGCCCGAATTACTAAGAATAAACAATCACACCTTTATCCCCCTCTCGGAATTGAATTTTTCCGCCGCACGCAGCAGCGGTCCGGGGGGACAACACGTCAACAAAACCAGTACCAAAGTTTTGTTAGAATTTGATGTATTCAATTCTCCCAATTTAACCGATGAGCAGAAACAGATTATTCAGGAAAAGCTCGAAAATCGGATAACCAAAGACGGGGGGCTGCAGATCAGCTCGCAACAATATCGCAGCCAATCCGCAAACAAGCAGGATGCCATAGGCAAGTTTGTTGAAATGTTGGAGGAGGCGTTGCGGCCGCGCAAAAAACGACGGCGGAAACGAATTTCTCAAGCTGCCAGGCATGCGCGACTGCAAGCCAAACGGCATCGGAGTGAAATCAAAAAAATGCGAAAAAACGTGGATTATTGATTAGCGAATGTTTATGCGCCCAACTGGCTCTGATTCGACGGTGCCAATAATTGGGCTATGGATTCCCGCTTCGCCCAATTCATTCTGCATGTCAACTGCTTTTTTCTCCTCAATAGAAATCAAAAGTCCGCCGGATGTTTGCGGATCATTGAGCAGCAATTGTTGCTGATGCGTCAAATGGGTAGCGTATCTTACATTCGGCGCCGTATACAGGTGATTGGCTTTGGTGCCACCCGGAACAAAGCCCTGAGCTGTCGTATCCAGCGCTTCCGGAATAAAGGGAATAGTCGCAAAATTCAAAGCAATGGCCACGCGACTGGCTTGTGCCATCTCCAAAGCGTGTCCCAAAAGCCCAAACCCGGTGATGTCGGTCACGGCATGCGCGCCAAATTTTTGACACAATTCGGATGCGATTTTATTCAACTGCGACATTAATTTTGAGATGCGGTCTATCACGTGCGTGTCCGCTTTGCCCGCCTTTAATGCTGTGGTGATGGTGCCGGTGCCAATGGGCTTGGTGAGCAGCAAGACATCGCCAGGCTTTGCATTAGCGTTAGTCAAAATATGTTGTGGATGCACAGTGCCGGTTACGGCCAACCCATACTTGAGCTCATCATCCCCAATTGTGTGGCCGCCGACAATGACGGTGTTGGCTTCGTTGGCTTTATCCTGTCCGCCATGAAGAATCGCCGCGAGCACGTCCATGGAAAATATATCTTTTGGAAAGCCAACGATATTCAAAGCCGACAATGGCATGCCGCCCATGGCATACACGTCACTGAGCGAATTAGCTGCGGAGATTTGCCCGTACATGTATGGATCATCCACAATAGGCGTGAACAGATCCACAGTTTGCACCAACGCCAGGTCATCGCGCACTTGCACGACTCCGGCATCATCCGCCGTGTTATAACCGACGAGAACACGAGAATTAAACGGTTGCTGAGGCAGCTTTTCCAAAGCTGCGGCCAATTCATTTGGCGCCAGTTTGGACGCTCAGCCTGCGCATTTTACGGTTTCGGTCAGGCGTTTGTTATTTTTCACAAAATGTCGTGACAAATGAGCCTTCTCTGTGATAATGAGTATAATGGCGTAATATAAAAATTAATGCGCAAACTTGCATAAAAAATCTTGATCTTTTCATATCAATTCTTTAAATTGATCGTCTATTATGAGTGCAAAAACTATAAAAAAAGCAAAGAAAAAAGAGACCAAAATGTCGATACTCTCCCTCGGCAAAATGAATTATGCTATTTTCATTGTGGGAGCGCTTTTGCTGGTAATTGGATATGTTTTAATGTCTATTGGCCCGGCGAACAGTTTTTGGTCTTTAACCCTGTCGCCCATTATCCTGGTATTTGCCTACTGCGTGGTTATTCCTGCGGCTATTTTGTGGCGCACCAAAAAAGAGACGGTGGAACAGGGCGGTTAGCTCAACTGGTTTGAAACATCCCGATTTGCATCGGGACGGTTAGAGCCGTAAAGCAACAGATTTGGGCGATTAGCTCAGCTGGTTCAGAGCACCTGCCTTACAAGCAGGGGGTCACTGGTTCAAATCCAGTATCGCCCACAAAGATGCTGTGAGAAAAAATATTCTTGCAATTTCAACGAAAATTTTGTATACTGTCAAGCTTTAAAATAAGGGGTCGTGGTGCAGTTGGTTAGCACATCGGCCTGTCAAGCCGAAGGTCGCGGGTTCGAGTCCCGTCGGCCCCGCACTCTAAGTTAAGCCATTACAGTAACTTCTGTAATGGCTTTCTTTGTTGTAATTCTTTCTCTGGATGATTGTCATAAAATTGTCACAGGAGGAAGACTTGTGAATTTGCGCAAACGCTCTAATGGCTATTGGTATGTGGAATACACACGTAATGGCAAGAGAGTACAGCAATCCACAAAGACCAAATCCAGGAGAGAAGCCCTTGCGTTTCTTGCCGAACTCAAGAACAATCTTAATCCTTCCCGCTCTGTTACACTCTCAAACTTTACGAAAGAATACCTGGAATACTCTGCCGTCAATAAAGCTCGACGCACGACAGAAATGGACAGACGCGGACTATTAGCATTGATTCATATTCTAGGCGATAAGAGAATTTCAACAATTAAGGGTCATGACATTGAACGCTTCAAGGTGAAACGTCTGCAAGAAGTGTCCAAGACATCGGTGAATATTGAATGAGCTATATTCAAATGTTGTGGATTGCATAAAGTTTAATCCTGGAGAGCTTTGAATAGAATTCGACAGCAGCATTAAATTGGGAGAGATTCTATCGCCAATAATGCTTAACAGGAAATCCCCTCGTTCGAGATTCATCACCAATTGGTCAATAAATTCGATATAATTGTCGTCGCCGAACTCGCGTCTGACGATGTCCTCCAAGGAATGAATAACCGGAAGCTTGGCATTTCGTTGCACATTAATGATCGCCTGGTTTAATTCCTCATATCGCCAATGGCTTACCTCTTTGGCGTAATCAATAATCTGAGCCAGCACAGTCCTGGACTTTTCAGGATTTCGCCATAGTTTGGTTTCAACAATAATGAGCTGTGCATCCGAGGTTAACAAGAGTACGTCAATCGGCCCCGAAGATGTGCTAATTTCTCGTCCCAAAGAGATAATCTTTATATCCTGATCAAGCGGATTCTCAAGCGGATAAATGCATGGATTCATGTGAAGCGTCTCTTGTAGCCAGGATTCGCGGTAGGTTGCAAAGGTTTCGTCAATCTTCTCCAGTTTCCGGTAATCGGTTCCGTGTATCGCAATCGGTTGAATAATCATAGATTCCTCGCTCCTATATCATATCAATACTGTAAGTGAATTGTCAGCTCCATTTATTGTCTTGTGGAAATAGAAGAACGGTAGGTCACTAAGCTGCTATTGGCATCTTTTCCAAATTATACACAAACTTGTACACCGCATCACACTTTTTCTCATAGGTCTCTTTGTCATAGACAGAAGGCAGCCTATCCAACAATCGCTGAATCGCCAGTTTGACACGTGCACGCGTTTGCTGGCGTTTCTTCCAGTCCAGGACCATTCTGTCCTGTAGCACTTGGAACAGTTCTCTCGCGATGAGCTTGACTTCCTGACGCTCGGCCTTGGTGAGTTTCATCTCCGGTTTGGTGAGCATGTCAAAGACGGTCAATTGTTGCTCATTGTCCAGCCCTTCACGCACATAGCGTTTCTGCTCTTCATTTAAATTCTGGGCAAATTCTTTCAGTCGTTCAAACAGTTCATCGAGGTTGATACTGCCGTCCTGATATTTCTTGATCAATTCTCTATACTGTTCCAGCCAGTCCATACGGGTGTGATTGATTTGTACCATATCGCCGAGTCGGGTTTCGATGGCTTTACGCACCTGCTCCAGGATGGTGCGCTTGCGCCCCTGTTCGAATTTCTTGCGCAAGGCATCAAAGTCAATTTCGGACAGGTCGTAGCGCTTGTAACCGCCCTTCGGCTCCTGAATGCGAAAGCCCTGCACGGATTCATCAAGCAATGCGTCAATGTCAGCTAACACATCGTCAATATCCGGCACCGGCGCCATTTCGCGAATTTGGTGCGCCATCTTGCGAATCAGATAAGCCGTTTCCCCAAGTTCCGGTTCAATAGGGTCGGGCAGATAGGCCTTGTAAATCTTCTTAATCCACTCGGCCCGGCGCATGAACTCTTTCTTGGTCTCATCCGTGGTGAGGATCGCATCAACAGCATCATTCTTCCACGCCGTTCGTTGAAAGACATCCTGTTCTTTGCGGATAATCTCCAAGTCCACATGGAAAGGAGAAAGAAACGCATTCATATCAGCGATTTCTGCTTTGAGCTGTTCCTTCAACTCGGCTTTGTCTTTAATCGGCGTATCACCACCAGCATCAGATTCCGGAGCAGCATACACGGCCAAAGCTTTCTCCAGGTTGCGGAACACACCAACATAGTCCACAATCAAACCGCTGGTCTTGTCGCCGAACACACGATTGGCGCGCGCAATGGTTTGCATGAGTGTGTGGTTCTTCATCGGCTTGTCCAGATAAATGGTGGAACAGGACGGCACGTCAAAGCCGGTGATCCACATCGCGCAGACAAAGACGATACGGAATGGATTATCCGAGTCTTTGAATTTAGTCTCCAAATCCTCTTTGACCATGCGGCGCCGATGCGGCAGAATGTCCACGCCTTTGACTTTTAAATCCTCGACTTCATTCTGGCCGGACGAAACCACCACCGCCATATCCGTGGTTTCCATAAATTCAATGGTGTCTTTCAGTGCCTCGAATTCACCACCTTTGGCGTTGAGATATTTCGTGTTCAACTCTGCCAGTTTGAGCTTCCAGTGTTTCTGCACCTTGTCGTACATCTTGACCGCTGTGGCTTTGTCAATGGCAATGAACATGGCTTTGCCACGATGTGCGCGGCCGATAAAATGCTCGACCATGTTTTCGGCAATACTTTCCAGCCTCTCGTCCAGGGTGATGATGCGATACATTTGCCGGAATTCACGTTCCAGCTTCTTCTCCTGTTCAGGATCGAGCAAAGCCTCGTCAATGAGCTGATTGAGGTCGTCGTTCAGGTTCTCGTTCTTGAGCTGCACCTCAGGGAGGCGATTCTCATAGTACAACGGCACCGTAGCGCCGTCTTCAATGGACTGGCGGAAATTGTAAATACTGACATACTCGCCAAACACCTCGCGCGTGCGTTCTTCTTCGCCGGAGATCAGCGGCGTGCCGGTGAAACCAAGAAACGCGGCATTGGGCAAGGCATCGCGCATGTTCTGCGCCAGCATGTCGTATTGCGAACGGTGCGCTTCGTCGGTCATGATGATAATGTCATCGCGTTCAGACAACATCGGATGGCGTTCGCCGTTCTCGGTGCGGAATTTGTGAATGAGGGTAAAGACAAAGCGATGATCCTCGGTGAGGAGCTGCCGCAAATGCACGGAGCTGGTGGCCTGCACATGCCCTTCCTTGACAACGCCGCAGCGCTGAAAGGTGCCATATATCTGATCATCCAGCTCCGCCCGGTCGGTGATTACCACAAATGTCCAATTGCCGGGTACCGTTCGCAGCACCTTCTGGCTAAAGAACACCATAGACGCGCTCTTGCCAGAGCCTTGCGTGTGCCAGAACACACCCAGACGGCCTTTGTTCTGTCGGATATGATGCACGGCTCGCAAAGCATTATTGACGCCAAGCACTTGATGATATTTGCCCACCAGTTTCTCATAACCGCCGGTGGATTCTTTGAACAGCGCAAAGTTCTCGATAATGTCGAGAAAGCGCGATTTCTCGCACGTACCCAATAACAGCGTATCGAGAGAGATGACGCCGACTTCGCCTTCGTCATTGATTTTCTTCCATTCATTAAAGTGCTCCCACGGCGCGGTGACTGATCCCATCTTGGCGTGCCCCCCATTGGAGAGCGCGACAACGCCGTTGTACCAGAACAAATGCGGAATGGTGCTCTTGTAATCGCGGAAATTGTCTTTGAAGGCGTGATAGACATTCTCGTGTGGCGCTTTCAGTTCGATAAACAGCAATGGAATGCCGTTGACGAATCCCACCAGATCGGCGCGTTTGGTGTAGGGATCACCGTTGATCCACAATTGACTGACAATGAGAAAGTCATTGTTCTCCGGCACACGCCAGTCGATAAAGTAAACGCGTTCCTTGCAAAGCTCGCCTTGCGCATCACGAAAGTTGACCGGCACGCCTTCTTTAAGCAGATGGTAGACATCCTTGTTGGCCGTGACAATATCCATGGCCGAACGATCACGCGTGAGACGGGAGACCGCTTCATCCAGCGCTAAATCAGGAATCTCGGGATTCAATCTCTTAATTGCAGGCAGCAAGTAACGGGTCAGCACCACTTCACCGTGATGTTGACGCCCCAACAGCGTTGGATCACCGTCGATCTCTTCATAGGCGTGAATCGGTTCCCAGCCGAGTTGCTGGAATTTCTGCAAACAGCTCCATTCGACAGCATCTTCGCTGTCCGGTGAGACTCTTGAGAGATGGGCGTTAATCTCGTCCGCGGTCACGTTTATTCCCCTGTGTCTATATCCAGTTGGCTCACGTCGATCTTGCCGGAGATGAGTTTGGGTAAGAGTAAATCTCTAGTTTGTTTTAGAATTATCTGTTTCTTCTGAAGATTTAATATCTTATCACCAATCGGTCTTGCGATTTTATCAAACTTTTCTAATGAATCAAAAGATGGTTTCAGCAAATTTATTTCGCGAAATGTAGATTTTGACAATTCCTTAAATGTAGCACCTGATGCAAGTGTGTGAAAGAGATCAACATTGTTCAAAAGCCAAAAATAGAAATAGAATAAAAAGTTCACTTCTTGAGGAATGCAAGTAATAAATCCCTGATTTGTACATGCTTCTGTCGTATTGATACCAACTTTGCCAATCGTTGCCCTGCTAGTCAACATGATTGAATATGGCGGGAATAGTTTAGCAGAGCTTTTCTTAAGGCCCAATTCGGAAATCTTTATTTCTGATTGTAGCATGAACATAGAATTTGCCTTGGTAAACTCTCTCGGCGCAAACCAATTTACAGTACCATTTGACCAATATTCAGGTACCTTTGTCGAGGGTGTCCCACCTCCGAGAATATCCGCTAAATCAACCGTACTTACAACTTCCCACCCTTCCGGGATCAATCCCAACTCGGACTCGACGAGATTATTCTTCTCGTGGCCGGGGTAGCGAAAGTGCACAAACCACTCGCGGTAGAGGCGCTGCGCCATTTCTTTGAGAATTGTGATACGGCGGGTGTTGTTTTCGATCAGGTCGTCGTAGGCAGAGGGGATGGCGGGGATTTTGTGTTGGGTGGGAAGATTATGATACGGTACTTTGAAATCTTCGATTTTCTCCTTCGTTAACGCTTCTCTGGTAGCACCTCCTTGTGCGATTGTTAGCAGGCTCTCCTTGTATTTTGGACTAACAAGGCAGTATTGAATGTACATTGGATTGGCTTCTGTTTTTTCACAACGAATTATTGCCACGTGTTGATTAACCCTAGCAGGAAGGATTCTCTTAGGAACCATACAGCAACGAGCTACAGAAGCTCCTGTTATGTTAAGAAGAATGTCATATTCCTTCACGGTCACATTATCTAATTGTCTTGCTTGAGCCTGATCAATAAAGGCCAAATTGGAATAATCAAAAGCTAAATCATAAACATTCATGCTTCGGATTAATGAAATTCCATGCGATTTGTAAGACTCTTTACCACCTCGTGGTGTCGCACCACTTCCAATTTTAATAGTAATATCTCCAAGGCGAATTTCTGATGTTTGAACAGGAGAGTTTATCATATGAAATAGTTTCCCGATAGCAAAGATGAACCATTTTGCCGACGCCGGCACAATGGTCTGCTGTTATCTTGCCTTTATCGTTTTGTTGACGTCAACATAATGATCGATGATCACTTTACAATGGTGACCGGCCGTTGCCTGAACATGACGTTAGAACTATAAAAATACCTTTGGGTAAATTTTCGCAATTTTTACCCATATATGAGACGATTGGGGTAATTTTTATACTTTTTTACCCATATTTTTAGCCGGTTTTTCTACCATATTCCAATCCACACCGAGGCACGTGTTATTCATCCTCACCAGAGAGAATTTTAAAAAGCGGCTCGTTGATATAATAGTTGGAAACGCCTAATTTTGCTTTAAGCAAAAAGCCTGCGGCGACAAGTTGATCAAGATATTTGGCGGCCGTTTTACGCGTTACACCCAACGTGTTTTCGACAAATTCAATCTTGGTATAGGGATGAACGAACAGGTTATTGATCAAATCTTGTGAGTAAAAGTTAAAGTCATCACGAATTCTGTGCTTATAATCCATCATCAGGGAGCGGATCGCATCAATAGTACGCATGGTTGTCAAAGACGTTTTTTCAATACCATTCAGCATAAATAAAAGCCAGGGTTGCCAGTCATTTTGTTCCTGCACAGATTGAAGCAAACTATAATAATCGGATTTACGCTTGATAATATAACGGCTAAGATAGAGCGTTGGAATTTGCAGCAAATCTTTCAGCACTAAATAGAGAATATTTATAATTCTTCCAGTACGGCCATTGCCATCATAAAACGGATGAATCCGTTCAAACTGATAATGGATCAACGCCATTTTGACAAGAGGATCGAGATTTGACATTGAATCATCATTAATAAAGTTTACCAACGAGGTGATGAGTTTGAGAATCTCGTCATGCGTTTGTGGCGGCGTGTAGACGACTTGACCGGTTTGATCGTTTTTCAGTTCAGTGCCGGGAAGCTTTCGAAGACCGGCATCATACCTGATTAACAGCGTCTGAATTTCAAGGATATGGGACAGCGTGAGCATTTTGTGTTCACGAACCAGTTCATAGCCTCGTTTTAATGCCACAGTGTAACGCTGCACTTCTTTTGAGGCGGCATTTTCAAACAAATCAGTTTGAATATTTTCTTTGAACAGCTCATCGTGCGTTGTGATGATATTCTCGATCGCTGAACTGTCTTTGGCCTCTTGCAATGATAGCGTATTGATAAGGATGGCTTGATTGGGAATTGTTTGAGAGACGCCTTTGAGTTCCGCCAAAGCGCGATGAGCGGAAGCCGCCTTTTTCAATACATCTACTGTTTCAATTTCATTTCCCGGAGGAAATTTATGCAGAAACTCGTGATTCATTATGAGGCTCTTTATTGTGCGATGACAAAATTATAGATAATATGGTCATTCTATGCCGTTATTACAAATGATTATCCACTATGAATAAGCGTACTAGCCAAGCAATTTTGAAACGTTGCGTGCGATCCTTTCTTCCAACTCTCGCGCCTCGCTATTCAAGATTTCCAGTTCTTCGTTCAATTCTTCCAGGCGTTCATAGAATCCCTCACCGTCGTCATCGTCTTCTTTCACACCCACATAACGTCCGGGATTCAGACTCCAGCCCTGGGCTTCCACCTCGTCAAGCGTTGCCAGTTTGCACAAACCTTTGATGTCCAAATAGGTTGTTTCGGGGAAAAACTCTTTGATCATGGATTCGCTATTGTGCAGATTCTCCACCGCTTCACCACGATAGAGGCGAACGATATTGCCGAGGAATTCAATCTGTTCCGGGGTGAATTCACGGTGGGCGCGATCCACCTGAATGAAGGTATGGCGGGCATCAATAAAAAGGATTTTATCCCGGCGGTCCTGTGGTTTGCCTTTGTCGAAAAACCAGAGGGTCACCGGCAAGGTGACGGTGTAAAAGAAATTTGAAGAGATGGCGATCATCACATCCACATGGCCGGATTGAATGAGCTGTTTGCGAATCTCCAACTCACTCTGGCGGGCATCGCTGGCCGAGTTTGCCATAACAAATCCGGCGCGACCTTTGTCATTGAGCGCCGAGTAGAAGACTTGAATCCACAAATAATTACCATTGTCAGTCTTGGGCAAACCAAAGGGATAGCGCGGATCGTCTTTCAAGCGTTCCTTGTCCACGCCATTGACGTTGAACGGCGGATTGGCAAGTACATATTCAAAGTAACCGACACCATTGTGCGGGTCTTCATAGTAGGTGTTGCTGAGGCGAATATCGCCGGACAGCCCATGCACGGCCAGGTTCATTTTGCACAGCCGCAAGTTGACCTCTTTGGCTTCCTGGCCGTAAATGCTGAGATCGTACGCCGGATGACGCTGATGCTCGTCTTC
>CAYPZM010000005.1:0-37348 GCA_964414825.1 uncultured Cytophagia bacterium | reverse complement strand
CCGCAATTGTGGTTGCGCTATGGTTTTATCTGGCATTTTGTCGATTAGAAAATTGCTGTGTTGATAAAATAGGAGCCACACCATGACACAACGAACTGCTTTGCTGTTTATTGCACTGGTGCTCGGACTCGGATGGGCGATCCGCGGCCATTTTGGACATGAACATGGTGCGGCGTGGGCCGGCGCACTGGCCGGAATGGCGGTGATCGTCGCCGCCAAACGCGAGGACTGGATTCGCCGCCTGCCAACACTGGCTGCGCTTGCCGCGGTCGGCTGGGGAGTTGGCGGTATGATGAGCTATGGCCGCATTGTCGGTTACGGTCGCGGAACCGATTTTGGCAATGTCCTGTATGGCCTGGCCATGCTGGGCGTGGTTGGCGCGCTGTATGGCTATATTGGCGGTGGCCTGTTTGGTTTGGGACTCGAAACTCCCCCAGACCGCAAACCGAAATGGTCACAACTGTTCACGGAAATGATCGCTGGCGGTTTGATTTTTTGGTATGTGCTGATCGCCCAATTTGAGTGGTTTATGACGCCGCCGCGATCCGAGCTCTGGGCAGCGTGTTTGGGCGCTGCCGTGGCCCTGGCCTGGTATCTTTATCGGAACGGATATTTCCGTGCGTTGCGAGTTGCCGGGTATGCCGCTTTAGGTGCCGGATTTGGATTCGCATTTGGCAATTTTTTGCAGGTGATGGGCAACGTTTCCGGATTGACCTTTAACTGGTGGAACGTTATGGAATTCAGCCTGGGCTTTTTTGGGGGGCTTGGCATGGCTTACGGTGTGTTTTCACGGGAATGGCCGACCAGTCTCGAGTCCTCCAAACTTGCAAACCACCTGGCTTTGATCTTTTTGCTCGTTGCTCTTCCCCTCGTCAATATCATTCAAGCTTTTGATGTCGAAAAATTCCTTCCCATGGCGGAACGTCTGGATATTACAAACGGCGTTGCCTTTGCAAAACTGCAAATTCTCTTTGCCTATATCGCCACGATTATTTTTGCCACGCTTGGATTTCTGCTGTTTCGCGCCTATTCTAATTCCAAGACATCCCAAAATCGGTTTGCGGCAGCCATGCTGTTTTTATATGTCATGTTTTATCTTGCATTTAGCCACATTATTAAGCTGGTCTTTTATGCCGGACTGCCGTTTCAGCTTAATCAAGTTTTGTATTGGATTGTATTGTTTATATTCTTTGCCATGTGGTTTCTAAATCGAAATAAAACAAACGAACTGACATTTTTGCCAGGACCGCAAGAAACCTGGGCACGTTGGCTCAAAATTGTCGGCTTTATTGTTTTTGTGTTGATTGTATTGACCTTGATCGCTGTAAACAGCCACGGCGATATGCCCGGTTCACATGAAAGATTTTAAACTTGGACTATGCCATTACTCTGCCTTATCCGTTCCGACTGCTTGAAGATGAATTGGAATTTTAAAATCTAACGCCATGTTGAATTCACCGATGAAACGGAAAAAGCGAACAACGACTATTTTTCTGACTTTGCTACTAGCGATGTCACCGGCTTTTGCGCAATCGAAGATTCAATTTTACGAGGCAGATAGTGTGGTAACTATTACGGCGTTTCGTGACGCCACGCCGGCAGTTGCGTCACCTTTCAGCATCTCACGCATTGATTTTCGCGAATCCCATGTCGTCACTCCTGCGGTTGATGAAATTCTCCAACACACCCCCGGATTTTCGCTGTTTCGCCGCAGCTCCAGCGCCATCTCCAATCCCACCATTCAGGGTGTCTCCTTGCGTGGCATTGGGCCCTCCGGTGCATCGCGCTCCTTGGTGTTATGGCAGGGCCTGCCGATGAACGATCCGTTTGGCGGCTGGGTATATTGGAGCCGCTTGAACGCTGCCGCCATTGACCGTGTGGAAATTGTGCGCGGCGGGGGCAGCTCGCTGTATGGCTCCAGCCCGATCAGCGGCATCATTCAATTTTTGCCCGATATGTCTTCTCATACACGTCTGATTGCACAAGGCCACTCAACAGGCGCTTACGATCTATCCGCATCCCTTGTAAAAACATTGAATTCCAATTTAAATCTGCATGTCGCAGCTAAAAGCGGAAAAATGGGCAATTATTACAAAATTCCGCAAGAGCAACGCGGCCAGGTGGATACCCGAGCTCATGCGGTTTACAATCAATTGTCGACTGATGTGCGTTTTTCCAGGAATCACTGGATATGGCGACTTGGCGGAACTTTGTTTGATGAGCACCGCGACAATGGCACCAAGATTCAACAAAACGACACCCGATTGTACACTGTGGATGGCGAGTTGATGTATCAAGTCTCGCCGCGGTTTTCGCTCGAATGGCAGACGTTGTATCATTCGCAAACCTTTAATCAATCCTTTAGCGCTGTGGCGGTAAACCGCACTAGTGAGCAACGGGTGCGCTCGCAACGTGTGCCTTCGCACATGTGGGTGTCAGATCTTATAAGTAGATTCGTGCTCCCCGCACATCACTTGCAATTTGGTTTGTCCTTTAACAAAAAACAAGGCGTCAGCCATGAAACGTCTTACTGGAACGGTGAGGCTCGCTCGCTTTTGGATGTGGGGGGGCGACAGACGAATTGGGGAATCTATGTGCAGGATCAATGGCAGGCAGGAAAAATTCTAAATGTCAGCGCCTCCATGCGCTACGATCGGGTGCAAAATTCGCAAACCGATTCTTTGCTTACGCCACTCTCCGACGGCTCGGCAATTTTAGGTGGACGGCCCGGTTCGACGGAAGGCGTGTTCAGTCCGCGCCTTTCGGCGGCCTGGAATCCGATTTCCAATCTCAAATTTCGAGGCGCGGCCTACCGCTCCTTTCGCTCACCCACGCTGAACGAGTTGTATCGCGGCTTTCGCGTCGGCGATGTCATCACGTCGCCCAACCGCCACCTGACGCCCGAATTTGTAACGGGATTAGAGCTTGGTGTGGACGTTTATTTTCAACAAGCTGATATGTCGATCACTTTGTTTCAGATGAATTTGCAGGATGCCATCAGCAACGCCACGCTCGAGGTGTCCGAATCGCTGATTATGCGACAGCGGCAAAATGTCGGTGCCGTGCGCTCGCGGGGGATCGAACTTGAGGGTAACTGGAGCATCACTGAAGCGTTGCGGCTGCGCAGCAATTATGTGTTTACCGATTCTAAAATTACCGATGCGGCGCAAGCCGAACTCGTCGGTAATTCAACGCCCCAGGTTCCCAAACACTTTGGCTATGTGGGTGTCAAGTATCGTTTTTCAAAATTTACGATTCTATTCGACCTGCAACTTGAATCCAAACAGTTCGATGACGATCAGAACCGTTTTTTACTCGATGCCTTTACCCAAGTCGATGCGCAACTGTCCTATAACATATCAGGCGGACTGCAACTCGGCGTTGGCGCTCACAATCTTTTCGATGCCGAGATTGAAATCGCCCGCACACCGGATCTATCTGTTGGGCAGCCTCATGTTGTGTTTGTTGCACTCGGAGTGCACCCCTAATTGTAACAAAAAAACAATGTTTGGACAAGATGAGCCACGTCTAATGTATCCTCATTGATCTGTCCCATTTCGTGTTCTCGTTTGACGTTTCACAACAAAATCCCCTTTACGCGCGCCCACACGACTGGCGATCAACTCGCATTTGGTGACGAATAAAAAATAAATATTGTGATCCACATCAATCAAACCTTCCGAATTGCCCTGACCTTTGGCAATGACCACATCCGATGCCATGAAAATATCCTTGAACTCCTGCGATGCGGTCTCCCACACCGCACCCGGCGCATCATCACCGGTGGTTAAAATGGTCGCCAAGGAATCAATTCCTACCTCAACGGCATCTTCCATTGTTGCATCATTGATCGTTGGCCCGCCACGCACAGCAAAAATGGCATTGGGATGCGCGATGGTTTCGAGAAAAATCTTGTCGGCCACAATTTCGCCGCAATTATCGCCAACATATAAAAGCTGTTGACTGGTGCCAAGATCTCGGCGCAAGACTTTGGAATCATCCACAGCAAACGGCTCATGCAAGACGCGCTCTATGGTTTCCCAGATATCCAGGCGATCTTGTGGGCCATAATCAATGACATTGCCGGCAAGAGCCAAACGCAGCGCTGTTTGAAAAGCATCATCGGATTCATCGACGAGTTGATGCAATCGCAGGATCTCATCCAGCATCATACGATTGGAAGCTCTTTTAATATCACGATATGGATCGGAATTTTGGATGATTTCTCGAATCAATCGATGCATCTCCCGGCCTAGCTCCGGCGGCGATTTTCGATAGTCCGCGCTTGCGAGGAACGATAGCAATTGACGCATGGCTTCTTCATGTTTGTCTTGCGGAACATGGTCTTGTTTGAGCAGCCGTCCAAAGCTGTTGACTATGCATGGAATGCAATCGAGTGAAATGTTCACGTTTTTCTCGCTTGTTGGAGTTTCAAGTTCAGGAATGAACCCTATTGGAATGAAGCGAGCCAAGTATAAACTTGACTCGCCAGGTTGCTACTCATTTGCTTTGGCTTCCAGGTCTTGCATGCGTTTTTCAATCTGCTCCAGGCTGCGTTTGAGGGCATCGGCCTGACCTTTGAGCATGTCAAGTTCTTGCTCTTTACTGGGTTCAGGCGCAGCCGAGGCTGGTACATTCCAACCCCATCGCGGGGCAACTCCATGGCCATAAAAACCACGGCCATATCCTCGTCCGAATCCCCGTCCAAAACCAAAGCCAAATCCGCCAGGATTGGCATAGCCGGGTGTCTCATAACCGGCGCAGTAGCCCGCGCCGCGTCCTGTCATCGGACCCTGTCCCAAGGGGCCGGTTCGATCTCCGAAAGGCATAAGAACCTCCTTTATTGATGGTGAAAATTTAATTGATCCGCGGATTTACCGGAATCCGCGTCCCATTTTGCGACCGCTACCCTTGCCGCGTCTATTGCCGCCGCGTCTGCCGCTGCCCATGCCGCGACCATTTCCGTTTCCCAAAGCAGGGGGGCGATTCGATATTCTGTTTTGAAATGGCATGTTAAAAAGAGAATGCGCCGAAGTATTCACAGGTGGATTGGCGTTGACCGGCTGTTCGTCGGGCAGCATGGAAATCGCGCCAAAGCGGCACTCTTGCACGCAAGCGCCGCAATAGCGACACAGATTTTTATCCACAACAGCCTTGCCGTCTTGCAGCGAAATCGCATCAAAAGCACAAATCTTGACACACACGCTGCATCCGGTGCACAACTCTTTATCGATATATACTCTCATAATCTCGGCCTTTGATTGATTAAAAGTGACCACCGCGTCGTTGCTGTCGCCGCCGTTGTTGTCCATAACCGGGCATGGCAAATCGCCCGTCGATGCGTTTGTTTTTGAGAAAATCATCCAAAATGACTTTTGCATCACCGCACACAAAGGGATAGACCTGAATGTGTTCATGAAGAAGATCGAACTGCAGCGGCCGCGTGATGGCGCCGCAAATAAGCACATCCACACCCAGGTCTTTGAGGCGGACAATTTTGCCAAACGGCGACCGGTCGCCGATGTACTCTTGATGCATCTCTATACCGTTGCCGTCCGCATCAAACACATGCAGCCACTGGCTGGAATCAAACACCGGCGAAATGCGGTTTTCATGATCTGTGATGGCTATTCTCATTGTTTTCCTCTCCCACTCTAAAACAATATGCATGCCACACTGGAGCACTTGGCGCAAGCACTTGATATTTCGAATCTTACTAAAAGCTATTGATCGATTGTAAAATTGCAGACTTGCGACTGTATGATTGATATATGTGCAACTGTGCAATGGTTGGGACTATCCCTGTCGAGGCTGTCGAAAAAGTCCCCAAAGCACGTTCCTCAAGTCACTCCCACAAAGGCGGGAATCTATTTTTAATAGAGTTATGGATGCCTGCCTCCCAGGCTGTTGCAGAATCGGCCGTCCCAGCATTCTCGTTCCGCCGCTCCCGCGGCGGAATGCAGTATAGGACGCTCTGCGTCCGAAACTCGCAACAAGTGCTGGACGCCGAGCGTCCATGCTGCAATTCCCCCGCAGAGCGGGGGAACGAGAGAGTGTCGTTTGAATCTGCAATGCCCTGCTCCGTAGGCATGACTTGGTTGTTAGCTTTTTCGACAGCTTCGCCAGGGTTCAGACCCCAGGCCGGGATAATCGAGGAGGACAAAACTTATTCTTGAGAGGCAGACCGCCCATCCAAGGGCGGCAGGTCGATATTCAGCTTTTTGATCTTTCGAAACAAGGTGCTCTTGTGCATGCCCAATTCGGCGGCAGTTTTTTCGCGGTTCCAATGATTTTTCTCCAATGTGGCGCGAATAAAGTCGGCTTCCACTTGCTGCAAAGTGCTGTCAGCCGCAGGAGTTTTTGTGGACTGCCGTTCCTGCAGCTCAAACGGCTGATGTTCGGAGCGAATGATCAACTCGTTGCATAGCACAAACGCGTGTTCGATAATATTTTCCAACTCGCGCACATTGCCAGGATAATCATGGCGCATTAAAATGCGCAACACATCCGGAGAGACGTCTTGGATTTGTTTGCCTTGTAAACGATTGAATTTGTCAATAAAGTGACGAACCAGGAGTGGAATATCTTCTTTGCGTTGTCGCAGCGGCGGTACAGTCAATTTGATCACGTTGATGCGATAAAAAAGATCCTGCCGAAACTCGCCCTGTTCCACCAACTCGGACAAGTCTTTGTTCGTAGCCGCCACAATGCGAACATCCGCTTTAACGGATTCGCTGGCGCCAAGCGGCTCATAAATTTTTTCCTGCAGCACGCGCAGCAGCTTGGCCTGTAGTGCCGGTGTAATGTCGCCGATTTCATCCAGGAACAGCGTGCCGCCCTCGGCTTGAGCAAAGCGTCCCTTGCGATCCGTGCGCGCATCCGTAAAGGCGCCGGCCTTGTGACCGAATAATTCGGATTCCAGTAGCGAATCCGGCAGTGCGCTGCAATTTACTGCCACCAGCGGCTTTGTGTGTCGCGGCGACAGGTGATGAATCACCCGCGCCACCAGTTCTTTACCCGTGCCGCTTTCGCCTTGAATGAGCACCGTGCTGTCGCTTTGGGCGATTTGCGGTAAAATAGAGAAAAGCTTTTGCATCTCGGCATTTTTGCTAACAATGTCGCAAAACGAGTACTTTTTTCTCAATGTTTTTCGCAGAGTCTCGACGGTGCGCAAATCCCGAAACGTTTCCACGCCGCCTATAATGTTGCCATCGCTATCCTTAAGCAGCGCGGTGGACACACTGAGAGTTACTTTTTCGCCGTCGGCATTCACGATATACAGCAAACGGCACAATACCGCTTCGCCCGTCTTCATAGTCTCCCGCATCACGCAACCGGACTCGCACACGCTGGCGCGAAACACATCGCTGCAGAATTGGCCAATGGCTTCGTCGCGCGATACGCCCGTTATGTCTTCAGCCGCATTGTTAAACGAAGTGATACGCCACTCCTGATCCACGGTAAAAACGCCATCCGTGATGCTGTCGAGGATGATATCGGTAAATGTGTTCATCGGCGCTTTTACATTTTTATTGAAATAAGAAGCTTCCATATCGATAAATTATAATATAAACGATGAACTATCCTGAAAAAACGCTGAACATGCATTTGCACAAATTAGAAATAGCCGACGCAATTATTCTTGAGAATATGTGTTTTTCGCTTTTTTCATGAGAGCAATACAGAATCAGCCATTCTCTGTATCTTTTGCCGTATCCTCAGGTTTTTCTTTAGCGACTTGCTCACCGCTCTCGACATGCTGCACCACGTGATCAACAATGGCGTCAAACGCTTTGGCGGCAGGCAATTTGCCAAAATGATAAACAAACGGTTTGCCCTCATCGCTCGCGTCGACGATTGACGGATCGATGGGGACTTTGCCGAGGAACGGAATGTTTTTCTGTTGCGCCAATTCCTCGCCGCCACCGGATTTAAAAATGTCCACAACCTCACCGCAATGGGGACAAATGAATCCGCTCATATTTTCGACAATGCCCAAAACCGGCAGGTTTAATTTTTCGCAGAAGGATATGGAGCGACGAACGTCATCCACACTAAGCTGCTGCGGCTGCGTGACCACGATAGCGCCGGTCAGGTCTTGCATGGTTTGCACCAACGAAAGTGGCTCATCTCCTGTGCCCGGCGGCGAATCGACGATCAGATAATCCAGCTCGCCCCACTCAACATCTTTTACGAGCTGGCGAATGGCGCCATTTTTCATGGGACCGCGCCAGATAACCGCATCATCGCCGGTGTTGAGCAACATGCCCAAAGACATCACTTTTAGATTTTCGGAAAAGTTTAGCGGCAAAATTTTGTCACCCGCCATATCCGGTTTTTTACCTGCCAGGCCCATGAGCTTGGGAATGCTGGGACCGTGAAAATCGATATCCAAAAGTCCGACTGTTTTTCCCGCAAGCGCCAAACCAACAGCCAAATTGGCGGAGACAGTGCTTTTGCCAACGCCGCCTTTGCCGGAAAACACCAGAATTTTATATTTGATTTGATCCAAAGTTTGTGCGATTTGCAGATCTTCCATGGCTTGATCTGCGTTGGTCGGTTGAGAGTGGGGCGTGTTCACGTTTTAATGTCCTTTATTGTGTAAAGATGTTTTATTTATATATATGTTTTTGACATATATAATTTACAGAAATATACTTTAATTGCAATAGAAAATTGCAGCCATAGATGTTTTGATGGTGGCTCTTTTGTTTATAGATAATCGAGTTTAGGTAGGGATAACTACTGTTGAACTCTTTTCGCCTGGCAGTCTCATACAGGTGTGAACCAATTTGCCGAAAGAGCGATGAGCAATTGTCCGGCATAATACAACACCAGGCTGAATCGATGATATCGCCACGGTTTCCAAAATTTGTTGGCCGCCAGCATCACATCCGAAAGATAAAACAGCAACGCGCCAACTGCAATCATCCATGCATGCGTTTTGCCAAATACAGGGCTCGCAAGAGCCGCAAAAGCCCGGTTCACCATGGTAGAAATGATTACCATGTACAAAATGACCGGGATTTTCATAGAACCAAGGTTTGGTTTTAAAAGGTGATAAAATCCAAAACCGGCGGCGAGGAGAAGAACAGCGGTCAGAATATCGAGGGATGATATTCCGGTAAAAAGAGAAAATCCTATAGCATATGCGATATGTCCGATTAGAAAAGCGACCAGCCCGATCAGAAAAGCGTTGCGATGTTGTTGAAACATGAGCGCCACATCGCCCGCGAAGGAAAAGAGTAAGCCGAGTACAACAAAACTGGAAAATGTGATATTGCTGTCGGGATTAAAAAAAGACAGCGCCGCAACGGCAATCACCACCAATGTGGATAGCGGTTTAAACAGATATATCTGTTTGCGCGCATTTTGAAACTCGGCGCGGATGAGCAAAGACACGGTTACGATTAAAATGGGGATAGCGTACAGGATAGTATTCATTATGTGGCTCCCGGTTGTGTTACAACTATTTGAATTGGCAAAAGTCTGAACATCCCAAATTCGTGAGAATTTCCCCCATTCTCGAACGGTAATATAATGCTTTTTGAACTATTTGCAAGCGCTACAACACGATCTATTTTTTTTTCGAAAAATTCTTGAAAATAAAGTTCAAATCCATACATTGTTTATAATTCCGAACACAAAGAGTGTGTAACAGGACATTCTCCTCTTTGCACACGTACGCTCGATATCTTTCAATCAACATACTCATAATTCGCAGAAATGTTTTCTAAACCATGAGAAAAAGGAAGATAAATGAAAGCCCTAATCGTGTACGACTCGTATTTTGGCAACACGGAAAAAATCGCGCAGGCCATTGCGGATGGCTTGAAATCGCGCGCAACCGCAACCCGGGTTGGAGATGCCGATCCCGATTCATTGCAGGACGTGGACCTCTTGATTGTTGGATCCCCAACTCGCGCGTTCAAAGCCACACCACCCGTAATACAGTTTATCAACAAAATTCATAGAAAAGGACTGCATGGCATTCGGGTATCCGCCTTTGACACTCGAATTTCGGCAGAGGATACGGATTCAAAATTTCTGAAAAAGATGATAAAGTTATTCGGTTATGCGGCGGAGCCGTTGGCCAAAAAGCTAAAAACCAAAGGTGGCGAGGTGGCAGTGCCTCCCGAAGGGTTTTTTGTGCAAGATACTGAAGGTCCGCTAAAAGAAGGAGAGCTGGAACGCGCGCGAGAGTGGGCGAATCAGTTTTGATCCCGTGAACATTAAACTTTGATTTTAGTGCAAGAATCAAGATATTTTATAAAATATTAAAAACGTTTACCCTCAAAACAAGGAGAAAAAGTATGTGGAAACCCCTGGGATTGTTGATGATTTGCAGCCTGCTGTTGTGGACTTGCGCTAGTCAACAAACTGAACCTGAAACTATTGAGCTGTTCAACGGCGAAAACCTGAGCGGCTGGCACATGGATGTTCCGGCCATGGATGAGAATCCCGAGCTTCAACCTCCGTTCGTGGTTCGCGACAGCTTTTTGGTCAGTTTGGGCGAACCGCGGGGACACTTGATTACCGACTCTGTGTATCAAGATTACCGCTTGGAAGCCGTATACCGCTTTGCCGGCGAGCCGGGAAACTGTGGCATCCTGGTGCACGCCTCCACGCCGCGCGCGTTGTATGACATGTTCCCGCAATCCATTGAGGTACAAATGATGCACGAGAACGCCGGCGACTTTTGGTGCATTGTGGAAGACATTACCGTGCCCAATATGGTGGAACGCCGCGGTCCCCAAGAGGAATGGGGCATTACCGAAGGCAAAAAACGGCGCATTCTCAACTTGACCGATGGCTCTGAAAATCCTTTGGGCGAGTGGAACAAAATGATCATCGAGTGCCTTGACGATTCGATCAAAGTATGGGTGAACGACGATCTGGTCAATTTTGGTTATGACGCCACAGCCACGCAAGGGCAGATTGCTGTACAAGCTGAAGGCGCGGAAGTGGAATTTCGTCAATTAACATTGACGCCAATAACCGAACTGAGTCCGGATTGATTTTGCTAACACATACTATCAATATTGCGAGTTAATCGCCGCTAAATCAGATTTTGCGGCGATTAACTCGTGCACCTTTCTCACTACCAATCGAAAATTCGATATTTTCATCGATCCCATTTTTTTAATCCTAAAAAAACATTGCAACATTACTTGAAAAAGTGAAAAAAATCCACTACATACAAGTAGCTATAGACGCGTATCACTCTTGCACCACAATGAACCACTCTTACCACTCCGACATTGTGTGAAATATGCGTCTTTACCGCTGATGTTCAAAGGAAAGGAGGTAACCAGGCAATCCTAACCAATAATTCACACATCATTAATCATGTTGGAGGACGAAATTATGATTCATGCTAAGCAATACGCAGTTTGTTTGTTGGCTTTTGCGATTTTCTTGTGTATCGGTTTTCCCGCCTATGGTCAAAATGTGGTCGTCAACGGCAGTTTCGAGGATGACACGGGCTGGACAGTCTTTAACGGTGGAACACCCGACGAGGTAGAATACGTCTTTCCTTATACAGAAGAGCGTCCGGCTCATGGCAGCGGCGATGCCTGCCTTTATTTTTACGGCTTGCTGATGAATGGTGAATGGATTAATGGGCTCATTTGGCAGCAAGTGGAATTGCAAGGTGGCAAAACCTATGTGTGCGATGCCGCCTGGACGGGCATTTACGGTGATTTTGAAAACGGCTCCTGGTTTCAAATGTATGTCAGCACCGAGGCGCCAGTGGATGGCGTGGACTGGACGCCCATTGGCGCTACCCATTCGGACCGCATGTATGGATTCAACTCCTGGTCTGGTTGCGCGGGTTTGGGAGTCGATGGGACTTTTATGGACGATGCATGCGATCCCAATCATACGGCCTTGTACCGAGCTCCCGCAGCTACGGGCGAAACCGTCCCGGTGTTTATTGGCTTAAAAACCGGCGCCGGTTGGGGAGGCACGGAATTTGAAATCCTGGTGGATGATATTTCATTGCGTCCCAATTTCATTGAAAATGGCGATTTTGAAGATGACACCGGCTGGAATGTTTTTAATTTAACCGGCGGTCAGCCCCTCAATGTAGTGCTCTCGGATTCGACGGAAAACGCCCCCGCTCTTGGTCACAATAACTGCATGATCATCAAAGGTCAACCGCAGGGCGAAGCGATTAATGGGCTGATTTGGCAAAAAGTCGAGCTTATGGGTGGAGCTACGTATCAGTTCAACGGCGGTTTTCGGCATGTCAGTGGCATTTTGGAAGACGGCTTTTGGTGCCAGGTTTATTTGAGCTCAGAAGAACCCATCGAGGGCCAGGATTGGACTCCGGCGGGAGAATCAAATTCGGCTTTGTTGACCGGTTTCAGTTCGGGTGACGGCTGCAGTGGTGATCAAATCAACGGCACGTTTCGCAGTTACGCTTGTGCCGGAAACAATACCACCGAATATGTGGCACCGGGAACTGCCGGTGAGCCGACTGAGGTTTATTTTGGCATCAAAGTCGGAAGCGAAGCCGCGGTCGATTCCTTTCATGTCACGCTCGATGATATTAGTTTGGTACAGATGAGCGGAACCGGTACGGCGGTGAAAACCACGTCTGAAATCACTCCATCCGGCTACACGTTGATGCAAAATACGCCGAACCCGTTCAATCCAAGCACGGAAATTCGGTATTCCATCCCTGGACAATCTCAGGTTCAGCTTGACGTTTATAATCTCATAGGACACAAAATTGCGACATTGGTGGATGAACATCAAGTCGCCGGCTCTTATGCGGTCAATTTTGATGGTTCACAACGGGGCAGCGGCGTGTATTTGTACCGCCTGCAAACGGAAAACTTTAGCGAAACCAAACGAATGCTGCTGATCAAATAATCAAAGGCGGGGCATAAGGTGCCCCGCTTTTCTCACCATGAACCTCTTGACATCCATTCTTCCGATCAATATGTTTTGTAGAGAAATTTTCTCAAAAACATTCAGGACAAGGTCCTCTCGAAATGACTTGAATTAACCAGCAGCCGAGTCAAATCGCACTTTTAGCTCTCAAAAAAGGAGTTTGCATGAAAACCGTTACAACCTTTATATTTTTGATCGTTTTTATTTCAATCCAGGGACTCGCTCAAGAACCCGGCAATTGGCGCGTCTTGCCCATCCGCTCGCAACGGGAATTCGAGCAAGGAAAATTCGGGGGCGAAGGTGAGCAGCATCCGCATTCGATTGCCCGGTGCTTGAATGTCCCGGATCGCATTTATTTGTCGCACGATGTCGGCGGCGCCTGGAAAAGCACGGATGCCGGCGAAACCTGGCAAAAGTGTCTGGACATTGGATTGTTTTTGCCCTTTGGTCAATCCATCATGGTTGATCCGAATGATTCCCATCTGGTATTTATCATTGTCGACAACTCTTACAATTATCTCGCCGAAGAATTTGAAGGCCTCTATCGCTCCACAGACGGCGGCGATTCCTGGGAGCTGGTGCTGCAGACGAATGTGAATTATGCGAGTAGCCGGCATCGCGTTTATCGGCACAACATCGAGTATGACCTGGCCAGTTGCGACGGCGATGCATCGGCGCAACGTTGGTATGCTGCGTTTCCGAACAACGGGCTGTTTTGTTCCGAGGATGGCGGACAAACTTGGGAAAAGGTCAGCTCGCTTTCCGGGCATGCCACTATTCACGGCGTGTACTGCCATCCCAGCGATGGATCGACGGTTTATGTCGGTACAGACAAAGGGCTATATGCGAGCTCGAATCGCGGCGAAAATTTGCAGCAAGCTGGCGATCTGCCAACCGGATCCGTAACCTCTATCGCGATCCATCCGCAACAGCCGGATACGATATATGCCACGATTCGTAATGATGGACTCTACCGCTCCATCGATGGTGGCGTTACGTTTGAAAAGATCATATCCCATCCGGCAACGCGTGTGGTCATGAATCCCGGATTTCCGGATAAATTGTATCTCATTGGATTGAATAAAACTTCGATTTATAGTGACGACAATGGCGAGACCTGGCAGGATTTTGGCCCGATATCCACATTTCCCGGCCTCGGTCGCGAAAACGGTTGGCGGCGTTGGATTGATGGCGACTTGTCCGGCCTGGTTCCGAATCCCCAAAATGTGGATGAGGCCGTGGCATTTTCACGCTCCACGTTGTTCAAAACCACGGATGGCGGCGAGCAGTTTAACGAAAGCGCCACCGGCTTTACCGGCAATGCCTGGAGCTGGTGGAACGATGCGGCTGCGTTTGATCCGCTGGATTCGGAGCGCTTTGCTTTTTTTAATAACGATGTCGGCATGCGCATCACATTAACCGGCGGTGATTATTTTGAACCCAACACCAATCCGAATGCCTGGAACTGGTATCAGGCCGGACTGATTGGCTGGCTGGGCGCGTATTCGGGTGATTTTCAGCCGCTCGAGGGCTCTCAAGTGATCGTCGCTTCGGTCGGCGATTATTTCAAAACCCAGCTCATGCGCACGGCCAATAACGGCAAAAGCTGGTCGCTGGTCACGGAAGGTGCGGATCAAGAGGATATGAATCTGTTCATCGCGTTTCATCCAAACGATCCCAATACGGTTTATGCCGGCGATAAAATTTCAACCGATGCCGGGCGCAACTTTACGCCCATCGAATTTCCATCACCGTATACAAACTCGACGCTGGTGGGCATGTGCCGGGCCGAGCCGGATGTGATTTTTGCCATGGACAAAGACCGCCGCGTCATCTTGCGCTCGTTAGATCGCGGCACAAGCTGGGAAGTGTACGCCAAACCCGGCTGGCGCTTTATTCGTCTGGATAATTTGCCGACCTTTGCTGCCGACCCGTTTGATCCGGACAAACTATATACGCTTGATTCCAAGTACGACCTTGCTGCATTTGATGGTAGCGAGTGGACCAGTCTGAATGTGCTGCAGCTTGCCAACGGTCATTCCTCCGCCAATTTTGTGCGCACGGTTACAGCGGATCCGAATGTGCCCGGCATTTTGTACGCCGGCATGTTTGAGAATGGTATCTCTTGCATTTTTCGCAGTTTGGATGGCGGCGAATCGTGGCAGGGCATTACGGAAAACCTGCCACGCAATGGAATGAGCGCCATGAAAGTCAATCCGCACACCGGCGAGCTCTTTAAGGGCAGTTGCATCGGCACCTGGATTTATCCTGCGCCGTACGAGGTAAAGGTTGGCGAGAAACATAATATGCCATTGGAATTTCAAATGGGACAAAATTATCCCAACCCGTTTAATCCGCGCACAACTATTCCATTCAGCCTGGCAGAAACCGCGCACGTGACCATTTCCATTTATAATGCGCGGGGACAAAAAGTGAGCACTTTGGTGGACGATGTTCGGCCCTCCGGACGCCATCATGTTCAATGGGAGTCGAATTCGGAGCTCGGCAATGGCCTCTATTTCATCCGAATGACCACTTTGCGCTTTTCCTCTGTTCAAAAAGCCTTGTTGATACAATAGTGCTGCGGCAAATATGGCACAACTTCATAACCTGTTGGGCGGAATACCATGTGTCAGTATCCAAAAAACAAGGAACTTGGAGCTCGGTTTTCCGTTCTACAAACAATTTTGGCATCAATTATCACAATACTTGCATATTGTGTGAAAAGAACTTATAATAGAACATATGAGTCACCTTAACCTTATGAAAGAAAGAAGGAGTGTAACATGGCAGAAGAAAAACACGATATGACACGTCGTGAATTTGTGAAACGTTCTTCGCAAACTACAGCGGCTGTGGCAGCAGTGGGCGCCATTACTGGCCCCTTTTATCCCAGCAAAGTCCTGGGTGCCAACGACCGGGTTATCATTGCCAATATCGGTATTCGCGGCCAAGGTGGCAGTCACATTGGCGGCTTTGGCAAAATTCCTGGCGTAGAGATCAAAACCATCTGTGATGTGGATGAAAACCTCTTCCCCGAACGTTTGGACCGCATCAACAAAGAATTTGGCTATACCCCGGGCACGGAATGGGATATGCGCAAAGTGTTTGACGACAAAGACATCGATGCCGTCACCTTTGCCACGCCAAATCACTGGCATGCACTCGGTACCATTTGGGCTGCTCAAGCGAAAAAGCACGTGTACGTTGAAAAACCGTCGAGCTGGTCTGTGTGGGAAGGCCGCCAAATGGTGCACGCGGCACGCGCCAATAATGTGCTGGTTCAGGTCGGATTCCAAAACCGTTCCCGAAAAAACACCATGGCTGCCATGAAATTCTTGCACGAAGGCGGCATTGGCACCATTTATATGGCGCGCGGATTGTGTTACAAACCACGCTGGGACATTGGCCGCTATCCCGATGGCCCCATGGAGCCCACGGAAGCATTTTACCTGCGCACCGACAAATCCGGCAAAATGCCCACTTTTACCGAACAATATCTTTCCAAAGTGCATTATGACATGTGGCTCGGACCGGCACGCAAACGCCCGTTCAACCGCAACCGATTCCATTACAATTGGCACTGGAATTTCGAGTATGGCAATGGCGACACCGGAAACCAGGGCCCGCATCAATTCGACATTGGTCGCTGGGGCATTAACAAGGACGAGTACCCGGTAAAAGTGCGCTCTATGGGCGGTTATTATATTTTCGATTCTCAGCAAAATACCCCCAATACGCAAACCACGATCTTCGAGTATGCAGATGGTACTTTGTTTGAATTCGCCACACGCGGCTTGTTCACCAATGCTGATGGCGAAATCAAGATCGGTAACGTATTCTATGGCAGCGATGGCTGGCTGGAAATCGACGCCGGTGGCAACTGGAAAACCTATTTTGGTTACAAAGGCGAGCCCGGACCCAATTCCGAAAACATCGAAGCTGAAGAATCGGATGCCTTGGTCACTGTGGGCACAGGGACCGGCGGCCATTACGGCAACTTTATCGAAGCCGTTCGCTCGGGCAAACAGGAAATGCTGAATTGCGACATTGAAGTCGGACACCGTTCCAGCGTGCTGCCGCACCTCGGCAACATCTCCTACATGTTGGGACGCGAGCTGACCTTTGACGGCCGCAAAGAGCAGTTTGCCGATGACGATGAAGCCGATGCACTGTTGCGACGTGAAGAATATCGCGCGCCTTTTGTGGTTCCGGATTTGAGCTAGGACGAATTATACATATTATTTGCACAATGAAAAGGCGCGGAGATTTTCGCGCCTTTTTCTGTTTATACCTTGTTCACTTTGCTAATGTGCTTGATCAGTTCGAGAAAAATTTATCTACCTTTGGTCTTGCCATTAACCCCTGGATTGATATATTGAATTTAAGGGCAATAATGCCAGAAACAGAATTGCAACAAACGTTGGAGGCATCATGAAAACTGAGAACTGCACCATCACAAGAATTGCTGTTGTGCTAGCATTGGCGTTGCTGGGGATAAACGGGTATGCTATGGACCCACCCATTGCGCATTGGACGTTCGACGAGGCTGAAGGAGAGATTGCCGAGGATGTGGCCGGAGATCGCGATGGCACCTGGGTTGGCAATATTGTGTGGCAGCCCGAAGCCGGATATTACGGAGGCGCCATCCAATGCGAGGACGATTCCAGTTTTATCATTGTCGATGATACGGACATGTCGTTGTTCGACGAGTTGGGCACAATGTTCACCGTTTCAGTTTGGGTGGCCGTATTCGAATTCACTCAAGACTGGCAGGGCATCATTTTCAAAAATGACAAATTTTTTCTGGAGCGCAACAACAGCGGCGGCAGTGGAACGGTTAACGGCATTCACTTTAAAGCCAAGGACGAAGATGGCTCACAACCGTTCAACCTTTACGGCAACATAACCATCGATGACGGCGAGTGGCACCACATTGTCGGGATTTATGATGACACTTTCGCCTTTCTTTATGTGGATGGCGAGCTGGATGTTGAAGGTTCGGCCGACGGCAACATGGTTGGCCTGACTCCCGATCCACTGGTCATTGGCGCCAAAATTGAGGGCACGTATCGAAATTCCTGGAACGGCTTGATCGATGATGTCAAATTTTTCAACTATGCGCTGAGTGCGGATCAAGTCGATAGCCTGTATACTATGGAAATGACTGCGATTAAAGCCAAATATGGTTCAATGGCACCCGGATTCGCACTGAAGGCCAATTACCCGAATCCGTTTAATCCTTCAACGCAAATCACATTCACAATTCCAAAAACCACGCTAGCCCAGTTGAACGTGTATAATGTTCGAGGCGAACTCGTCCGCAACCTGCTGAATGAACAAACTGCCAATGGAATGCATACTCTGACCTGGGACGGCCGGAATAGCAATGGACAAAATGTCCCGAGTGGTGTTTATGTTTATGAATTGACGACGGACGAGTTTTCGCAAATGCGCAAGATGGCCTTGATGCGGTAAAAGCACGTGCGAGAACGATGATGTGTGTCTATGACAAAAAGGAAGAAATAATTCAACGATAAATGGGGCGGGCTACTTTTCGCCCTTTTTGTTGAGCTAATCGTTTAATTTCGAGTAAATGCGAGTCGGTTTAATTTTTTAAAGAAAACACATAAATATTATCGCGATCGAGAAAGGTTTCGATACGGTCCAGTTCGAAATCGGTTTCGGCCATGGCGTCGAGCACCTGTTCGCGGGTCATAAAATGGTCTCGACGGCGGCGGCCGGTTTTATCCGGATCGGCATCGATGATGACCATGGGTGCCCCGGGTTTCATGCTGGGGATCACATGTTTCATCCATTTCTCTGGCTCTTGAATGTGATGAAACACGCGCATCATCACCACCATATCCAGTTTGTTTTTCGGGAACAGCGGGTCATCCGGCTCGCCCAAAATGGTGGTAATATTTGTGATGCTGTCGCGCTCGCACTGTCGTTCAATGCTTTTCAGCTTGGATTTGACAATATCATTCGCATAAACGTGACCGCTCTCTCCCACCCGCTCAGACAGAAAAAAAGTGAAATAACCATCCCCGGCGCCAGCTTCTCCAATGACCATTCCGGGTTTGATGCCCAAAACATCCATGATTTTCATGGGCTGCTGCCAGGAATCGCGGTCGGATTGCGCAAGCGTCAGGTGCGGTAACAGCAGAACCAACAAAGTAAAAAACAGGGTTTTGAAAACATGCGTTTTCATGATGAACCTCACAAAGATCGATTCGCTTGTATTACAAACGCTAGGAACCGACTTTTGGGTCAAATGCTTCCAAAAATATTGGAAAGATGAAATGAAATTTGATCAGTGATCGCACACATTATCGCCGGTCACCAGCTCGTCGTTGGCGTGAGCCAAAACAATCTCTTCCGGCGCGCCGCTTGTGGCGCCCGTGATTACAGTAATGCCGTTTTGTGCAAACAGCATCACGGCGCGCTGGCCCATACCGCCGGCAATAATGGTGTTAACACCGTTCTCGTGCAGCCACCGCGGCAGTACACCCGGTTCGTGCGGCGGCGGGGTTTGCATTTCATTTTTTTCTATGGATTTGGTTTCCGGGTTGTAATCCAAAATAGCAAATTGTGATGCATGCCCAAAATGCATGGCCAATTGGCCATTTGCGATAGGGATGGCATAGCGAGTCATATTGTCTCCTTGAAGTTTTTTGATTTCTATTTAGCTGCTAGCTTGCAGCATTTAGCTATTAGCTAAATGCTAAACGCTAATAGCTACCTGCACATTTTTCCACAACTCAACAAACTGCTCCTTTAGTGCGGCATCCGCAACCTCAAAAATCGTCTTGCCCTGGAGCTGAGCGCGCACAATCGCCAGGTCATACGGAATGCGGCCGACAATCATCAAATGTTCTTTTTCACAAAAGTCACAAATTTGAGTTGAGAGCTCGTCATTTAAATCGCTTTTATTGATAACCACAAACGGTTGCACATTAAAAAAACGTGCCAGCTTGACCACGCGCTGCATATCGTGAATCGCCGTAAGCGTCGGCTCCACAACGATGAGCACGGCATCAGCGCCGCCAACGGCAGCAATAACCGGACAGCCAGTGCCGGGCGGGCCATCCACAAGCAGCAGATCGCGATGGTTTTCTTCGGCCAGCTTTTTCGCCTCCTGGCGTACCAATGTAACCAATTTTCCTGAATTTTCCTCGGCAACGCCGAGTTTTGCGTGTACCATATCGCCAAAACGGGTTTGCGAAATGAACCAGTCGCCGTTTTTGTGCGGAGTGAACGAAATAGCATCGACCGGACACTTCCATACGCACACACCGCAGCCTTCACAGGCAATCTCATCCACCTGGAAATCGGGAGTGATGGCATCAAATCGACAAACCTCCCGGCATACGCCGCAGGAGATACAAGACGGCGCGCTAATTTGCGCGATTTTGCCGCCATAAAACGCCGATTTTTGTTGAATGCGGGGTTTGAGCAGCACGTGCAGGTTGGCGGCATCCACGTCACAATCAGCCAGTACGGCATTTTGTGCTTGTGCCGCCAGTGCGCCGAGCACGCTGGTTTTTCCGGTTCCGCCTTTGCCGCTGATCGTCACCAATTCTTTCATGCCCGCACCTCAAGTTCTGCATAAAGAGTCCGAAACATTTCGCGATATTCCGGCAACGCCTCGATGAGCAACTGGCCGCCGGAATAGGCCTCGGCAATGTCTCGTCGTTGTGGAATTCGCAACAGGATGTCAATTCGTTGCTTCTCACAAAATCGTTCTACCCCATCATCACCCATATCGGCGCGATTCAAGATCACGGCAAACGGCAATTTTAATTTTCGCATTACCTCGACCGCCAGCTTGAGGTCGTTGAGGCCAAACGGTGTGGGCTCGGTGACCAGCAAGACAAAATCCGATCCTCGAACCGTCTCGACCACCGGACATGACGTTCCCGGTGGCGCATCAATAATGGTAATCCTGTTGTACCGAATATTACTTTTAACAGCAGAAATCACCGGTGTGGCTTTGGCTTCGCCAATGTTGAGCTGTCCGGTGACAAACTCGATACCGTTTGCGCGGCCCAACTGCAATTCCCCCACCGCATGCGGCACTTTGTTAATCGCATTTTCGGGACACGCAAGCGAGCACCCACCGCAAGCGTGACAGAGTTCGGGAAACACCAACACACTTTTGCCAAACACGCCGATGGCATGATACTGACATACCTCGGAGCAGCGCCCGCACAATGTGCATTTGTTTTCGTCAACATGCGGCACCAGAATGTTGACCGTTTCGGTTTTATTGATTTCCGGTTTTAAAAAAATATGGCTATTGGGCGCTTCGACATCACAGTCGAGCAACTGCACCTGCCGATCCGATAACGCCGCCGCCAAATTGGTCGCAATCGTGGTTTTCCCGGTGCCGCCTTTGCCGCTGGCAATACTAACAATCATGTCCGACTCTGTCTCGCATAGTATACAAAGTTATCAAATTCAATTTTTAAAAGACGATTCTCGGTCACGAGGTCTTCCACAACTCGCCATGACGCTTTATTACGGTGTAACAGCGCTTCCACCGCATCATGCCGCATGGGATGTACGGCGGTTATACTCAACAGGTCATTTTTCGCATCTCCCGTGGAGGAAAAAGCATTTCCCTCATAACCGATTAGATATTCAGCGTTCAGTCCGGCAGTTGCAAAAACGTGAAAGATGCGTGTCAAGGCTTCACTATCTGCCGTCCGAATCGACCCAACGGCCGGTGGTCTAGTGGGAACCGCAATGTATGCGATGCGGGGATTCACCTGTGCGATAAACTCGGCCAGAACTCGCACGTGTGATATATGTTCATTGAGGCCTTGTAAAAACATGCTTTCGGTCACCAATGTGCCACCAAATTCGCTGGCAAATATATTCATGCCTTCGAGTACAGTTTGCAAGCTCAAATCCTGCGTTGGATGATTTATTTTTCTCCACAACGTTTCGGAAACCGCATCAATTTTAAGCGACACCCAATCAGCAGCCAAAAGATCGTGGCGCACCGAAGGCATCCACAGCAGTGACGCATTGGTGACACAGCCACAGGTATATTAAAGTTTTTTAATCCACGGATGAGCGCTCCCAGTTGGGAGTCGAGTGTCGGCTCACCATCGGGCACAATCGTTAATGCATCAATACTCTCGCCGGCCCACTCGAAATAATTTACCTTTTCGCGAACCAAGTCTAATAATTCATTTGGCTCATAAAACGGTTGGCGATGCACCGTGAAATGCGTGGTTCGCCCCACCTGGCAGTAGATGCAACCGTAGGTGCAAATTTTTGGCGGAATGTTGTTGATGCCGATGCTGCGACCCAATCGTCGCGAGGGCACCGGGCCAAAAACATTATGCGTCAGGTTATTGTTGATTTGAGTTCTGTTGGTTTTCAATGTATGCTCTAATTTCACTCATCTGAAAGCTGTACTGTCGACGCAAGCGCCCCAAACGCTGGTCGAGTTCGGTTTCGGGAACGCCGACGTGTTGCGCCAGCTCTTTCGCAGAAACGTTGTATTGAGCAGCCACCTCCCTTATCGTCATAGAACCGTAAATCGGAATGTCATTGGAGAGAGAAGCATGCACCTGATGCTCTGTTTCAGACTCGACACGGGTGCTTTGACGGTCGGAAATATGGCTGACGTGCTCAATCGTTGACTCGTGCAATCGACCAGTGCCATGACCGACCGACGCAACGACCTGCGGTTTGATAAACAACGGTCCAATTGCCAATACCGCACAAACAAGCAGCAGTCCGAACGCGAGCACGATGCGCTTTTGATGATCGCGAACCAAATTTTTGTACAAACATTTAATTTGCCGCCAATGCAACACAATGTGCAGCGCAACAAGCGCTACTAAAACCAAACTTATAATCAGATGCACCGTACCCCATTGATGCCGATCCAGCCCCCAAAAAGCCAAATCAACATCTCGGCCGTATTTGATGTTGCATTGAAATCCGGGCAGCAACACATATTTGATGAGCAATCCCACGCCTGCGGCCAGCATCATCACCACCATCAAAATAATATCGATAATAAAATTGATCTGTGAGCGGTTTAATCGTTTTGGTGTCGTGGTCATTACTCCTCGTGCTGAGATTTTTTCTGCTGTAATTGTCGAAAATGGGCCGAACTCTCACGGAACAAATGCACATTGCAGTGCGGACAACGTTCCTCCTGGCATGGCACACCGCGTTCGTGCGCTTGGGTATAGCCGCATTTCGGGCAGATGCAGTTGCCGCCGCTGCCCATAACGTGTTTCCGTTTTGCCGGCATGTTTACTCCGTATTGAATTTAAACCGATGATAACCGTTTATCGTTGCCGCGTCATAAAAGCGCCGCATTGCGAACAAACGGTTTGTGTGCATGGCTTCCCTCTCAGATGCTCCTGAACGTGGCCGCATTTCGGACAAACGCAAGTTTCGACTGTGCTCCCCACTCCGCGTCGTCCGCGGCCGCGTCTCCAACTCCCGGCACCATCGTTGATTGGTCCGGTTCCGTCGCCTCCAGGCATAAAGACCTCCAAAATAGATTACTTGATGCTCGATACTGGAATATGTAACTCGAGATTTTTTACGTTGTTGATGATTCAATCCCGTACCTCGTATCCCGGCTCACCAATGCCCCTCCACATCCGCTTCATCGGCAAGTTTTACTTTATGATCTTTAAACGCCGAAACCGCCTCCTGCACGGTTCCGGCGACATTTGTATAAATTTGCACATTGGCAGCGGCAAGCGCTCGAAACGCTTTGGGGCCGCAATGGCCGGTCAACAAGGCGGAGACACCGGCATTTAGTATGGTCTGCGCCGCTTGCACGCCAGCGCCACTTGGCGAATTTAAGCTTTGTGCGTTGTCGATAAATTCAAAGGCGTCACTATCCGTATCATAAATACAAAAGTAGAGAGCTCGCCCAAATCGTGGATCCACATCCGCATCTTCAGAGTGCTCTTTACAGCTAATGGCAAGTTTCATGATTCTTTCCTTCTTATGTGATGATCTTTTCAACGCGCCGAATAAACGCATCTAATGAATCACGGCGCTGCTTCAAGGCGTCGCGCCAGCAGGACAAGTGTTCGCGGCCCTCATCCGTCAATGTATACGTGCGTTTTGCCGGGCCGGTGCCAGTGGTGTCCCATTCGGAGTGTACCAGTTCGTTATCTTCCATTACGCGCAAAGTGCGATAAATAGCGCCGGGGTCTGCTGCGCCCTGAACAAATCCGAGTTCCGGCAAAGACGCCATCAATTCGTAGCCGTGTTTGGGACCGTCCCACAAAAGGTACAAAATGGATGGTTCGACCCAGCGTTGCCGGCGTTCGTTAAAACAGGAGCAATTTCGTTGTCTATGTCTGTTTGGCATGTCAAGTCGCCTTATATATGCTTTAAACATATAGAAAATAGAAACATTTAATTTGAGATGCAAACATTTTTTTTAAATAGAGAAAAAGGGGGAAGGGAAAAGGATGGGAAATAGAAAAACTCATCCTTGGCATATCCCCAAAGATGAGTTTCTCAACTTGGAATGGCTCAACTGTTATTCTTGCGCGGTTCCGGAAGCCATGTTTTTGCTGCGTTCAATGGATTGCAGGGCGAGGAAATTATCACCAAATTTTTTCAGGTTTTCCAGCTCGTTATCAAATTGGTCATAGTGGCCTTCTTCATCCTCGACCAGGCTTTCAAATATTTTTTTCGAAACAGAATCTGCATTTTTTGCACATTCATTGGCCCAGGCGTTGTAATCTTTTTGCGCGGCTTCTTCCATTTGCGCGGCCATTTCGAGCATTTCCTTGACGTCGTGGATTTTCTTCACTTCAGCCGAAGGCGCCATTTCCACCTCGCCTTTTAAAAACAGAATGCGCTCGGCAAGCTCTTCAACGTGCAGCATTTCGCCGATTGCCGTTCGTTTGAACAGTCCGGCCAGCAAATCGTAACCCTGGTCATCACAATGAAAATGAAAATACATATATTGATGTACGGCTGCCAGTTCGTCTGCAACGCCTCGGTTCAATAGTTCGATACTCTTTTCATGCATTAATTATTTCCTCCTGTATTTGGATTCAATATTAAATTTATTTTAAACTATTATAGAGCAATTTTTTATCAAAATCAAATTAAAATCTAAAATAAATAATCATTTCTCACCTCTATATTTTAAAGCAAATGAACTTGACAAGATAAAAAGTGTTGCTTGTTTGTATTGTTTGTACTATATTCAATTTGTTTGATATATATAACAAAGGCAAGGTCAACAAAATGATTAAAGACGTGTGGAAACAATTTGATCAAGCCGAACTGCAACACAGCTCGGTGCATCATCTTTTGGCCATTCATACGCTTACCAAAGAACAGGGCTATGCACGCGCCGTGGACGTGGCTAATTATCTGCAACTCACGCGCGGCAGTGTCTCCATCACTTTGAAAAAGCTCAAGGAAAAAGGCTATATTTTGGAAGATCCCAATAAATTCCTACGCCTTTCGGCACACGGCCGCGAGCTGGTAAATGCTGTGCTCAGCAAACGGCGTCTCATGCAAACCTTTTTTGCCGATGTGCTCGGTCTTCCTCCAAATATTGCCGAAGCCGATGCCTGCAAAATCGAACATTTATTAACCCAGGAAACCAGCGCAAAAATGCTTTCCTTTATTGGATTATATCTCTCGCAACATCCCGCAGCCGTTACATTTCGTAATGAATTTATCCGCCATGTTTATCACTGCGACCATGCCGATGAATCGTGCGATTTCTGCGAAGAAGCTTGCTATTTTGCCGGAAAAGAGGAGTTGTTTTCTCCCAATGCCTTGTTTTAGAAAACGACATAACCGAACCTGCAGCCTGGTCACCGCTGTTGTTCTGGCTTCCATACTATCCTTCTTGCTGCTGGTTTATATGTATGCGCATTTGCACCGGCTTCCAAATGGCATAATTATCGTGCACACGCACGCCATGCCGGAAGGTGGTGGGGGTGCCGAGCATTCGCATTCCTCGCTGGAACTGCTAACCTTTCATCTTTTTACTCATATTGAGCAAATACTCACGTTTGTTTCCCCCATTCTTTTTAGCCTGCTAATTTTAGCTGGACTTGTATTACGACTCGCTGCACAAAATTCCGCTGCTTGTTCATTTATTCTCTGTCCACGCGCACCTCCTACCACGAAATCTTAAAATTTCCATTCCTAAACCATTCGATAGATTGATGTGGTGTCACTCTATCGCTACTATATTCATTTAATGTATTGGAGAAGTTATGAATATCAAACTCCTTTCCGTATTCTGTCTATCTCTGGCAAGCCTGCTTTGGGCCCAGGATGACTTTTTTGAGCCGCAATCGTCCATTGGCGGCTATGGTGAATTGCATTATAATGTGAACCAAACGCAAGACACCCAAACACTCGATTTTCATCGATTTGTCTTGTTCTATGGCCACCAATGGACGCCAAAGTGGTCGTTTGCCGCCGAAGTGGAGCTGGAGCACAACTTTGTAAAAAGCGGCCAGGGTGAGCTGGAGCTGGAGCAGGCCTATGTGGATTTTCATCCCAATTCCTATTTCGGCTTTCGCGCCGGTGTGGTATTGGCGCCGGTCGGCATCATTAATATCACGCACGAGCCGCCCACATTTCTAAGCGTCGAGCGGCCCGAATATGCCAGCGTCATCATTCCGACCACGTGGTTTGGTAATGGCGCAGCTCTGTATGGATATGTGAGCAATATCGAATACAATTTGACCATTATGGAAGGGTTAAATGGCGACGGATTCAGCGCCAGCTCTGGCATTCGTGGTGGACGCCTCAAGGGCTACAAAGCCAATGCCGAAGAGCTGCTTTTTGCTTTGCGAATGGATTATGCCGGTTTTCCTGGTACGCGCTTTGGATTTTCTTATACGAAAAACAATGCGGTTCGTGGAGATGCCGATCCTGTCGGGCTTTCGCTTTTTGAGTTTCATGCTCAATATCACTTGAACCATATTTATAGCACGTTTGAAATCGGCAGTATCTCGTTTGATGATTACGAAATCGAATCGTCCATGGGCTATTATGTTGACCTCGGCTACAATATCGGTTCCCTGTTGAATGTGCCCACCGAGATCATCCCCTGGGTGCGCTGGACTGATTACAATACTGCCAGTTCGACTATGACGGGCGGAGATGCCGAGGAGGCCTATCATTATCAAAAATGGATGCTCGGTCTCACGGTCAAACCCATCGACCAGGTCGTTTTTAAATTTGATTACGGCGTACGTGCGCGGCAACTGGACGACAGCGAAACAACGCTGCTGAACGTGGGCGTCGGCTATATGTTCTAAGTTTTTTAAACACTGTCGAGAGGTTTCTCGGCAGTGTCTCATTTTTAATATTCAGGAAAAACATGATGAAAACTTTATGCCTTTTGATTTTCCTTCCCATTCTCGGAATGGCCAATATTCAAGAGCAAGCCGAAACCGCTATTTCCGAATTTTATTCTGATGCTCAAATTCGGTTCGAAAAATTTGAAATTCCCAAACCTCTCAAATCAGAAATTGAGCAAAAAGCCGGACAATATTTCATAAAAGACTTTGTGTATCTGTGGAAGGTAGAGCAGAACGGCACCGAAACCGCCTATGCCATTGTGGATGCGGTGCGATCAAAATCCGCATTCATCACCGCGTTAATTTTGATCGATTCCCACGGTCAAATCGAGCAGCTCTCCATTCTCGATTACCAGGGCAACCACGGTCGCCAGGTGATGAACATGTTCTGGCTGGAGCAGTTTACCGGAAAATCCGCCACATCAAACTTGACTGTTGGTAGCGAGATCGATGCGGTTTCGGGGGCCACTTTATCCGCAGCCTCCATTTGCAAGGCCGTTAAACGCTGGTGCCTTGTGGTCGAGTCGTTTAGATGATCGGTACAACATATTCGAGATAAAAGAAACCTGTTTTTAACTCATTTTGCAAAGCGATGCCGATTGCGCATGCCTAAAAATTCTATAAGGAGAGACCAACATGTTGAATTTCAAATTTCGTTTTATGATATTGCTTTTAATCATATTATCCACATCCTTATTGTCACAACATCGTGAACGCCGGCACCGCCATCAACACGGCCAAAACTATGGCCTGGTGTACGGCACGGTCACGGATGACTCGACCCGCGAAGCCTTGCCCGGCGTCAACATCGTGCTGCTCGGCACAAACATTGGCGCCGCTTCCGGTCCGGATGGCAATTATATCATTCGCGGTGTTCCCGCCGGTGAATACAACATGCGTGCGACCATGATGGGTTATGATATTTTAGAAATCCCTGTGACGGTTCGCGTTCGTTCGGAATCGAGCATCAATTTTTCTCTAAAGCCTTCCATTATTGAAATGAACGAAATCGTGGTGACCGGCACCGGCATGCCGCAACTTTATGCAAATTCGCCGGTAAAAACGTCCGTGGTTCAGCGGGATGTGCTAGTGCGCCAAAAAGTTAATAATTTGGCCGAGGCTCTGGATTTTCAAACCGGTGTACGCGTGGAAGCCAACTGCCAGAATTGCAATTTCACCCAGGTGCGGTTGCTGGGGCTCGAGGGGCATTATACGCAAATCCTCATCGACAGCGATCCGGTCATAAGCAGTCTGGCCGGGGTTTACGGTTTGGAACAACTGCCGCAGGAGATGATCGAGCGGGTGGAAATTGTCAAAGGCGGCGGCTCCTCTTTGTACGGCGGACAAGCAATTGGCGGCGTAGTGAACCTGATTACGCGTCGGCCCACACACAATGAATTTAATCTGGATTACAATAACGGCACCATCAACAACACCCGAGATCATCGCTTTGGCGGCAGCATTTCGCGGGTTAATGCTTCGGGCACGGTTAGGGGCATTTTGTTCGGCACGGTGCGCCAGCGTTTGCCGTATGATCACAACAATGACGGTTTCAGCGAAATTGGCGAACTCAAAAATCAGGCAATTGGCGCCAACATTTTTATCACGCCGCACACGCGCAGCGAGATTTCCGTGCAATTGCACTATATTCACGAGGATCGACGCGGTGGCAACAAATTTCACCTGGCGCCGCATAAAGCCGATATTGCCGAGTGGGCGCAAACGGATCGCTACGGCGGCTCGCTGGCATGGACGCAGCGCCCGACGCCGTTTTTCGACTACAAAGCCTATGCCTCGTTTGCGCTAACCAACCGAAATACCTATTATGGTGCCGAGCAAGATCCCGATGCGTATGGAACGACGGAAAATCCGCTGCTTGTGAGCGGGCTGCGCGCCAATTACCGCTGGGGCCGGCATGCGACTATCATTGGACTGCAATACAGCCAGGATTCGATCCACGATATTGCCGTCGCTTATGACCGGGAAATTGATGAAACCTATTCCGACCTCGGATTTATTTTGCAAGACACCTACACTTTTGGCGCGAATGAATCCACAGAATTAGTTTATGGAGCGCGCTTTGACAAGCATTCGGCCATTCAATCGCTCATTGTCAGCCCGCGGATCGCGCTTAAGAGCAATTTGTCGAATGAAATCACCTTTCGTAGCGGCTATTCGTCCGGGTTCAAAGCGCCGCAGGTGTTTGACGAAGATTTGCACATCACCCAGGTGGGCGGCGAGGGTCAAATCATTCGCAATCGCCAGGATTTAAAAGAAGAACGCGGCCACACCGTTTACGGCGGATTGGAGTATCAGGATATTATTGATGTGATTGGCCTCAAATTCGGTATGAATGGATTTTATACGCGCCTGGAAAACACGTTTTTATTAACCGAGGGCGACGACCCCGCGACCAGCGAATTTGAATTTTATCGCATCAACGGCCCCGGTTTGCGCGTGCAAGGTGTCGAAGCCGAGTTTGGTCTGCGCCTGCGCAACGTCGAGCTGCTGTCCGGCGTTACGCTTCAATCGAGCTTGTTGGATGAACCCGAGCCCGATTTTGGTTCGAACCGCATTTATCGTACGCCGAATGTGTATGGCAGTTTGCGCTGCTCGTATGATGTATCGACGCGATTCAACCTGATGTTTACCAGCAAGTACACCGGCAGTATGTATGTGCCACATTATGCCGGTTACATAACAGAGGATCGTCTTGAAAAAACAAAAGACTTTATAACGTTTGATGTGATCGCATCGTTCCGTGTGCCGCTGGCTGGGGGATTTTTGGGTACCTTGACCGCGGGCGTTTATAATCTTACGAATGATTTTCAAAACGATTTTGACAGCGGCATATTTCGAGATGCCGGATATACTTATGGTCCGTTGGTGCCGAGGCGGGTATTGTTTGGATTTACCGTTGGGCACAATCACTAGGCGGTTTTTTTGAATAAACATCGTTGGCATTTTCCAATGCGGCAAAAGCGATATAAAAAATCCACCGGGAAGTTCTTTGAAAAAAGAGAGATTGTGTTAAATTTGCTTGTGGTGTTTTAAGCCGATCATTCGGGAAATGCCTCCCGGATGATCGGGTAATTATTTGCGCAACGAGGAGAACTATGTCAGATCAATCTTCTGAAAACCGTCGCATTGGTGTGGTTGCAGTGATTGTCCAAAATCCGGACAAGGCGTATGATGCGTTGAACAAAATTCTGCACGATTACGGCGACATCATAATCGGCCGGCTGGGTCTGCCCTATCGAGAGCGCAATCTTTCCATCATTTCGCTAATTGTCGACGGCAGCACCGATCAGGTCGGCGCTCTGACCGGAAAAATCGGACAGCTCCCGGATGTTACGGTAAAATCCGCATTTGCAAAAACGTAATGTTGTGAAATCGATCACGAGCGTCGAGAATAAATCACAAACTCAAATCGCGGGAAATCGGTGCGGGAATCCACTTCCCAATTCGATTCGTCAAAGGGAGGAAAGTAAGTATCGCCTCTATACTGACCTTTTACAAATGACAAATACATCTTGTCCGCAACAGCCAGGGCTTTTTTATAAACTTGCGCTCCACCGGCGATAAATATAGTTTCGGGATACGCGGACGCCTTTTTCAATGCCTCATCGAACGAGTGACACACGGCTGCCTGTCGATAGTGCTTTGGCTGTCGCGTAATAATAAACGTGCGAGCGCTCGGCAAGTCATTGCTAAATATCTCAAAGGTTTTGCGCCCCATTATCACAGTTTGATCTGTGATGAAGGTTAGGAATTGATTATATTCTTCGGGGATTTTCCACGGCAGCTTGTCACCATCGCCAATCAAGCGGTTGGCATCCATGGCGGCGATGATTATTTTTTGCGGCGAATAACGATCCGCTCCCCCTTGCGCGCTCATAAATTTACCGTTCCCTCGAGTACAGCGTCGTCAGCTATCTTCTTTACGGACTCAATACCATTCACTTGAACATCGCCTTGAATACGAATATCTTTTCCCCAAACCACATTGCCATTTACCTGTAAAGAGCGCGCCGCAACCATGGAAGGGACTCCTTTGGGAAAACGCGTATCAAAATCATCAATCATTTTATAATACGTCTTGTCCAAATCCACAACCACCTTGTCGCACGCCCGGTTCGGATGCGGTACGAGCAAATAGTCGTCGTTGAGTTGATAATAATCCGAGCGCACTAACAGCAAATCATTTGTGCTTTTTACCGGTGCAAACCGGGTTCGCGGCACGCGCACGGCCGCCGAACGATCATACAAGGATATTGCCGCGCCCATGGCAGTTTCCAACTGAAACACCGACTGCGAGTCTGCATCGCGCGGATTGACTGTCTTTTGATTGACAATCAAAGGCAATTTTGGCATGTATTCTTTTTGCTCCAGGTGCTGTTGCAAAGCCAGCAGATCGATCCACAAATTATTGGTATTGAAATAGCGATGACGCTCAATATTTTGAAAATGCTCAACATCCTCCTCCGGGCATTGTGCAATTTCACGCAAAATGTACGAATCGCCGCGTTTGGCCAAATGCCCGCCTTTGCGGTCGGCCGGGGTGCGCTCGGCAACTTCCATGAGAAATTCGAGCTCGTTTCGAACCACGTATCCCAAAATAGAAGGCTGCAACACCGCTCCCAAATTATCGACATTGGAGACAAAGGCATAACGATAATCGTTCTTGAGCAGGCTTTCAAGTACGCCGCTGGTGACCATTGAAATGTACAAGTCGCCGTGGCCCGGAGGACACCATTCCAGGTCAGGATCATCCGGGAAATGCACGGGTGAGAAATCATCTGCCGCCACTTTGGGGATTTTATGCTGCAGAAAATCGAGCGGAATATCGCCCTGGAGCTCATCATAGTTTGATAGGACATTCAAACTGTCTTGACGCGTACTAAAGCTGTTCATCAACAATAGGCGGGCGCCTTGTTTAATGGTTTGCAAAGCAATGATATCGAGAAAACACCGGCCGTTCTTAACCGGCAACAGCGATTTTGCTTTGTTCAGTCCCATGCTCGTGCCCAGGCCGCCGTTCAACTTTATTACGACGGTGTATTTTAGATTCTGCCTGCCCAGCTTTTCATCTTCCGAGCCAAGCTGTTGGGAATCCGGCAGGTCTTCAACCGTTTGAATCTCGGATTCGGGGATATATCCCACCTCGCCCTGGCGCAACTGATTATAGTAATAGCGGAAATTATTTAAAATAATCTCGTTCATACCCGCTTCCAGCATACGCTGCCGAAACGGTTCAAACTTGTTATCGAGTGTGTTTTGTGATGGCTGCGACATGTCAAGCTTCCTTTACAAAAAACCGTCCACTAATCAATCATATCAGATGCCAAATCAATATAATTGTTCATCAAACGGGTGACCAAAAAATGTTCGCGCACATATTCGCGACCCAAACGGCCCATTTCCTCATACTTTTTCGGTTCTTTGAGGATTTGAATAATGCGCTCGGCGCAGGCATTGTAGTCTTTGGGGTCGACCAAAAGTCCTGTTTGACCGTCCTCGATTTGCAGCGGGATGCCGCCTACGTTGGAGGCCACCACCGGACGGCCCTTCCAAAGCGCCTCGGTCACGGTCAACCCAAAACCTTCACGCAACGATTTTTGCAGCACCACGGCGGACATGCGTTGCAGAATATTCACCAGCAAATTGTTTTCGTGAGTGATGAGCAGAATATCTCCGCTTTCAATCAGGTGGTTGGCTTTTTTCTTCACCTGCTCATAAATTTGAATGCCTTCCGGATCATCCGACGCCATGCTGCCGCAAAGAACGAGACGACAATCAATTTTCTTTTTAACGAGCTTGAATATTTCAACCACACCGATAGGATCTTTCCACTTGTCAAAGCGCGAAATTTGTGTGATAATCGGTTTGTCCAAAGGAATTTTAAACTCATGGATATATTTGGCGGCATCTTTATCCGAGAGCGGCGCATTTTTCAAGGTTAGCGGATCGATAACCGGCTGAAACACGATTTGATCCATGGGTAAATCTTTTTTCTTATAGTGCTCGCTCGAAACCACCACTTTGTCATAGCGGATCAGGTAATCCTTTACAAATTCCCACAAATCGGGATTAGGAGTGGACAGATCGATATGGCAGCGCCACACCCAGGGTTGATTTTTTTTCACATATTGGATGAGCGGCAACGGCTGAGGATCGTGAATAATGACAAAATCCTGATCCAAATGCGCGTACGTGGCAAAATCCGCATTTGCCTGCAAATATTGATTTCGTTTTATGGCGGTGAGTTTGATTTTATCGCCTTGCAAGGCATTATGAAATTCTTTGGTTATGGCCCACAAATCCGAGCTACCGCGGATGATGCGCCAATCGGCAGCCACACCAGCGTCGTTAAGCAGCGGTACCAGGCTGCTCATAATTTCAGCAACGCCACCGCCGGCATATGTAGAATTGACATTAATAATGCGTTTGTTGTACAAACGTCTGGCTTTTTGAAAAATGGTGTTAACAACCCGATCCCCTACGATAGTCCGATAGTCATTCAACCTCTTTGAGTTCATTCGCTCCGTGTACCTCCGTAAGTAGTTTCAGTATTTCTTTGTATGATTTCACATTGTATTGCGCTGCCGAAGCTGTTTTACCAACTTTGATACTGCAGGAATTCTCCGGCAATACTTTAAATGTATCTTCGTCGGTCCAGTCATCACCTGCGGCCAGGATATAATCCGGCTCCACATTGTTGATGAAATAGAGCGCTGCTCGCCCTTTGTTAATGCCGGAATTTTTAACTTCAACTACCTTGCTGCCCTCAAGCACTTGAAGATTCAGATTTGCCGTCATGTATTGCAGCGTGTCTATCAATTCATTGGCTCGGGTCACTCCCAGGCCAACATCGGTTTTGCGATAATGCCAGACCAGGGAAAATTCTTTTTCTTCAATAAACGAACCCGGGGTTCGATATACAAATCGATCCAAAATCAAACGAACTTCTTCCTTCCAGGCTTGAGATAACGATTCGATGGTGTGCCAGTCGTGATCTTTTTCTTTAACCCAGGCGCCATGTTCCGCAATTTTATGACAAGACACGTTGTGCAAAAATCCGTCCAGAGTTGTACGGTCGCGACCGCTAATGATTGCTAACTCGATATTTGGCATATTGTTCAAAAGATTCAAGCTTTTCACCAATTCCGGAGTTGGTTTTGCCTTTTCGGGACGCGGTACAAACGGAACCAGAGTGCCATCGTAATCTAACAGTACCAATACCTTCTTACTTTCTCTAATGCGTGAAATTACCCCCTGGTGTATCTTTTTGTTCAAATATTGAATTTTATGATATTGCTGTATTTGTTTAAGCTCGGTCAACCGGTCAAAAAAGTCCTCTGCCCAGCGCTGCACATCATAACGTTGCAAACGTTCGTTCATACGTTTCATGCGTTGGCGTTGCTCATCCTCGTTCATATTGACGGCAATTTCCAGCGCTTTAACAATATTGTTGATGTCATTTGGGTTGACCAGCACGGCTTCGCTCAACTCTCCGGCAGCTCCTGCCATTTCCGATAGCACAATGACTCCGGATTGATCTTGCTTGCTGGCAACAAATTCTTTGGCGACCAAATTCATACCATCGCGAAACGGAGTTACCAGGCCGATATCGGAAAGATTATACAGTGCCGATATAGAATTGAATGGCAATGAGCGATAAAAATACCAAATAGGCGTCCAACCGGCTGTGCCGTGCTCGCCGTTAATGCGTCCAACCATCTCGTCCAAATTTCGTTTTAGGTGTTTATAAGACTCTACCTGGGCGCGAGAGGGTACCACCAGCAAGATGAGCTGCACTTTTTCGCGATATTCAGGATTCCGATGCAACAGAAGATGATACGCTTTGAGACGCTGTAACAATCCTTTGGAATAGTCAAGCCGGTCTATAGATAAGATGATTTTCCGATGTTTGGTGTTTTTGGAAAGCCGGGATATCTCTTTTTTTACCGCTGTTTTTGTGTGGGCTTGAGCGTATTTTTCATAATCAATACCCAGGGGAAATGTGTCTACACGTACGGTACGGTCCTCGTACTGCAACAGGCTAAATTCATGCTCAAGACCCAACAGCCGCATGGCCGAGCTGAGAAAGTGGCGAGCGTAATCAAACAGATGAAAGCCAATAAGGTCGGAGCCCATGAGTCCACGCAAAATATCCTCGCGCCACGGCAACGAGCGAAAAATCTCAAACGAGGGAAATGGAATGTGCAGAAAAAAACCAATAGAGGCATCCGGCGCTTTTTCGCGCAGCATGCCCGGCACCAGCATGAGCTGGTAGTCGTGCACCCAAATAAAATCACCGGGCTTATAAAATTCCATCACCCTATCGGCAAAATGTTGATTGACACTTTCATAGGCGCGCCATAACGATTCATCATAAAGAACATATTGAACAAAATAATGAAACAAAGGCCAAATGGTTCTATTGCAAAAACCGGAATAGTACTTGTCCACTTTTAATTGTGTAAGAAACACCGGGCGCAAATGCTCCTTTTGCAAGGCTTTGGTCACTTGAGTTTTTTCCGCGGACGAGCTGGTTACCGTTCCGGGCCAACCCACCCACAACATGTCCATTTTTTTGTGAATAGAACTGATGCCGGTTGCTAGTCCTCCGGCACTGGGTTTTAGGGTTATTTTGCCTTTGCGGCGTGTCACTTGAACGGGCAATCGGTTGGAGACAATAATAATCTTTGACATGATTCTCTTTCATTTTTTCTTTACAAACGAGGCATTGTTTTCCATTTGTTGTTGTAAGCTTTTGAGCTATCGTCACACCTTGCCCTATCTGGCGAAACATCGGATTGAATTGAAAAAAGCACCTATTGAATCGCAAGTGCTTTTTTAGTGCAAGTTTCTAAAATTCGGCAGTATATTGGGACGACGTCGTAAAAGTTAGTGATGAGATAACACGAAAACGTTCAAGATTGTTCCAAGTCAGCACTCAGAACTCCCATTTATAACCAGCATAGTTATCCAAAGAAATTCAATTGCCAACACAGCTCGAAATAAACAAGAGCAAACGGATACCGCAAAATTTGATTATTTGGCGAGCTCTTGAAATTCTTCAATCGCAATCATCCAGCAATTTGAACAATTATTACAACGCAACCAGTAAACGCCAATGTGGGAGGCCTCGCCAATTTTTTTCATTTTGGTTTCACTTTGGCAATATTTGCAGTAATGTTCGACGATCTTTTTCATGATCGATCTCCTGTTTTATGTATTAAATTGCTTTTTGGATCTTTTGCTGCTTGTTGACACAGCTATTGCTGAATATTTGCCACAACCTCAAATCTAATTGCGATTCTGCAAAAAACCTGTTTATTAAAGCAACAAAAATAGACGCTTATGCGTTCCGGCTAACGGCTCCGATTTTCTAATTCTTCTATAGTTTTTGGCCAATCCTCGCGTAACAGTCGTGCCAAACTGCGATCCGACAACAGCTTGCCGCCGGTTTGGCAGCGTGGACAATAGTTGGTCTCATTGTCCGCGTAACGAATGCGTTGCACCAATGTGCCACACATCGGACAAGGTTGATTGTATTTGCCGTGCACCGCCATATCTTTACGAAATGCTGTTACTTTTTCGGGAAATGTTGTTTTCGACTCGGCGCGCAGTCGCTCGGTCCAAAGCTGCAATTGAAAACGGCACGCCTCATACAATTGGACGATTTTTTCATCGGAGAGCCGTTGGCTCAACTGCACCGGAGATAGCCGGGCATGATGCAAAATCTCATCCGAGTAGGCATTGCCAATGCCATCAAACAACCGAGGATCGGTCAGAGTGCGTTTGAGTGTGTGATTTTCGGCTCGAAGCCTTTGCGCGAATTCATCAACAGAAGCAGACATTACATTCAAACCGCCTCGGTCAAAGTGGCGCAACTTTTCTTCGCCTTGCACAAGATGCAAAGACGCACGCTTTTTTGTGCCCGACTCGGTTATAAGGAGGGTGCCATGCAGAAAATCCAGTGCGGCCAGGCCGGTTTTGCGATTCAAGGTCGCATTTGCCGGTTTCCAATGCAGGCGTCCGGCAATCATGAGATGCAGCACCAAAAATAGCTCCTGATTGAAACAAAAGACAATTCG
>CAYPZM010000004.1:0-37490 GCA_964414825.1 uncultured Cytophagia bacterium | reverse complement strand
TTACCGGAACAGAATGTGAGAAATCGGACCTAGACTTTTTTGCTAGCCGCGATATCTCGCTTTTCACGGGTAAAAATGCCCTGATTGAATTGGTTGACGCCGCTGACTTTGAATTGCTGATCAATGCCGTCGTAGGTGCTGCCGGATTTTTACCGACGCTGGAAGCGATAAATCGCGGTAAAGATATCGCTTTGGCCAATAAAGAAACTTTGGTTATAGGCGGCCAAATCGTCATGGAGCGGGTAAAACAACAGGGCGTGCAGCTTTTGCCCATCGACAGCGAGCACAGCGCCATTTTCCAAAGTTTAATGGGTGAAGATTACTGCGCAATTGAAGAAATTTTATTAACCGCCTCTGGCGGACCGTTTCGGAATCTGCCCAAGGAACAATTAAAGACTGTCACCGTTCAAGATGCTTTAAAGCACCCGAATTGGAGCATGGGGTCAAAAATTACCATCGATTCGGCCACCATGATGAACAAAGGTCTGGAGGTCATTGAAGCGCACTGGCTGTTTGGTGTGGCCGCGGAAAAGATTCGCGTCGTCATTCATCCGCAATCCATCATCCATTCTATGGTGACATTTCGCGACGGCTCGATCAAAGCGCAGCTCGGGGTGCCGGATATGAAAGTGCCGATTCAGTTGGCCATGACCTATCCGGAACGGTGCGCCTCGGATTTTCCGCGGCTCGATTTTTCAACGTTGAAATCTTTAGCTTTTGATGTTCCTGATTTCAACAAATTCCAATGCCTCACTTTGGCGTACGAGGCGCTACGCCGGGGCGGCACGGCACCTGCAGTGTTGAATGCCGCAAACGAAGTGGCCGTGTCGCTGTTTCTGAATCAGCAGATTCCGTTTTTGGCCATTCCGGAGATTATAAAAAAGGCGGTGTCCGAACACGACTATGCCAAAGAGGTCTCCGTGCCAATTCTGTTAAGCGCTGACAAATGGGCCCGGGAATTCGCGCGGAATTTGGCCACAGGAATTTTTAAATGAATCTTTTCGTTTAGTTAAGCGTCTCATAAAAAACTACAGACTTGGGAATGATTATGCAAAATATTTTAAATATCGTTATTAATTATGGTATCCCGTTCATCTTTACTATTGGTTTGTTGATATTTGTTCACGAATTGGGGCATTTTCTGCTGGCCAAACTGGTGGGTATCCGCGTGGAGCGTTTTTCGCTCGGTTTCCCGCCGCGCCTGTTTGGCAAAAAAGTGGGCGATACGGATTACTGCATTTCCGCGGTACCGCTTGGTGGCTATGTAAAAATGTCCGGAATGATTGACGAAAGTATGGACGCCGGTTCGGTAAAGGGCGAACCCTACGAGTTCATGTCCAAACCAATTTGGGCGCGATTTCTGGTGATTTTTGCAGGCCCGCTGTTCAATATTCTTTTGGCGGTTTTTATTTATTCGGCGATATTCATGTCCACTGGAATTGAGCGACCAGTAGAACCGATGCAGCCCGTGGTCGGCGATGTGTTTCAAGGTGCTCCAGCCTCAGAAATTGGTTTGCAAGAAGGCGACCGTATTACGTCGATCAATGGCCAGTCCATTGAAAAGTGGAATGATTTATTGACCATCGTACACAACTCGCCGGAAGAAGAACTACAAATCTCATGGGTACGTAATGGCGAAGAATTTTCCGCCGCAGTTACGCCACAGCTCGATCCCATAAATGAAATTGGACTGATCGGCATTGGTCCGCTCACCCAAGTGGAAAATGTCGGCTTGTTCAAGGGAATTTATTATGGCACTTTGAACACCGTGGATAAAACGCTGCTCATTTTTAAATCGTTTGGTATTTTAATCAGCGGCCAGGTTCCGGCCAAAGATGCGCTCGCTGGACCGCTGCGTATAGCTGAAATGTCGGGACAAGTTGCCCAAGGCGGATTCCTGGCGCTGCTGGGATTTGCAGCGCTATTGAGCATCAATTTGGGCTTGATTAATCTGTTCCCCGTGCCCGTGCTCGACGGTGGCCACCTTGTTCTACTAACCATCGAGGGCATCATTCGCAGGCCCTTGTCCAACAAATTCAAAATGGCCATTCAACAAGTCGGGATGGCGCTACTTCTGGCGCTCATGGTATTTGTCATTGTAAACGACTTTTTGCAATTGGGTAAATAGCCGGCAATCTTTTGCCGGTCCTCTCATTTTGTCCTGCCAAATTTGGCCTTGACTGTATGGTAAATATATACTATTTTGGATATCCGAATTTTCATTAAATGTACAGCACGAGGGAGCGGCTGATGGCCATCAAAAAAACAGCGTTCTACGATCTTCATGTGCAGCATCAAGCTAAAATGGTAGAATTTGCCGGATTTCTCATGCCCATCCAATATGCGGGCATCAGACAAGAGCATCGACGCGTACGCAGCACAGTGGGTCTCTTTGACGTGTCGCACATGGGGGAATTTTTTTTTAAAGGCGATGCGGCGTTCGAACTGCTGCAATGGCTAACAATTAACGACGTGAGTTCACTTGCCGTGAATCAAGTGCAGTATTCTGCCATGTGTTACGAAAATGGCGGGATTGTCGATGATCTGCTCGTGTACCGTTTTGAAAATTCTTATATGATGGTGGTAAATGCAGCGAATATTGAAAAAGATTGGTTGTGGGTAAAACAACACGCGGTTCCAAACGTTGAACTTGAAGATAAAAGTGACGAGCTGAGCCTTCTTGCCTTGCAAGGTCCCAAAGCCGAAGCAACGCTGCAAAAAATAACGGATTTGCCGTTGGCTGACATTTCATTTTATTGGATGGAACAGGGCAAAGTAGATGGGGTGGAGATGACCGTATCGCGCACCGGCTATACCGGCGAACCCGGATTTGAGCTCTGTTTCCCCAAAGAGTTTTCCGAGCAAATTTGGAAGGCGCTTTTGGACGCAGGCAAAGAATTTGACATCGAACCCATTGGCCTGGCCGCCCGAGATACTCTTCGGCTGGAAATGAAATATTGTCTATATGGCAATGATATCGACGAAACCACCAATCCGCTGGAAGCAGGATTGGGCTGGATTACCAAGCTGGATACAACATTCATTGGTCGCGATGCCATTCTGGAAGCGAAAGAGAAGGGACTTGCCCGCAAACTGGTCGCGTTCGAGTTGGAAGATCAAGGCTTTCCACGGCACGGTTACACGCTGCTAAAAGATGGCGAGGAAATCGGCGCGGTCACAAGCGGCACGGTCTCGCCCATGTTGGAAAAAGGCATTGGACTTGGTTATGTTGCCAGCGAAGCAGCCAAAATAGGTACGGAAATTAAAGTCCAAATTCGTGGCAAACGGGTGCCGGCGCGCATTATCAAACCGCCGTTTTACAAAAAGGGATAACTTGGGCAGGAAACGACGAATACGCTATTTCGAAACAGCGGACGCAGTAAAAGATTCTAAAGTAAAAGGAACCATTGCCGTGGTGGCGGATGTGCTTCGCGCCACCTCAACTATTACAACCGCGCTTTACAATGGATGCCAAGCAGTCATCCCAGTCAAAACAGTGGAACAAGCGCGTGAAACGGCAGCGCAATTGATGCCCGATTCGTTTTTGCTGGGTGGTGAACGAGAGGGAAAACCGGTTCCGGGATTTCATTTTGGCAATTCGCCACAAGAATATTTTCGAGATGTGATTTTGGACAAGGTTTTAATCACCACCACGACCAATGGCACAAAAGCTTTGGTGCATGCCGCCAATGCCGAACAGGCTGTGGTGTTGTCCTTTTTAAATAAAAGCGCGGCCGCAACTTATGTTCTGGAGAGCGAATTGGATGTCTCCGCCATAGCCGCCGGGATTTATGGCAAGTTTTCCATCGAAGATTCGGTGTGCGTAGGTTTTCTGATCAATTCGCTTTTGGACTCGGCTCCGGATTTGTATCAGCTCGAACCCAAAGCGCAAGAAATTGCCGAATTGGCACGAACGTTTGAAAACCGGGTGTTCGATTTACTGCAATCCAGTCCGCATGGCGATTTTTTACGCAATATCGGTTACGGCTCCGACTTGGCTGTCTGCGCTCAAATGGATGCCTGTCCGGTCGTACCCATTTACAGGCAAGGCCGAATAACACTTTAGTTATGACAAAACGTAAATCACGAAAATCTCAACAACGAAAACCAGCACCACGTCCCACAATTCCGCCCGAAAAAGAGCAGGAAATTTTGGGGATTCTGCTGATTTTGTTCAGCGCCCTGGTGTTCATTGCCCTCTATTCCTACAATCCTTCCGAAACGCCCGATTCCATAGCAGCCGGCGATAAAATCAATAATGGCATGGGGTGGGCTGGAGTTTATATTTCGTATTTTCTTATTCGCTGGACTATTGGTTATCCCGTTCTGGTTTTACCTTTTCTCATTTTTGTGTGGGGTTGGAACCGTTTGCTGCAAAAAGATATGCAGCAATTGGCCAAATGGACCGGCTTTACCTTGTTGTTTGCCTTTTATATTTCCGTAGCCTTTGCGCTGCACGATTCGATTTCCGCCATGGATGGACCACCACCAGCGTTCACCTTTTCCGGCTATATGGGCGGCGTGGGCGCCAAAGTGCTAATGTTCTTTTTTGGCCAGTACGGTGCTATCATTTTGCTAATCGGCATTATTTTGCTGACGGTTTTGCTGATCACCACCATCAGTCTATCCGAATTGCTGCAAAAAATCGAATCCGTTTTGGTGCGGTCGTATTACAAATTTACCGGATCCGTGCGGTCAACTCTTTCCAAAGCCAAGCCTAAACCGCAGCCCAAAATTGTCAACGAACGAGAATCGTTTCGGCGCGAGCCTGCTGTGATCAACCGCGCGGAGCCGCAGCGCGAATCCCCGGTTCCTCCAACCATCAGCCAGCCAATAACTCCGAGTTCGGCCGACGAAGACGAGCAAGTTAATCTGCTTGATCCGGAAACCGATGAGGAACAAATCGATTTTGTTTCGTCTTCAACCTACATCAAAACCTACGACCTGCCGCCGCTGGATTTGCTGGCGGTTCCGCCTTTACAAACCGAAGGCATCAGCGAAGAAGCCTACCGGCTTAATGCGCAGTTGCTGGAAGAAAAACTCGAGGATTTTGGCATTCAAGCCAATGTGGTGGAAATTCATCCCGGTCCGGTGATTACGTTGTATGAGCTCGGATTGGCACCTGGCATTCGCGTTTCCCGTGTCATGTCTCTTGCCGACGATCTCGCCATGGCCATGCGCGCCAAACGCATTCGAATTGTGGCGCCGATTCCGGGCAAAGCCACAATCGGTATCGAAATTCCCAATCCGGCGCCAGAAATGGTTTATTTACAAGAAATTATTGATACACCGGAGTTTAAAGAATCTAAATCGCCTTTAACCTTTGCTATTGGAAAAACCATTGCCGGCAAACCTTTCCTTGCGGATTTGGCAAAAATGCCGCATCTGCTGGTGGCTGGCTCTACAGGCTCTGGTAAAAGCGTGTGTTTGAATACGATTATTATGAGCTTTATCTACAAAGCCACACCTGCCGAAGTGCAGTTGGTGATGATCGATCCAAAGCGGCTCGAATTGTCTAATTACGCCAAATTGTACAAACATCATTTAAATTATGTGGAAGGCGGCAAGCAAAAAGTCGCCACCAATGCTAAAAGCGCCATTCAAGTGCTAAAATCGGTCGAGCTTGAGATGGAGCGCCGTTATTCATTATTGGCCGCCGCTGGCGTACGAAATATTGAAGAGTACAACCATCGTATTAAAGAAGGAATGTTTTCGCCGTCGCAAGAAGACAATCCGCAACCGCTCTATTATCTCGTGATTGTTGTTGATGAGCTGGCGGATTTAATGATGACCTCGGGTGCCTCACGCGATGTGGAAGAGCCCATTGCCCGCCTCACGCAAATGTCGCGTGCTGTGGGGATTCATCTCATTCTCGCTACCCAGCGCCCGTCGGTGGATGTGATTACCGGTGTCATCAAAGCCAACTTCCCGGCCCGAATTGCGTTTCAAGTGGCATCGAAAATCGATTCCCGCACCATCCTCGATATGAATGGAGCTGAAAAACTTTTGGGGCGCGGTGACATGCTATTTATGCCGCCCGCCAGTCCGGAGCCGGTTCGTTTGCACAACGCGTTTATTTCCTTGGAAGAAATTGAGCAGATTATCGAATATGTGCGCCATCAACCGGAATTCCCCAAACGACCATTGGCGTCCTACAAAGATGAAGATGAAGATGCGGATGGGTACTCTATGGATGGCGGCGATCGGGATCCTTTGTTTGAAGAAGCGATGAAAGTAGTAGTCATGACTGGCCAGGGATCGGTTTCAATTATTCAGCGAAAACTCAAAGTGGGATACTCGCGCGCGGCTCGGCTCATCGACCAACTGGAGGATGCCGGCGTAGTCGGTCCGTTTGAAGGCAGCAAAGCCCGCGACGTACTGGTCTCGCCAGCCGAATTGGAAGGCATGAACCTCGGCAACGCTGACGAAGAGGACGAGGAAAATTTTTAATTATGAGGAAAAGCATGTTTTATATAAAATATGGTGTTGTGATGCTGCTTTTTGCCGCCAGCCTGGTTTTGGCGGATGCGCGCTCGGAAAAGCTGCTTAATCAAGTTCAAAAAAATTACGAAAAGCTTGAAAAGGTGTGCGCGGATTTTACGCAAACATTTCACTGGAAAATGACTGGCGAAACCCAACAAATCTCCGGCAAAATTTGTGCGCTGGGCGGCGACAAGTTTCGCATCGAAACCGATGAACAGGTGATAGTGACGGATGGCAAAACCTTGTGGACGCTGAACAAGCAGAGCAATCAAGTCATTGTCGATTATGCTGAAAATGCGGCCAGCGACAATCCCTTTATTAAAGATTTTTTGGATAAATATATCCGCGAATACAATTCCCAAATTGATGAGTCCGCCAGCACTGATGATAAAACTGTGGTGCTGCTCACCTCCAAAACCGGAGATCATTTTGTACATCGTCTGCGTCTTTGGACCGGCGAAAAAAGCAATTTGATCACCAAAATCGAACAGGTCGATTTAAACGATAATACCACCATTTTCGAGATTAATAATATCAATACAGAGGTTTCGCTTTCAAACAGCGATTTCAAGTTTGATGTGCCTGCCGATGCCGACGTTATCGATATGCGATAGTCTGCAGAATACGCATTTTTATACTATACTTGTAGATAAATGATTTTAGCAAAGTATAGGGGAAGACCTATTCATGAAACGGGCATCGAGATTTATTCTTATTGTGTGCATCTTTTGGGCGTTTAACCAAATAGCGTTTGCACAAGCCATTTCTTCCGCCGGCAATGCCGGTCGTGCCGCTCAATATTTCCTTGGTAATCAAGATCAAGTGCTAATGGCGGTGAATGTTTGGGGGTTTGTTAACGTTCCCGGACAGTACATGGTGCCGCTGGAAACCGACCTGGTGTCGCTGTTGTCGTACGCCGGCGGCCCGCGCGAAGATGCGCGCATCAAACGCATTCGAGTCGTGCGTGTTGAAGCCGAGGGTGATACCAGCCAGGTTATTGATGTGGATGTAAAAGATTTTGTCGACACGGGCGACCTTGTAGAAAATCCCATGCTACTGCCTGGAGATACGGTGGTGGTTTCCGGAACCACGTTTCACCTGGTGAACAAAATATTCGAGCTTGGATTTCGCATCGCCATGATTGTGCAGGCAATCTATTTGGCGCAGTGGTATGCGCGGCGTGATTAGTAGGCATTTTATCTAAAAGAGCAGTGAAAGAACAAGTATGGCTGATTATAAATTACAATCTTCCGAAGAAGATGGCCAATATACCGGCTCGTCGTTGGCCGAACGACGCGTGACCTGGCGCGATTATATGCGCGTGTTTTACAAAGGCCGCTTTGCTATTCTGGTTACTTTTGTGGTCGTATTTTTTAGCGCCGTGATCCTCACCTTTACCAAAGAGCCGGTTTACGAAGCGGGTGTGCGCTTGATGCTGGAAGGGCAGGATGGCGTCAGTCAATCAATTTTTGATTTTACGTCAATGATGCAGCAGGAAACCATGATCAACAACCAGGTGGAGATTCTTAAAAGTCGAACCCTGGCCGAACGTGTCATTCGCAATCTCAAAACATCGGCCTATGCGCATCGATTGGAAATCCTGGAACGCGCTGATACGGTGAGGCACGGTTTTTCTCTGGCAAAACTGGTAGCGTTTGGGGGCCAAGAAGAGTGGTCCGAAGAAGATGTTTTTGATGAAAATGTCAAGGATTTGCGGGAAGCCACCAGCGTGCGACATATCCGCAATACCGATATGATGGAAATAAAATTCAAAGCCAACAATCCGTTTGAAGCCTATTATGTCGCCAATGCCATTGCCGAGGTGTACGAAAATATCAATAAAGAAGAGAGCCAGGCCGAAGTGCGCCAGTTGAAAGAATTTTTGGAAGAACAATCCGAATTATACGAACGCGAGTTAAAAGCTTCGGAGGAGGAGCTCAAGGCGTATCAGGAATCCGCAAATGTTGTGGCCTTGGACCGGGAAACCTCTGAGCTGGTTTCCAAAATTGCCGAGTTTGAAACCTTGTACAATGCCGCACGCACGGATTTGGAGGCCGCTCGTCAGCGTTTGGAATACATCGATTCCGAACTGGCCGCGCAAAACGCAAATTTTGATATTGAAACCATCTCTAAAAATACAGCGCTGGAAGAGTTTACCAAAAAAATAGCCCAACAAGAGGCGCGGCTGGCCATGTATCAATCCGAAGCGATTCAAAAAGGGCAGACGCGCTATACGCGCAAAGAGATTGAAACATTGCAAGGCCGAATTAATGCGTTAAAAAACCAGTTTAAAGAAGATGTGAAATCCATTGCCGCTAATCAATTTGTCGATCCGGCGCAAATTTCCGGCTCGTTGTTCAGCAGCAAAATTGAAGTTGAAACGGAAATCCGGGCGCTAGAGCCCAAAGTTGAAATTTATGGCAGAATCGTTCAAGATTATAACGCCGAGCTGGAAACGCTGCCAGCGAAAAAATTGCAATTAGCGCGATTAACGCGTCAGTCGCAGGTAGCAGAAAAACTGTACGTCATGCTGCAGGAGAAATACCAGGAATCTCGTATTACCGAAGTGGGTCAGTTGGGCAATGTGCGCATTATCGATGCGGCCAAAGCGCCCAAAGAACCTATTGCGCCCAAGAAAAAATTAAACCTGGTTCTGGGTCTATTATTGGGTCTGGGGCTCGGTGTTGCCATTGCCTTTGCCATGGATTATATGGACGATAGCATTAGCACCATGGAAGACCTGGAGCCGCTCGGTTCCACGCTTATCGCCACCATTCCCAATATCAAACCTGAACACGAAAACGGCATCATGAGCAAGCTGGCTCGCATGCAGGACCCCGAGGCCTTTGCCATTAACGAACGCCTGGTAACGCACCTGAAACCGCGCTCGCCGGTTTCCGAAGCCTATCGCAGCTTGCGTACAAATATCTTGTTTACGGCGCCGGAAAATCCAAAACACGTCATTTTGATGACCAGCAGCGGCCCGCGAGAAGGCAAGTCCACTTCGGTCGCTAATCTGGCTATTACCTTTGCGCAAATGGGTACCAGCACGCTGCTGATTGATGCGGATTTGCGGCGCCCCATGCTGGACAAGCTATTTCAGGTTGACCAACAGCCTGGCTTAACCAATGTGCTGGTTGGCCAAAAAGATATCTCCGAGATTATTACCCGCGTTGAACAAGTCCCCAATTTGCATCTGTTAACCTGCGGAATCAATCCGCCAAATCCGGCGGAATTGTTGGGCTCGGAACGTATGCGCGAGTTATTGAATCAGCTTCGCGAAAAATTTTCAGTCATTTTAATTGATGCGCCGCCGGTTATTGCCGTGACCGATCCATCGGTCTTGGCGCGATTTGTCGATGGCGTCGTTCTGGTCGTTCGCGCGGCTCAAACGCAACGCAGTGCGGCTGTTATGGCGGCCGAACAGCTCAAGCGAGTAGAAGCGCCTCTGCTTGGTCTGTTGTTGAATGGTGTGTCTTCGACCAATTTTTATGGCGCGCACTATCACCATGAATATTATTACTATTACACGGACGATGGTGATCGTAAACGTAAGAAAAATAAAGCTCGAAGTATGGGCGATAAAATATAAATTAGCGGATGATTGTCTGCTGTTGAACGTTATTTTGCACCATGTCAGCTTGACCGTTTTGGCTTGTATTGACATATTCCTATTTCTTGGGTTTGACCGACAGCCAATAGCAACATTGAGGAGGAAGTATTGATCTCTCACCGCGAAAAACGTTGGTATGCTTTTGTTACAAAACCGCGGCATGAAAAAAAAGTTAAAACATATCTGGATGGTTACGGGATTCATCACTATTTGCCATTGCGCAAAACATTAAATCAGTGGAAAGATCGCAAACGTTGGGTAGAGGCTCCACTTTTCCCCAGCTATATTTTTTGTGAAATTCAATATGTCGATCGCTTTCAAGTCCTCCAAGTGCCCAGCGTGGTTCGAATTGTTGGTTTTAACAATGAACCCATGCCAGTGCAGGAATCGGAGCTGGAAAGAATCCGTATGTTACTTTCGACCGATTTTGAGCTTGATGTGCGGCCGGGACTCCTGACCGGCGATCACGTACGTATCTCCAGCGGCCTTTTATTGGATTACGAAGGCCAGATATTGGAAGAACGCGGTGAACGATATTTTGTTATCCATATCTCATCGATTGGTAAATCCGTGCTGCTCAATGCCAAAAATGTAAAGCTGGAAAAAATCGCTTGAACCGCGTTGAACTTTGAGTTTGTGGTATGTTTTCTAACAAACGGGGGAATTCCCCGTCAAAAACACTTCCTCCAGATCCCCTTTGGCGTATGGGAAATCAAATTCCGCAATATGCAAGAAATAGGGCACGTTTTACAAAGGCCAACAGTGGTGCAGATGGAGTTATCTGTAAGTGACGGGGCGAAAGCCCAGGATGACAGAACTTTACGAGCGCAAGCACCTTTGGCATTTATATAGGAATCGCAAATGATCGACTTTGAGTTTCTGTACACCTCGGTTCTTATTCTGTTGATGACGTTTTTTTTAATACGAGAAATTTTCGAGCCAGACGTCATCATCTTTTCGGTACTGATATTGTTGACCATTGGCGGCGTCATTTCCGTTGAAGAAGCATTTGCCGGATTTTCAAACCACGGTATGCTTACGGTCCTGTTTTTATTTATTGTTGCCGCCGCTTTGCAGCAGACCGGCGTATTAAACACTGTGGGCGACCGCCTGTTTAGCAAAGGTGGCAGACTATCAACCAAATTGCTGCGCTTCCTGTTTCCGGTGTCTGCGGTTTCCGCATTTTTTAACAATACCCCCATTGTTGCCATGCTCATTCCGGTTATCCGCAACTGGACGCGGAAAAATGAATACTCGATTTCAAAATTTATGATTCCCCTCTCCTATGCTTCAATTTTGGGCGGCATTTGTACGCTCATTGGCACCAGTACGACCTTGGTGGTGCACGGTCTCATGATCGAAAGCGGTATGCCCGGCTTTTCTTTTTTCGAAATCTCCAAAGTGGGAGTGCCCGTTGCGATTTTCGGCATCACTCTTGTGGCTGTATTTGGACATCGGTTGCTGCCCGATCGTAAATCGCCCATCATTCAGTTGGATGAGCACACTCGAGAATTTGTCGTGGAAATGAAAGTCGAGCCCGAATACCGTCACATCGGTCAAACGATTGAGGAAGCGGGACTGCGGCACTTGAAAGGATTGTATCTTTTTCAAATAGAGCGCAACAGGGATTTGATGGTGTCGGTCGGCCCGAATGAACGAATTCAGCTCGGCGACCGCCTGTTCTTTACCGGCTTGCCCGATACGATTATCGAGCTGCAGAAAACACACGGCTTGTCAATCATCAAAGATGCTTCATTCAACTTGAAAAGCTACAATTCGGATGAAATGGGCACCTTTGAAGTGGTCATTTCCGCCAATTCGCCGCTCATTGGCCGCAATGTGCGCAACAGCCAGTTTCGAACGCGTTATAATGCGGTAATTCTGGCGATCCACAGAAGTGGTGAACGGATTCAAAAAAAAATCGGCGATATTGTGTTGCGCGGCGGCGATACGTTGCTCATTTTGGCCAAGCACGATTTTACGCAAAAATGGTATCACTCTCGCGATTTTTATCTCGTCACCAAAACTCCGGGCATCCCGTCCAAACCGCAATGGTATTCCTGGTTTTCGCTTGCAGTGTTGTCGACGATGATTTTGGTAATGGCCACCGGCCTGCTGCCCATTTTGGTGGCGGTCTGTTTAGCGTCCGTTGTGTTGGTGGTGGGTAAATGCATTTCGCCGGAAGAAGCGCGCAAAAGTATCGAGTGGAACGTACTTTTGGTAATCGCGTCCGCTTTTGGTATTTCCAAAGCCATGGTCAATTCCGGCGTGGCTGGTTTTCTTGCGGAAAAGCTAATTTTGCTGCTGGGCACCATTGGTCCCCTCGGACTGCTTGCCGGTACCTATCTCATTGCCAGTATTTATACTGAAATTATTACCAACAACGCGGCAGCAGCGCTTGTGTTTCCTGTGGCGCTCGCCATCACTCAACAGGCGGATCTGGATCCGCGGCCCTTTTTTATTGCTCTGGCCATTGCTGCGTCCGCCAGTTTTGCCACGCCGATCGGATACCAAACGAATTTGATGGTTTATGGCCCAGGAGGTTACAAATTCACCGACTTTTTAAAGATCGGCATTCCCATGAATCTTATTATTGGCACCTTGTCCGTCACCTTGATTTATTTATTTTATTTCTAAGTCCGATCAAGGACACCTTGCAATTCTCAGGAGACGTTTCATGTTTAGAAAATTTGCTCTTCTTTTGTTGATGTTGCTGTGGCTCTCCTGCACACGTCAGCTCACACAACCGCAAACGATGACGATTTCCGGGAGCGCCCACATTCAGGGAGGCACCGAGAGCTCTGATATTTCCGTCTCGCTATACCACACCGTGGACGTTGACACGACCTTGCAGCGTTTGCAACAACAGTTTCCCACGGTTGGATTTGAACTGACTCAGTCCGCATTGTTCGACCACCGCTTGCACGAGCCCGCGTTTACCGCCAAAACCGATGCGGAAGGCTATTATGAATTTGTCGATATTCCGCAGGGCGACTACAACGTGGTTGTAGAAAAAAACGGTTATGGCTGGCGCACTATTTATGATATCTCCGACACCCAGGATTTGTCCTCCATCACCCTATTTCCCGAAATTCGAGTTGCTGGTGTGCTGGATATTTATACAGAGTGGCCGGCGTTTCAACATGTTATCGTTACCGGCGATGTGACGGTGCCCAAGGGAAGCACATTGCTGATTGACAAAGGGGCTACGATTCGATTTACCGGAAAACAACGCATTCGCTGCGAGGGACAATTAAACTGCTTTGGAACTTCAAGGGATATGATCTATTTTACCTCAAACGATGTGAATGATGTTGAATCGCTGCGTAGCTGGTTAGGGGTAGACCTGAATGGCAACGGCGTGCTCAGTTGGGTCAGGTTTAACAATGCGACTGATGCCATTACGGTTAAAAGTGCATCGTTGAATTTGAGCCACTGCCAGTTTGAAAACATCAGCTCGGTTGGCATATTTTTAACGCAGGAATGTCAGTTTGAAATTACAAACAGTCACTTTCTTAAAAGCCGCTTTGGAATTTCTGTGGAAAGTATTTCCGAGGGAACGGTTCATCACAGTTTATTTTATGATCTTCAATTTAATGATGAATCCGTGGGTGTGACCAATAATGCTTGCGAGGTCACTATTTCCGATAACTGCTTTTATGATTGCGCCAAAGGTATGAGCATTGTTTACGGCGGAGTTGGTGATGTGACGTACAATTATATTGCCAACTGCGATATTGGTGTTTACAATTTTACGTTTGAACGCGAGGCAATTTATACTTTAACAAAAAATACGGTCGAAAACTGCGCGCAACATTTGGTAGAAATGCATCACGCCTCGACGCCCATTATCAATTATAACAACTTTTCTCAACCTGGTGATTTGTTTGCGCTGTATGCCTATTCGCGCAGTTTGTTTTATTATTTGGATATTGACGCCACCCATAATTACTGGGGCGGACTGTCCGAGTACGACGCGACGCGCAAAAATAAAGATGACAGAAAAGTTCGAGAAGGCGAAGTGGAAGAAAATTGGCATATTCTCATTGCGCCTATTCTCGAGTCGCCCATAAACGATGCGTATCCGCGTTAAGTGTTTGGGTGATGGGATAAAATGATAAAGTTAAAATCCGCGCTTTCCTGGCGACGCTTCATTTCACATCACTTGCCCGACTCCTCTCTTCGATTTTTTCTCAAAGCGTCCACGGGTTCGTTTGTTATCAAAGGAGTTGGCTTTGCTTTGCTGTTTTTCGCTCAAGTTGTTCTGGCACGCAAACTGGGGCCGAAGGACTATGGCATTTACGCCTATGCTTTGAGCTGGATGACCATCCTCTCCATTTTTGCCAAGCTCGGTTTCGAAACCTCGTTGCTCCGGTTTGTGCCGGAATATAAAGTCCATTCCGAATGGTCCAAATTTCGCGGGATCATTAATTTTTCATTTTCTACCGTTTTGTTGGCCTCAATTGTTATCTCGCTGATTGCGGCTATTGTTTTATATCTCTTGCGATCATCCATTTCATCTGAAATCGTAAAACCATTTTTTATTATGTTGTTGGTGTTACCGTTTTTTTCGCTAACTGCGATACGACAATCGTGTTTACGAGGTTTGAAACATGTCGTAAGAGCGGAATTGCCCGAAGGCATCATTCGGCCTTTGATTCTAATCCTGGTCATTTATTTTTCTTTTAACTATGTTGCGCCGTTCGATGCTCGCGACGCATGGATTGCTCAACTCATTGCTGTGGTGATCTCATTTGTTGTGGGCACTTTTCTGTTGGTGGAAAAATTACCAAATTCGCTAAAAAAATATCCTTCCGATTATGAAAAAAAAGCGTGGCTAAGCATCTCCTGGCCCATGTTGCTGATGAACAGTATGAATATTATTCTGAACCAATCCGCCATTGTGATTTTAGGATTTTATGATAGTGCTGAAAGCGTAGCCATTTTTTCGGCGGCATCCAGAATTATCATTCTAATTGGCTTTATTTTGCTGGCGGTCAATTCCATAGCGGCGCCCATGATTAGCGAGTTTTACTATTCCGGAAAACGGCAAGAGCTGCAGTCATTGTTGACATTTGCATCAAAGATTTTATTTGGATTTACCCTGTTTTCTTCTGTAGTAATTATCGTTTTTGGCAAATGGATACTTGGTTTGTTTGGAAAAGAATTTATTGCGGGATACGTGGTTTTGCTCGTGCTTGTTGTGGGTCATGCTACAAAATCACTGATGGGACCGGCATCGTATTTGCTCAATTTAACCGGATACCAAAATTTGACTGCAAAAATAATGGCGATAGCCGTACTTATCTCCATCGCTTGCAGCTTTTTGCTTATCCCCAAATGGGGCGCAATGGGTGCGGCTCTGGCATCAACCATCTCAATGGTGTTTTGGAATATCTGTTTGCTAGTCCTTAACTTGAAAACTGTAAAATTGAATCCGTCTATAACGTCTCTTATAAGTAAATCTCCATAGGCGACACTGTGACAACTCGTACTATAAAAGCATGGAATTCGCTCGAACGACTGCAAAGCCAGGATCGCAAAAACACGCTGCTGCTTATGGGGGTGGTGTTTTGCATCTTTTTTATCCAGCTTGCCTTTGGCGCCAATCCGTTTATTGTTTTAACCGCGCTCTTGAGTGTAACCATAAGTGTGATTGTGCTCCTCAATGGCGGCTATCGTGATAGCCTGAGCATTGTGGGATTCTTTTTTGTTTTTAATACGGTCACGTTTGCTATGGTTTTAAAAACAGCACTTTTGCAGCCGCTTGAAAGTAATTTGTTTCAACCGACTACAAGTTTTATCATTGTGCTTTTGGGCGCAATTGAGCTGCTGCTTGCGTTGTATATTGTGAAATTGACTCCTGTTGGAAGACCGTTATTCAAGCCGACTCAGAACCTGGACTTTTTGAAATACCTGGCCATTATCTGCTTTGTGTTTGGAATCTTCTTCTGGCTTTTGAACCAAAAGTTTTTGATCAATCGAAGAGATATTTACTACAGCGAAGATGTGAGTTTTGGTGGGTTTGCGTCGATGGTGCCGATTTTTTACATGTCCATAATTGCAGCGACGGCGCACGTAATCCTTTCTACGAAAGGCAAAAAAAGCATCAATATTTGGATTATTGTGTTGTTGGGTGTTGGTATTCTCATTGGGATTGTTGAGAGCCGCAAGCTGGAGTTGGGGTACACGTTTCTCAGCTATTATTTGGCCTCTTTTTATTTTCGACGCTATTTTACCAAATCACAAATTATTACCTTTGTCGTGTTTGTGTTGTTTGCCTTTTTTGTGTTTGGCCCCATTGTGCACACCTTTCGAACGCAATTATGGTTTTTGAGCTTTGATAAGCGAATCGAGTTTTTGCGCGATAACTGGCGCGAAGTGCTTCAACCGTCCCAACTGGAAAATTATTTGAATAAATTGCTGAGCACCCAGCGAACCAGCTATGAATACGCCTATTTTGGCAATAGCCTGTTTTTTATTGATCGCTTTGCCACAGTACAACACACCGATTTGATTGTCGATAGTGTCGAGGATCAACACACCTTGGGCGCCAGCGTAATAGTGGATGGTTATGAAAAATTACTGCCCGGAATTCTCTATCCGCAAAAGTCCACCATTTCGCAAGCCGATCAGATCACCTGGGAGCTGGGGCTACGGCGATATGGCGTCATCGGTTTTCCCACCGTGCCGCTACTAGGTCATGCCTACGCCGGATTAGGCTGGATTGGCGTGCTATTTATTCCGCTATATATTTTTATTCTTTTGTTTTTAATATTGAAAAAAATCGGCTCGAATCTCTACCAGAATGTGTATGCAATATTTTTTCTTGTGCCGCTGCTCATAAACATCCAACAATGGACGCATACGCAATATGTGTATCGGCTTTTGCGCGAGTTTCCGGTTTTGGTAATTTTGCTTCTCTTGTTTATTCAATCCTTCAAAGTGTTTAATGGCGCGCTCAAAAAGAAATATGTGACCGATGTCTAGACTCCAGTTGCAGTTAAAACGTGTCTCCAATCATGGCACTCGCATTTTGGCGCTGCACTACGGCGAAACGTTTCCCTTTTATTACGTAACCGAATACCCGCGCTCCGGCGGCACCTGGATCGCCCATGTTTTGTCTGATTATTTGCAAATCCCCTTTCCCAAAAACAGCCTGTTGCCCGTTGCCTGTCAAAGCATATTGCACAATCACTGGAAATTTGATCGCCGCTATTCGAAACCGATTTACGTCGTTCGAGATGGTCGCGATGTCGCAGTGTCCATGATGTTTTATGCTTTAAAACGTATTTCGTCCGACTCGTACTATGCAAAACGGTTCCCGTCTTTGCTCAAAACAAAGGATGATCCAAAAACCAATTTTTCGGAATTTCTCGCTGAATGGTTTAAACATCCTGTAGGTTGTCGGCAGAATTGGCCAGATCATGTAAATGAATGGGCCTTTAACAAAAATGTGATTCTCGTTCGCTATGAAGATTTTAATCGAGATGCTGCGGCTGCCCTTACCTCGTTGCTCCAAAAATTAACCTCCGAGCCTATTGATGACGAGCTGCTGCAATATACGGTGAGAAAATTTTCCTTTGAAAAACAAACCCGTCGGCAAAAAGGAAAAGAAGATGTGACTTCCAACAAACGCAAAGGCATCATTGGGGATTGGCAGAACTATTTTGACCGGGAGGGTGCGGAGCTTTTTCATCAACTCGCGGGTGAGACATTGGTTCGATTGAGCTATGCGAAAGAAGGTTGGCACAAGGAGCTGGCAGATTGAGCGACCGCCCCAAACGGATATTGATCTTTCACATCGGTCACATTGGCGATACGTTAATGGTCGTGCCGTCACTGTGGGCGCTGCGCGAGGCGTTTCCTCAAGCCTCTTTTTATTTGTTAAGTGATAAAGTTGTCGGGCAATCCTTTACTCCCTCTACGGAAATATTTAAAAATACAAATTTTTTCACACGCTGTTTCTTTTTTTACAAACTCGCTCAAGGCCCCAAGATTGTCCATTTTGGTGCCATGCTCCTGCTGCTTCCATTTTTAATGCTGAAGCGTTTTAATGCGGTGGCTTATCTTGTGCCGTCCAATCGTACTGAAATCCAGATTCGCAGAGATTACATCTACTTTAAACTTTTAGGAATTAAAAATCCGTGGGGATTTCATGGATTCGAGCGCGTGAATAGCGGCCATTCCGAAGATACACCAGAATATCAAGCTATCTTATATCGCCTCAAGCTGGATAGAATTTCCACCCGAGATCCATCTATGGATTTGCAATTGGGAGAGCAAGAGCAAACACGTGTGAAAAAATGGCTGCGTCAGGCTGGCGGCTTGCCTAAAGATACTCTCATTATTGGTTTTGGCCCCGGCTCAAAAATGCAGTCCAAACAGTGGCCGTTGAGCCGATTTTATAAAGTTGGCAAACGTCTGATGAACGAACATTCTATTTTCCCAATTATCCTGGGAGGCAACGAAGATGCAGAATGCGGAAACACGCTTGTACAACGATGGGGGAGAGGCTTGAACGCCGCCGGTGCATTAAGCGTGCGCGAGTCGGCCGTGCTGCTGCGACGCTGTGATCTGTATGTGGGAAACGATACTGGAACTATGCACCTCGCTGCCGCAGTGGGTACGCCTTGTGTGGCGATATTTTCCGCACGCGATATTCCGGGCAAGTGGTATCCGTTCGGAGAAGGCCATACCGTTCTTCGAGAATCGGTCGACTGCGAATTATGCAAACAAACAAGCTGCTGGCATATCACTTGTTTAAAAAAAATTAGCACGGCTCGGGTTCTGCGTGCCGTCCAACAGCACATCAATAGCATTCGGGCTTATGGCTAAACGCGTTCTACGGATCACTTCAAACCTGACCAAAGGCGGAACGGGAAATCATGTTCTCGCCATTCATAATGCCATAAATCAAACGAAGGAATTCGAATCGTTTTTGTGGTGCCCGCGAGAGTTTATTAATGTTAATAATCAAATTTACAGCCAATTCCCGCCTGCTGCCATTTATTTTAACGCGCTCAAAACCAAAATTTTGGGTTTTGATAGCATCTACGCTCCGTTCTGGACTAGAACATTTAATAAACTTGCACCATCATTTGATATTCTTCACCTGCACCATCTGCAGGGCTATTACTTTGATATCCGATCGCTCGAATCCGTAACGGACAAACAAATTGTCCTGACGGTACATGATTATTGGCCCATAACCGGTCGCTGCAGCATTCCCGTGCATTGCGAAAAATGGCAGTCGCATTGCGCAACATGTCCCAATTTAAAAACCTATCCATCGACGCTTTTGGATCGTTCCTCCAAATTATTCGAGATAAAGCGAGATGCTTTTTCCGAGCTCAACCACCTCAAAGTAGTGGCGCTTTCCCAATTCATGGCCCATCAGTTAAAAAAAAGCTTTTTAAAGGACAAAGAAATTTATATTATACCTCCAGGGATCGATTGCAATACCTTCAGACCTATTAAAAAAGATCGAAGCGAAAATATCAATCTTGGATTTGTGGTCGCAAAAAGCGATTTTACTAACAAGGGGTTTGATACATTACTAAATTTGATCGAGTATCTTGATCGTACAAAGCAACGGCAAATTACCATAACGATTGTGGGCGAATTGACAACACCTTTGAGAACGAGGCTGCGGCACTTTTCATTTGTCGCCTATAGTTCTTTTGTATCCAATTCACGTCAATTGGCTCGTTTGTTTAATACCTTTGATCTATTTTTAAATTTTTCTCGTTCCGAAACCTTTGGGAAAACCAATATTGAAGCGCAAGCTTGCGGTGTACCGATACTGGCCCGTGATATCCCGGTTTTTCGGGAAAATGTAAAATTCGGCAAACTATTCGACTCTGACCATCCTGAGCTGCTCATGCAAGACATTTACAACCTCCTTGACAAGTGGAATCGTGACGAGATGCACCGCAACATGCGGGAAAACTATCACCTCGATCTATTAGGGGAGCGTTATCAACATCTTTACCGGTCTTTTTACAGCGATTAAAATATGCACATCTTCCTCAACGACTATGGCGGTTACCCCTTTCCCATCGATCTGAGTCGAGAATGGCTGCGCCGCGGCGAGCGCGTGACGCATGTGTACTCCTCGTCCAGTGGCAGTCCGCAAGGTGCGTTTTCAGAAGGCGGCAATGTTTGTTTTGTGGATATAAAGCTGGCAAATGCCAAAGCTAACTTTATCAAGCGTTGGCGGGCGGAACGCGAATACGGTCGGCGCGTTGCCGCTCTATTGCGCGAGCTGCATCCGGATGTCGTGGTGTCCGCCAATACGCCGTTGGAAGCGCAACGGCAAATTTTGGCAACTTGCCGTACACTCGGTATTCGATTTGTATTTTGGTGGCAGGATGTGCTGAGCGATGCCATGGACACCATTCTTAGTGAGAAACTGGGCCTTTTGGGCCGCGTTGCAGGATTTCATTATCGCCGATTGGAGCGGCGCCTGCTTTCAGAGTCCGATGCCATCATTTGTATTGCACCGCAGTTTCAAGAGCTGTTGAAAGAATGGAAGATCGAGCGTCCTTTTTATGTGATCGGCAATTGGGCTCCCATCGAGTCGCTGCCCGTGTTGCCAAAGGACAATACATTTAGTCGCCAACACGATTTGCAAGACAAGTTTGTTCTCCTCTATTCCGGCACGCTGGGTATGAAACAAAATCCGCAGATAGTGATCGATGCGGCTAAATATCTACGACATCAAACGGACATCACCTTGTTGGTCATATCCGATGGTGTCGGCATGACCCATCTGCGCCAGGAAAAAGCGCGACTGGGTCTGCACAATCTTTTACTTTTGCCTTTGCAACCTTTCGAACGCCTGCCCGAGATTTTAGCAACCGGAGATGTACATCTTGCATTATTGCACGCCAATGCAGGGCGATTTTGTGTGCCGTCCAAAGTGTGGTCTGCCTATTGCGCGGCGCGGCCATCGTTGTTGGTGATGCCAAAATTTAATTATGCTGCTACATTAACGGAAGAGATAGGCGCGGGTTGGGTGTTAGCAAATGATGAAGAAACTTCCCTTCCACATAAAATATTGCAGCTCAAACAAGAACCGGAACTGCGTATGCGCATGGGACAACAGGCGCGCCATTACGCCGAGGCCAATTATCCCATCACACATATTGCAGACCGCTTTCGTGCCGTAATCACCTCTCTTTAAAGGGACACAGCATGCTACGTGAACGTTCGAGTTTTCTCAATGTGTTGTGGCGCCTGTTGGATGTGCTTCTTGTAACGATCTGTTTCTTAATCGCCTACAAGGTGCGTTTTACGTTTTTTCCAACTTTTGCTGATGTTGAGACGATTCCGTCATTATCGCGTTATACGCCCAATCTGTTGCTGGTGCTGTTGTTGTGGATGGTGTTGGCGGAGTTGTTGGGGCTGTACAAATCCAAGCGCATCCAGATTCCATGGGCCGACTGGCGGATTATTGGCACGGCCCTGTTATTGACATTTTTCCTGTATACGTCGGTTGGATTTTTGTTCAAATCGTTCGACGTCTCGCGGCTCATGCTCGGTATTTTTACGCCGCTGGCTTTTTTTGTGCTTGGATTTTGGCACCATTCGTTTCGATTGATCTTGTCCAATGCCCGGGCGCAAGGATTTAATAAACGCAACTTGCTGATCATCGGAGCCGGCGCCACAGGACGTCGATTTGCTTATGAAATTTCCACGCATCGCGAAACCGGGTATCGCGTGCTCGGTTTTCTGGACGATACGGTGGAAACCCTCGAAGAGCTGCCCTACCGCGTGATGGGCAAAGTTTGCGATATTCGCAAAGTTTTGGAAACCCAACTCGTCGATCGTGTGGTTGTGGCTTTGGGAATGAACGAATCCAAACACATTGCCGATGTGGTGCGCGAGTGCGAATATACCGGCATTGAGGTGAACATTATCCCGGATTTGTTTCAATTCATTCATCCAAAAGCCAAGGTGTTGAACCTGAACGGCATTCCGCTCATTGGCGTGCGCTCCAATCCCGTGGATACCTGGCAGTACGTTTATCTAAAACGCGCGTTTGATATGGTGTTTAGTGTGATTGTGCTGATGTTTATCAGCCCGTTGTTTTTAATGATAACCATTTTGATAAAGCTCACGTCGCGAGGGCCAGTGTTTTTTGTGCAAAAACGGTTGGGCACGCAGGGACGCCCGTTTCGCATTTACAAATTTCGCACCATGCGCAATGGCAAGCTCAAGGAAAGCGATACGCTCTGGACGATTGCAAACGACAATCGCGTCACTCCGCTGGGCCGTTTTTTGCGCCGTACCTCGCTTGACGAGCTGCCGCAATTTTGGAATGTGCTGCGCGGCGATATGAGCGTTGTAGGGCCGCGGCCCGAACGTCCTCATTTTGCCAGAAAATTTCGCGAAAACATCCCGGAATATATGATTCGCCATCAAGTCAAAACCGGACTCACCGGCTGGGCCCAGGTAAATGGATTGCGCGGCGACACGTCCATAGAACGACGCGTAAAATTTGATTTGTATTACATCGAAAACTGGTCTTTTTGGTTTGATTTACGTATTATTGTCATGACCATCATAAAAGGATTGGTGAACAAAAACGCCTACTGACTATGCTAAAACGCTTTTTTATTCTTTTACTGCTCGCGATTTCTCTGAACGCACAAACTCTTCGCCCTAATTACTGGCTGGATGATGATATTCGTTTTTACCACTACCGCGGTCTTTTGTGGCAGTTTTCACCGCTCGAACGACCCTATTCTGCACAGCTTTTGCAAGAGACAGTGCTGAACACCTGGGCGTCCGGGCCGGCGCAACACCTTTTGCAAAAGCTTCCCTCTATCGATTCCCACGAGCAGATTTTGGGATGGGCCATTCTTGATAATGCCCTTCAACAAACCCAAGAAAAAGCATGGTTGCACTCCATCCAGCGTGCCAGTGTGGGCGGAAAACTGCATCCAAATGTTAATCTGTTTACTATATTTTATATTGATAATCGCCTGGATGAAGACTCTACCTACATTGGCAAGCGTCAAAGCGGTTTTGCTGCATTCATGGAACAGGCGTATCTGGGTATCGATTACAAGTCCTTCCAGCTAAAGTTCGGCCGCGACTATCTGGTCTGGGGGCCTGGCCGCGATGCGTCTTTAATGATTTCCGCCAACAGTCGCCCTATGGATCAACTTTATCTTGCCTGGCAAAATCGCTGGATAAAATTTTCCTATTTTGCCGCAACACTGGACAAAACCGAGCATGAGGTTAAAAACCAACCTTCCGTTCAAAACCGTTACCTGAGCGGCCATCGACTGGAACTCCGCCCATTGAAGCACTTAAGTTTGGGTATCAGCGAAACCGCGCTTTTTGGTGGACCCGATGCTGGACTCGATTTCGCATTGCTGAATCCGGTCACTTTTTACACCGGAGTGCAGCATAACGGCCCGCAAATCGCCAATGTTATGGCGGCCGCCGATGTGATGTGGATGCCGCTGCCGCTGCTCACCGTGTATGGCAGCGTGTTGATTGATGATATTCAACTGGAAGATGAAAATATTGACGATAAAGGTGAACCGGCCGAGTATGGCCTGCTTGCGGGCGTGAATTGGGCCGATCCGCTGAACATTGCCGGACTGGATTGTTTTGCCGAATATACCCGCGTCACCAATCGCACGTATAACGGACAAGGCGGACCGTGGGAAAAGTACCTGCACCGCAATGATCCCATTGGCCATTTTCTGGGCAATGATTTTGACCGCTGGCTTGCCGGCTTTGAATATCGCCCCGTTCCGCAATGGCGCAGTCGCCTTGAATTTGATAAACGCCGCCGCGGCGAGGGCCGGGTTCACAATCCGTTTGACGCTCCGTGGCGAGATATTCCGCCAGGAGAAACCTATTCCGAGTCGTTCCCGACTGGTGTTGTTGAATCCTCAAACACCATCCGGTTTTTGACGCGCTGGCAGCCGTTGTGGTGGTTGTACGGCTCTTTTGGCGTATCCTATTCGGATGTCAAGCATGTCGAAAATCAGCTCAATGTTCATGATACCTATTGGGATGTGCTGCTGTCGTTGTCGATCGAATTTTTGGGGACGACATCCATCAAATAATAAAAACACGAATGAAATAAAATTGTAACTTTAAACTCGTATGAAATCGTGTTTCTCAGCTAAAACCAGCAACGAAAATTAGTTTCTAAAACAACTGGACGATATCGATGCCCCATATACCTTTTGATATTTGCATTTTAACTGCTTCTAATGAACACCAAGCCAAAGGTTATGAAACGCAACTAGAGTGGCGTCGCCAACGCGGACTGCTGCCCGAAACGGAATTCCTGGTCATCTCCGATCCCGGCGGGCAACGCATTGGTTCGGGAGGTAGCACCTTGTATGTGCTTCATATATTGTATCAAAAGTACGGCGCAGAGCTACTTCAAAAGCGTATGTTGATGCTGCACAGCGGCGGTGACAGTCGCCGTTTGCTGGCTTACTCGGCGGTCGGCAAGTTGTTTGCGCCGCTACCGACTCCTGCAAATTTGACCCTGTTTGACCTCATGCTGGAGAATTATGCGCAATTGCCCGCGCTTGAATCCGGTCAAGTTATTGTTGCCAGCGGAGATGTTCTGCTCAATTTTGAGCCCGGCTTTATTGAATTTTCGCCACATGGGATTACAGGCGTGGCCTATCCGGAGGACCCGCAACAAGGTCAATATTTTGGCGTGTATGTCGTGGAGAATGGCGAACAGCATTTAAAACCTGTGAGTGATGTGTTGCAAAAGCCGAATCTGCAAGAACTAGAGTCGGCCGGGGCGCTCGACTCGCAGCGCATTTGGATTGATACCGGCATCCTCAATCTGGCTCCAGATGCGGTCGAGGCGTTTTTGCAGTGCAAAACATTGTTGCGGTCATTTGAAAAGGGCGAGCTCAATTACAACCTCTATTACGAACTTGTGCACGCGGTTCACGGCAAATTGGATATCCCCGATGCCAGTCTCTTGCAGGCCATTGATTTGTACGCCAATTGTTTGCCCTATTGCGGCTTTTTTCATGTCGGTCGCAGCGCCGAGTTCTTGCGGCATTTCTATTCGCTCACCCATGCTTCGGTGCAATATCGGTTTCAAAATGGCGTACGCTCCAATGCCGAACGTTTTCCGGAATTGAAATCGTCCTGGATTTTCAATTCCATGATCGACAATGTTTCGGTTGTCGCAACCTCGCCGTCACTCATCGAAGGCTGTTCGATTTCGGCGGATCTCAAGCTGGATGGAAATAATCTCCTAACCGGGCTCACAGAATTGACTCGGCCTCTGTTTCTCAAAAAGGGTAACTGTTTGCTTTTGCTACCGCAACAAGACGGAACCTGGGCCGCAATTCTTTACGGCATTCTGGATCATTTTAAAGCCTCTTATGAGCCGCTTTTTCTCAACACGCGCATGTACGACGTTTTTGAGAGTCTTGGAATCACGTCCAAAGAGTTGTGGACAAGAGAAGATATCCAAGAGTTGTGGACAGCGCAGCTTTTCCCCTGCGCAGAATTGCCACAAGACGCTGTCGACGCCGTGCTGTGCTTGCAACATAGGGGAGACCTGGCGCTGTGGCGTCGTGCAAATCGCCAATCAATTCAACATATCTTGCAGCATACAGATCAAAATCGTATGCTGCAGCAACGTGCGAACTTGCTGCGGAAATTTCGGCTGTATAATTTGTCTCAAGAAATAAAATCGGACTCGTTTTCGTTTCGCGATGTGCAAGATCTCATTCGCACTCCTGCGGACGTGGAAACCATCCGTCAAACTCTTTTGGCTGAAACAGAACGCGTCGATTTTAAAGAGCGCGCCAAGTTGGAGCTGTGGCTTGCAGAGCTGGCAAAAGCGGATGGAAAAGAAGCGAACGCGGAAACGTTCTATACACGCGCCTTTTTGTCAATTCGGAATGCCGTAAATCTGGGCTTGCAGCACTCGGTGGAACGCCAGGACAACCGGCTACACATCCGCTCGGATGAAGTTGTATGGACGCTCTTGCCCGCTCGCCTTGATTTTGCCGGCGGTTGGACCGATACGCCGCCCATTTGTCTCGACCTCGGCGGTTGCGTTTTGAACGCCTCGGTCACACTAAATGGGCAATATCCCATTCAAGTTGTGGGGAAAATTAGGCCCGATTTTGTGATTAGCATAAACTCTATCGACCTCGGTCAACGCGTGGAAATTACTTCCATCGAAGAATTGCGAAATTTTACCAATCCGGCGGATTGGCTGTCGCTTCCCAAAGCCGCGTTATATGCGGCCGGCCTGGTGCCCTTGGAAGCCGACGGCACCCTAAAAAAGTTTTTGCAGCGCCTGGGAGGGGGGATCGATTTGACGTTATTTAGTGCACTGCCGTCCGGTTCGGGATTGGGGACATCGAGCATTTTGGGTGCCGGGCTCATTGCTACTCTAGCGCGCATTCTGGGGCACGATATGCCGCGCGATGAACTCTATGCCCGCACGAGCAACCTCGAACAATTGATGACCACGGGCGGTGGATGGCAGGACCAAATCGGTGGCGTGGCTGGAGGCGTCAAGCTCATCACCACAAAGGCGGGAATCGATCAAACCCCCACTTTGGCGTGGACACATTTAAAACAGCCACAACGTGATGTCTCGGAACAATTTTTATTATATTATACCGGCTATCGCCGGATGGCAAAAAATCTCTTGCGCAAGGTGGTCGGACGTTATTTAAAACGAGATGCCGAGGCCGTGGAAACGCTGCAACAATTGGCTGCATTGGCGCAAGAAATGAAAACCGATTTGGATCACCGCCGTATCGAAACATTTGGCGAAAACATTCGTTCTGCCTGGCAGTTGAACAAGAGGTTGGATCAAGGGCAGACTACCGATGACATCGAAGCGATTTTATCGCGTGTTGATGACTATTTGTTAGGCGCCAAATTATTGGGCGCCGGTGGCGGTGGATTTTTATTCATGGTGCCCAAAGACAAAACTGCCGCGAAACGCATCCGAAACATTCTTGAACAAGATTCTCCCAACTCTCGCGCCCGCTTTTTTGATTTTGATGTCGATGCGGCTGGAATGAAAATATCCGTCCTGTAGATCGAAATGCAAAAGTGCAAAATATTAGTTTCTAAAGAAATAACTCTACCAAAAATGTGTTGCACTTTATAGATTTTTCAGTATATAGATAAAACAAACAAGAACAAAGAGGTGGTTATTATGGGGTTAAACGATTCCACCATTCCGGATCAGAGTCTTGAGGCTATCACCCGTGGCTTTTTTAAAGAGTCTGTAGATTATGGTTTTAAAAAAGTCGATTATCTGCGTTTTGTCAATGCCCTCCTCGATATGACTATGAAAAATAGCAAAACCCTGGAAAGCAATGGCCGTCATGTGGATGACGTTATCGTTAGCCAGGAGCTGCATCTGCAACAGTTTCCTTTGCAAGGCGAACGGCTCGATATTCGTGCGTTTAATGGCAAAGATAAAAAATTACTGCAAAAATGGTTGGAAGATGAAGATGGCCGCCAGTTTCTGCTGTCGCGAACGACCGCCCAGCCGGTAAAAATTGAGGACTTTGTCAAAGATAAAAGCTGCATTTTGGGCATCATTACACTCAAAGATGGTGAACCCATTGGTGCGGTTGCCTTTTGCGATCACAATACGCAACAACACCGCGCCGAAATGCGCAAAATGATTGGCGAACCCTCCAAACGCCGAATGGGATATGCAAAAGAGGCGTCGGAGTTATGGATCCGATATGGTGTGCAAACTTTGGGTTTGAAAAAGATCTATCTGAGTACATTAAATACAAATATCCGCAACATCAAGTTGAACGAAGAACTTGGCTTTCAGGTAGAAGGCATTTTGCGCAATGAAGTATTTTTTGACAATCAGTATCATGACGTCCTGCGCATGGGGATATTCATCGATGACTGACATGGCTAACCTCCTAATTGAGCCCGTTTCACGAGTGGAACGGGCTTTTTTTTTTGCTTGTGTTTTCATGTTTATCCTTTTAATTTGGGAACGGAAAAATAAAAACACTGGAGAAGATACCATGCGTTGTCACAATTGCGGTGATGAGATTACCATAGAAGTGGGAAAAAAGATTTTTCGGCAGGACACCTGTATTAAATGTGAAAGCTATTTGCGTTGTTGCCTTAACTGCCAGCTTTACGATCCCCTGGCATGGAAAGAGTGCCGCGAGCCCCAGGCCGAACGCGTCAATGACAAGACAACGGCAAATTTCTGTGAATATTTTACGCCGGCGCAAGATAACAAGGCCATGGGCACGAGTCGCTCCGATTCTGCAAAAAAAATGCTGGATGATTTATTCAAAAAGCCAGAGTGAACTCGTTTATTTGCCATTTTGTACAAACTTGCTGGCTTTGCGCCAGGCTAGCAACTGGATCTTGTAATACAAGTTGGGCGACAGCGCGTGCATAAATTTGAGCATACGAAAGCTGATGGGTTCATCATAGGTGCCGACCCATTGTTTTCCGGATTTGATCCAATTGACCATACGACGCGCCACTGTCTCAGCCGGTGGCGCGTTATCCACCCGTTTGGCGCGAACATGATATCCCTTTTCATTTAATCGGTTTACCGGTGCCCAGGCCAGTGGCCCTTTAATGGCCCCCGGCCGATAGAGACGCAAACGTACCATCTTGTTGGTTTTGTGATACAAGATCGGACCGGTCCCGGTCCAAAAATAATGCAATGCAATTTTTCCAGCGTGATACACTGGCCCAAAACAGGAGGGACTGCCATCGGCAATGGAGCCTATCGCGACGATTTCGAGAGGTTTGTTGCGCGGTTGCTCCGCCGCGGCTAACGTCACGAGTGCCGGCCATTCATAATTTACCGTGTTCATGGATTTTGCGATGTGGGACAGCGGCTCGCCGAACTCGCCAATGTCTGTTTCAATTTGTCCGGCATTTAAAATAAGCAGGTCCGGATCGGTTGCCAACAGTCTTTTTGCATCCTCAATCGAATCCTGATTTGATGTGATCAACTCGCTAAAAAAATCTCCTTCCAGATTCGCCTTGCGCGACACACCCACCACATGCCATCCTTGGGAAATGTATTCTTTGCCGAGTGCCTGGCCGAGCGTGCCGCTAATGCCGGTAATCACAACTTTCATGTTAATACTCCTTGTTAATAAAGTCCGCAACTCGCAAGGCGTTCGCCATAATCGTCAGCGCCGGGCTTACCCCCAAGGACGTTGGCATAAAACTACCATCCACAACAAACACATTGGGATAATTGTGCAACCGACACATCGGATCGAGAACCGAGGTTGCGGGATCGTCGCCGAATCTTGCCGTGCCAACTTGATGTGCTGTGTGTCCGATGTTTTTATCGCTCGTTACACCCACAACCACTTTTGCGCCTGCCCGCTGCATTATTTTTTTCAATATTTTCAAATAATATTTGGATCGATACAAATCGTATTTGTGAAATTTATGCAAAAGCCGAATGTCCCCCTTTTGGTTCAATTCAATTCGATTGCTCACAAGCGGCAGATCTTCGACCGTTCCCATAAACAGCAACATTCGCCGCAAAAAGATGTTGCTGAAATTAGGGGACACGGGCAGCCCAAGCTTTCGTGCAAACGTATACGGGCCAAGTGTCGGAACGCTTTGTGCGTAGCCCATTTTATGCGGAAATGTTTCACTGCCAAAATAAAGGTCGCTGAATGCCAGTTGTTTCACAAAAGTGCTGCGCGTACCGAGGTCCTGTCGAAACAATCCACCCACCAGCGCACCGGCGTGAAACATGTAATTTCTTCCCAATAGCTCATTATTAAACTTTAAATTGGATTTCAAGAGCACCACAGCGCTGCCAATGGCGCCTGCCGCAACAATAATAATTTTGGCGGAAATGGTTTTTAGCTGATCATCCTGACAATTTTTATATGCAAGCTCGTGGACATCTCCTTTGCGGTTTACCAGCAGTTTTTCCACATCGGTTTTGGTGCGGAATACCAGTCCACAACGTTTGAGGGCCGGCTGAATACACACATCCCAGGAAGAAAGGCGGGAAAAATTGGGACATAAAAATCCGGGGCAATCTGGACAGTGCAAACATTGCTCAAAATTGATGGCCAATGGCAAATGGTATGGCGAAAACCCAAAATGGCTAATGCTCTGCGCTAATTTTAAATTGATGGGCTTGAAAGGCGGCACCGGATAGCCATAACCATTACGAGGCCTGCTGACAGCTCTTAAAGGTCGACCATTTTCGCCACATACGCCGTACAAGGCTTCGGCCTGATCGTAAAACGGTTCCAAATTCTCGTACGAAATGGGCCAGTCCCAAATGGCTCGTGGTATGTTGTCGCCATAGAATCGTCCCGGCGTAAAATCTTCGCGAGCTGGCCGCACCAGCGCGGCACCGTACAGGGCTGTACTGCCGCCGGGAACGGCACCGTTGTAAAATCTGTACTGTTTGTTTTTAAACGAGATCGAGCGATCGTCATACGACTCCATGTCGATCATGGTGCGAATTTCATCGCGCGTCTCCGGGGCTTTGGGGTGAGAACCTCGTTCAAGCAAAATCACGCTTTTTCCGGACTGTGCCAGGGCGTAAGCAATGGTACCGCCACCGGCTCCGCTTCCTATTACCGCAACATCAAAATCATACACCTTGTATCTCCAGCGCAGCATCAATTCAGAGGGCGTTTTGCACGTCTCGATATTGTAAAGGGGGGAGAAATGCTAAATTTGCTCAAGATCGTAAAGTTTAAGCAACTATGCAAATTAAGGCAATGTGAAGGGAATGTTAAAGTCGCTTTTTGTGACTGCTGGTATTTTATCTTTTAGATTGGTTGAAAAAAAGCTATTTTAACACAAAATTGACATTATTGTCTTGCCTTCCAAGTTGTTTAATGCCGCCGCCAATGACTGCGTGGGGTCACGCCAGACAGCAGGAATTGGTTGTAAATCTATATTTATCTGACTACTCAGGCAATTTCTATATTCTAAAGTGACCCCTGGTTAAGGAACTACTATGACTTTTTCGACGGTCTCTCAAGGTGTACAAAAAAAATCAGGAGCGGGTCAATCGCCCTATTTGACCACCAGCATTTTTTGCACCAAAGAGACGGACGGGGTTTCCAGTTTGTAAAAAAACAAGCCGCTGGCCAAATCCGATGCATCAAAAGAGATCGCATGCCTTCCGGAACGTTTTGTTTGCGATACCAGGGTAGTCACAAGGCGGCCACGAATGTCGAATACGCTCAGATTCACAAATTCTTCCTGCGCCAAATCAAATCGTATGGTTGTCGAGCTGTTAAAGGGATTGGGAAAGTTGGGAAACAACTCGCTATGTTGCGGAATTTGTTCTGTTGATTCCGGAAGCTCGACGTTTAACGTTAATCCACTGATTTCAATAAAACACAACTTGGCGTTGCTCGATTGAGACGTCGGTTGTATCGTTAATCGGCCGTCATCGACACGCACCGATGCTGAATATTCGTCAAAATAGTCTTCGCCGTCCGGATCAGAAAGCACCAGATTTTCGAGCCGCACAAAGTTGAGCTGGTCCGTATAGCCGGCATCGCCCATCACCAAAAATACCTCATAGGTTCCGTTGGGCACTTTTAGTTCCCAAATGCGCGGAATGTCATCTTTTTGCATGTGGTTCAAGGTGGCGTAGCGCAGATCGCTTTGCCCTTCTCGCACACGCGTTTCGTCGTTATCGCCGTCCAACCAACCATAGTTCAATCCGCTTTCGCGGTTTGCATATGCCAATCCGATATCGACTAGATAATCGGATGGTTCATCAACATCCGGGGGCTGGAAGTTGATTTTGACCACCGAGTCGCCACTGGCGGGCTCGGAATAGGTGAGAGAGACATTGTCGATATAAATATCGCCCGGTTCGCCGCCACAATGAAAAATCACCCGCGCCTCGGTATCCGTGGGGTGCTGCATCTCGAATGGAAAACGATAATGTTTTAGCCGCGTCGTGATGGCGGTATTGCCAATTTTGCCATAGTTGATATGCGGCGAGGTTGCAGATTCCACTTTGGCATTAATGGCGCGCGGACTGCTGGCATAAGCATCAAATTCAAATACATACGATTTATTTTGCAGCACAATAATGTCGCTTTGCGTCAATCGCACCTCCGCCATGTCGCTGTTGGTATGGACGATGATTTTATACTGTCCATCCGAAATGCGACTGACGGCCTGCCCACTCGTGGTGTGAAAATCCCAAAACTCATCCGAGTCAAACGATCCGTTTCTGACCGCGTTTTGTCCCGGCGCCAGAACGCGGATGGTTCCGGTCTCTTCATTGGAATAATCGCTTTCATTGTTTTGCCCATCCACAGCAGTGACGCGGAAATAATACAACACTTTGGGCTCAAGCTGAGTGGCATCGTAATAGGTTTGTGATGTGGTTGCGAGCCGTTGTGTGGGATTGTGACGCGTGCCGTAATAAATGTTGTACTGTTTGACATCCGCATCGCCAAACTTGTTAAAAATGAGACGCACCGTGGTGCCCAAATCCTCGGTAACGAGGTACGGCTGCTGCATTTTTCCGGACCATTCAAAACGCCGACAGCGGTAATTGCTATGCCCCTGACTGATGAGCTCGAATAACACATCTCCAGCGCGATTTACTTCCACAGCGCGCGTCTCGCCAGCCGGAAAATCAACGAGCGTATTGCCATTGGGCAACCGTTGCGCGCTGCCCATGGATGAGGAATACCAGTCCGGTTGATGCCGATACTCCCACACCTTTTCTATAGTTTTTTGTTGAGGGTCTATTTTGTATTCAACGGCGCGCGAATGCTGCGGATGGCGGCCGCGGCCATTATCAAACACCGTGTAATAGTTTGGCTTGCCGGGCAAGGGTCGAAAATCGTGCTGATAAATAAACTCATCCGGGTCGTTGAGGAATGTAAACTCGTTGTTTCTGCCATTCAAACGCCAGATAATTTCTCCGGTCGTGCGATTGATTTTAGTGATCTCGTTCAAATCGCGCGCCGAGATGACGTAATGGCCGTCATAATCGATGGCAATGGAATTCATGTGCACATAATCGATAAATCCGCCTTTTAAATTGACGAACGAATCGCGGATATAGTAGTGATCCCAACTGCGCCACTCGAAAATGACATTACGATCGGCATCCAGCTCTTGAAGGTGGTGACCCTCGACAGTCGCTTCTCCCTGACCGCCACTGACGATGCGACTCATGTCGATCTTTGCTCGGTCGCGCGCAATTAACAACGAGTGGCCGTTCTTCAGGATTTGCAGCTCATGGTTATCCGTTTCGTAACCATGGCCCACGCGAATGGTGTCGACCTCGACAAAATGTTCATCCAACACCACATAAAACCACTTGAAATAAAAGTGCGCGGTTAAATCGCCAGTTGGGTGGACGGTCAAGTTGCCGCTGCGCACCACATCGTCGTACCGGCGATAAAAATAGGGAGTGCCGTCGTTTTCACAAATAATGAGATAGTTGCCCGTGCCTTCCTGGGGATAGTTGGTAGCGTAAAAGATTTTCCCCGGCGCGGTTTCGCCAAATTGCTGCGTTCGGAGATTTGGAAAATCACTGGGAACGGCCACGCCATTGATGAGCCGAACCGGCGGAACGCTGCCCACATTCGTATTGCGATCAGAAGCATTTGTGTGTTTTTGCAAGCCATCAAAATCATTGACACCTCGGGCAGCGGTTTTAAAGGTGTAAGCAAAATCCCGAGTTGTAACCTGGCTGGTTTGAATCCTCACATCATAAAACTGGTCGGCATTCAAATCCTGCGCCGGCTTGAATATGATAGTGCGGTCGTCCGCTGCCCAAAATACCGAACCTTCTACATTGCCCTCATCACCGCTCACTCGGATCAACGTACTGAGATTGGTCACCTTGTCGTTATAAGCAGATCCAAGTTTTAAAATGATCGTGGTTTTTGGGGTGAGGAGCTCACTATCTGGCAGTGGGAAAATGTAATCGATTGCCGGATGATAGCCGGAGACGAGTTGAGACGTCAACAAAAGCAAAAATACCAAAGGTTTCATGCGCTATCCCTTAACGTGTCAAAATAAAATGTCGCACACTTGAGTGTGCGACGAATAAATATAAGCTTTTATTTGATTAAAATCATTTTTTTCAACAGGGTTTGGGTGTGCGTTCTTAGCTTGTAGAAAAAGATTCCGCTCGCGAGTTGACTGGCATCAAATGTGACGGAATGGTGGCCAGCTTGCCTGGTCTCTTGCAAAAGCACGTCGACCCGGCGGCCGCGAAGGTCAAAAATGCTCAAGGTGACAAATTGCTCGGAGGGCAAATCAAAGTTTATGGTGGTTGTTGCGTTGAACGGATTTGGATAGTTTTGCGCCAAAGCAAATTCGGTTGGCTGCAAATGTTCCGTCTCGATATGGCTGGGCAGCAATTCTTTGACCGAAACATTGTCAAAATAGCAATCCGTGTCCGAGCCGCCGCAGTTGAACACCACGCGCGCCTCATAATCGGATGGATGTGTCATCTCAAATTCAAACCGATAGGTTTTGCGTTGACGACTGATCGACATGGCCGTGGTTCCGGAATAGAGCGCGTAATCTCCATCCTTTTTAGCGATTCGCGGCTCGATCACCTTGTTGGCATCGGCCCATGCTTCAAATTCAAACACATAGGTGCGGCCATTGATGATGGGAAAACTCTCCTGGATCACCTGAATGTCATATATGCTTTCAGAACCCCGCCCGGATTCGATTTCAACAAAAAATATCCCACCTTTGACTATACCGTTGGATTGTGCACCGTTGCGTGATACAAAGTCCCAATTATTCGACCCGTCTGAAAAATCACCGTTAGCGAGCAAATTTTCGCCCGGCTCGGAATATTTGATAAAAACGGTCGCTTCATCCGAGAACTCGCTTTTTTCGCCTTGTCCATTCACCGCACAGACTTTAAAATAATATCGTGTGTCATTTTCCAAATTTGTCAGTTCAGCATAGGTGTTGGAAGTCGTATCCATGGGTGCCAATGAGTTGGGCGATGTGCCGCCATAAACAATATAGTGCAACACATCGGTATCGCCAAATTTGTTAAAAATGAGACGCGCGCCTTCATAGGTGTTTTCGGCCAAAAGGTAGGGCTTTAACATCTCTCCTTCCCACTTAAATCGATACGAGCGATAGCTGGAAATGCCCTGGGCTTCAATCTCGAACACCAAGTTGTTCTCGGCGTCCACCTCGCAGCCGCGCAATGGCGGCCAGGCCGACCAATCGATGTAGGTGTTTCCGTTCGGCAGCCGCTGCACGCCGCCCATCATGCTTTGAAAATTGGCCTTGTCATACCGGTATTGCCAGACATTTTCGGCGGTTTTGTTTTTTACATCCAGCTTGTATTCCACGGCTCGGGTAAAGCTGGGGCTGCGCGTGTTGCCATTGTCGTAAATGGTATAGGAGTCCGGCTGGTCCGGCACAGGTTTGGCACAATGTTGATGTGACAAAAGCTGCTCCTCATCGCTGTCGAACTGATTGTTCACGCCGCCGAGTCGCCAGATAAATTCGCCGGTTTGGCTATTAATTTTGCACATCTCGCTCATGTTGCGCAGCGACAGCACATAGTGCCCATCGTAATCGATGGCAATGGAATTGAGGTGTACATAATCGATGTGTCCGCCTTTTAAATTGATATTGTCCACATCCAACACATGCAAATGGTCCCAGGAGCGCCACTCCCAGAACACATTACCCTCGCTATCCACTTCTTGAATATGATTTCCAACCACATTTGCGTTGGTGTTCCCGCCGGAGACCAATTTGCTCATATCAATGCGCCGGTCATCTTCGGCGATGAGGAGCGCGTGGCCATTATCCAGCAGCAGCATTTCGTGATTATCGGTTCGATAGCCGTGCGCCGCCTGAAACGTATCCACTTCTGCAAAATGCTCATCCATTACAATATGAAAGCCATGCTCACCGTGAATGTACCGGTAAAGCGAGAGCAGACCATTGTCCTGCACTTTAAAATCCGCACTGCCGAGGCCGGAGCGTTCGTATTTACGATAAAAATAGGGCGTGCCATCATTTTCGCAAATAACCACGTAATTGCTGCGCGAGCCACTATCAAAAAAGGTAGGGGCAAAAAAGATGCGCCCCGGTGCGGTTTCGCCATGCACGGTTGTGATGATGTTGGGAAAATCGCTGGGCACGGCAACGCCATTAATCAAACGCACGTTGTTGGAGGAGGAAACGGTTTGGCTTGCCGTGGTCTCCGGAAAAGCTGTCCGTTCCACAGAAGAATGTGGCACAATATGGTCTCTTGTGGAAAAGTGAAATGTTAAAGGTTTTGATAATCCGGTAACATTAACATGAACCCCTTCACCGAGGGCAAATGGAATTGTCGGCTTGAAAATAATAGTGTTTTTGGAGATGAGTACCGAGCCATTGTGTAAACCGCTTTTTTGGCCGTTGACCTCAAAGGTCACATGGCTTAACCGATCCGCGGATTCGGGCTCGGTTTTTAAAATGAGGGTAACCTGAGGATTATGATCAGTGGATCCCGAAACAGGAAACATGTATACGAGTTCCGTCGGAAGGTCGGAGGTCAGGCTGAGAGCGGGCACGCAGATCAGCAGGAAGAAGAGATACCGTCGCATGTGAGATTCCTTTTGTTTGTGTGTCAGTTTGTTAAATAGACGAAAAGTTTTTATAAAAACCAAATAAAGAGTATGTAAAGTTTTCAACCCATATAAATTTTGAGTCCAGGCCGTTAATTTTTGTTGTCTTGTTAGCAGGGGGCAAAATCGGTTTACGGCTGTGGTATTTTTTCGGATTTTTTTGTGCTAATTGGGGGCTAAAACCACAATTGCTTGGCTACTTTTGTACCTGTACGGGATAAAAGATTGAAGAGAACGTAACAGGAAAACTGGCACACCTCGGCTCGGACAAATGTGTGTTTAACGAAAGATCATTTTCCGAGTGGCGGTATACTGCGGGGTCTCGATGCGTACGGTGTAATCACCGGAGCTTAGATGAGGCCGTGTCCAAGTGTGTTTGTGATGCCCTCGGTTCAACGTTTTGTTCAGAAGCGTTTCGACCCAGCGTCCATAATGATCATAAATGTCAATTTTAACGTTGCCCTTGTTAGTGATGACAAATGAGATTTCTGTGGATTCTTCCAAGATGCGCTCCCATTGTAGTGTTGTTTGAATTGCTGTTCGCCTGCGTTTTTGCGGTGTTCTTGAGCGTTTATGATATATGCATGACAAAAACGGAGTATTCATTTGAATACTCCGTTTATACATTGTGGCAAAGCGTAGGTTTTTGCAGAAAACTTTATCGTACTAAAAACAAAACGCTTTTCCTTATTTGAGCAGCATCATCTTTTTGGTAATTGTGCGATCCGTAGTTTGCAGGCGATAGAAATAGACGCCGGAAGCATAATCCAGAG
>CAYPZM010000003.1:8641-40136 GCA_964414825.1 uncultured Cytophagia bacterium | reverse complement strand
GGTGGAAAGGAATCGGATATGAATTTTACCGGCGCAAAAAATGAAGTCAAATTGATGACCTTGGACCCCGGTCATTTTCATGCTGCTCTGGTGCAAAAACGCATGTACGAGCAGGTTGACCCGGTTGTGCATGTATATGCTCCCGAAGGCCCGGATGTGCAAGATCACTTGAATCGGATTGAAGGATTCAACACCCGTGAAGAAAATCCGACCGACTGGATCATCAAATTGTACACCGGCCCGGATTATCTTGAAAAAATGCTGGAAGAAAAACCAGGCAATGTTATGGTTACGGCCGGCAATAATCGATTAAAAACCGAGTACATCAAAGCCACGGTAGATGCGTGCATAAACGTGCTGGCTGACAAACCCATGTGCATCACCAAAACGGATTTTGAGCTGCTAAAACAGGCATTTGACTCCGCAAAAGAGCATGACGTGTTGTTGTATGATATTATGACGGAACGTTATGAAATCACAACCATGCTGCAAAAAAAGCTATCCACCATGCCGGAGGTATTTGGCGAATTGATTACCGGCAGTGTTGAGGAGCCGGCTGTGACTAAAGAAAGTGTGCATCACTTTTTCAAATATGTGGCTGGCAGCCCCCTTAAACGTCCGGCCTGGTATTTTGATACCCAACAACAAGGCGAAGGCATTGTGGATGTGGCAACGCATCTTGTTGATTTGATTCAATGGGAATGTTTTCCCGAACAAATTTTAAATTATGAAACCGATGTGAACATGCTCATTGCCAAGCGCTGGCCAACCAAAGTGAGTTTGGAGCAGTTTGAAAAAGTGACGAACTTGGCGGAATTTCCCGATTATTTGAATGAATATATCAAAGGCGGCATTCTTAACGTATATGCCAACGGTGAATTCATCTACAAGTTAAAGGGAAAATTTGCAAAGGTTTCGGTGATTTGGAATTTTCAAGCTCCGGAAGGTGCCGGAGATACGCACTATTCCATTATGCGAGGAACCAAGGCAAATGTGATCATTCGTCAAGGAGAAGAGCAAAATTACAAGCCAGCGCTTTATGTCCAAGCTGTAACTTCGGATGCGGATTTTGGGCCCACGCTCGAATCGGCAGTTGAGAAAATTGCTCAAGAATATCCCGGAGTCAGTTTGGAGCAACACGGAGAAGAGTGGCTTGTGGTCATCCCTCAAGAATATCACGTCGGGCACGAAGCGCATTTTGGTCAGGTTATGGAAAAATATCTACGATTTTTAGTTAAAGGTCAATTACCGGAATGGGAAATTCCGAATATGATTACAAAATATTATACCACAACCACGGCGTTGGAAGTGGCAAATCGATAAGACATAAAAAAAGGCGTTGCCGAATATTCGGCAACGCCTTTTTTCTACAAATTTTGGAATTTAAAAATCTTCTTCTTTGATAATCATCCTATCCACTTTGTTGCTTCGAATCACAAATGTGATTCCGGAATCGTAATACCACTGACTTCCGCTGACGCTCGTTGGTTCGCCATAGGCCGCTTTCAAGTCATTAACCGAGCTACCAATGCCAATCAACTCGGGAGTCATGCCGTCATAGGGTGGCATTAATTCGATATATCCTACTTTGCCGCTGCCGTACAAGATAAGCGAGTTGGTTTTTACAGCCATATGCAAACCGATTTCAAAATATTCAAAATGGTGTATAAACAATGTTTTTTCCGGCCGCTCATACCAATTGCGATCCGGCTTACCCCACTGGTTTTGCACCATGGTATAGCTATCACCCAATTCGATTAGCGCTGCGCCAATTCCAGGATATACTTCCACTTCGCGTTCATAAATCAAAAACACGTTTATCTCTTTACTGCCACCATTTGATTCTATAATGATTTTGTCTGAATATTCACCATAATTCAGACTTCGCAGTTGGGCACGAAAAGGTACATTCTCCGGGCGAGTGTAAACTTTGCCTTCCTCATATTCAAAGGAAAGCCATTCCGGCGCCTCAGTTATGGTCCACGACAGCTCGCCGCCGCCGGCATTTATAATCATCAATTCCGATCGACGATAATGCCGGTCCATGTTAATCACGCTGTTTTCAATTTCCAATTCGGGTGCTTTGTATTCCAAAAACAGCTTGATAGAAAGCTCGCCACCATTTGATTTGATTTTTACCTGCCCCTCATATTGACCGTAATCTAACATGTCAAATTTCGTCGTTAATCTGACAATTGATGTATCTCGCGATATGCGGCCAACCAAATCCGAAACATCGATCCAGTCCGGTTTTTGGCTAATTTCCCATTGTAATTGACCACCGCCCTGGTTTATAATCATAAAGCTATCCCACCAGGGATTACCGGTTAAACTCATATCCATTTTGTTGATTGCCATAATGGGGTCGGTTACCGGATCGACACCTGTTGATGTATCGTCGCTGCAGGCTGCAAAAAGAATGAGTACAGCAACAGATAGAATAATGATCTTTGTTTTGATCATTTTAACTCAACCTCCTTAAAATATCTTTAATTGAAAAACTCTCCACAAGTTGAAAAGTTCCGGTAATTTAGCAAAACTTGTACGAATTTTCAAACGCAAACCTTGAAACTGACAAAAGATTACAGCATTATTTTTCGAGATTGCTCAAAAGAGAATCGAGTTGATTGTGAGCATCTTCCCATTGCTGTATCAAGTCGCTTAAATCCTGCTTTACTTGATGATATTCAGCATTTAATGAGGCGGCACGTTGCGAATCTTTGTAAGTGCTTGGCTCGGCCAGCAATTGTTCAATTTCTTGCTGGCGTATCTCAAGATTATGAATCTTGCCTTCGCAATCGTTCGCCAAGCGTTTGTATAGATTCCGTTCCTTGCTTATTGTCTGGCGCGCCTCCGCCTCTTGTCGTTTTCGAGCTTTTTTATTAAACGTTTCATTTGAAAATAGGTTCTCCGCAGCAGAGGCAGATTCCACCTTTCGCTTTTGTAAATAATTAGAGTAATTGCCTTCATATTCTTTGATGTGATGATCTTTAACTTGAAAAACTTTGTGCACGATTTTGTCGAGAAAATAGCGATCATGCGAAATAAGAATTAACGTGCCATCAAATGTTGCCAATGCTTCTTCAAGCGCTTCTTTAGAACGCATATCCAGATGATTGGTGGGCTCGTCCATAATGAGAAAATTGACCGGAGATAAGAGAATTTTTACCAGCGAAACCCTCGCCTTTTCGCCGCCTGAGAGCACACGGATGGGCTTGAACACGTCATCCCCATGCAGCCCAAACATGCCCATGATGTTGCGAATTTTAGGCACTTGACTGCTAGCAACCGACGCTTCAATTTCCTCATACGCTGTCAAAGCCAAATTTAAAGCATCAATTTGATGCTGCGCATAATACCCGATCTGAACGCGATTTCCGAGATATATGTTGCCTTGTTGCGGTTGCAACTGACCCACTACAAGCCGCGTCAATGTGGTTTTTCCGGCGCCGTTTTCGCCAACCAGGGCAATTTTTTGTCCGCGATAAATATTAATATTCAAATTTTCTAAAATCCATGTCGAATCGTATTTAAACGACACATCGGAAGCCGTTAAAACGTCGTTGTAGCTTTTTGTGTCCACCTGAATGCAGAACGAAAACTCTTTTTGTGCGGACTCGACATCCACTTCTTCTAGCTTTTCCAGCAGTTTAATACGGCTTTGCACCTGAGACGCCTTGGTATTTTTATATCGAAACCGATCGATAAATTCTTGTTGATGCTTGCGTTCTTTATCAAGTTGCTCTGCTTTTTTTAACAACAGCTCGCGTTCTTTTAAAACTTGTTGCTCATAAAAATGGTAATTTCCGGCATAATGAAATAATTTTGCAAAACGTAAATCATAAATTTCGTTGGCCAACCGGTCGATAAAAAAACGATCATGTGAAATGATGACGATACTGCCTTTAAACTGCAACAGGTACTGCTCCAGCCATTCCAATGACGGCAGGTCCAAATGGTTGGTCGGTTCATCCAACAATAAAAGATCGGGGTTCATCAACAAAAGACGCGCCAAGTAAACACGCATCCGCCAACCGCCGCTAAATTCCGAAAGCGGGCGCTGCATGTCATGTGCAGAGAATCCGAGTCCCGTTAAAATGGATTTTGCATCCGACTCGACCGTGTACCCCCCTTGCAGCTCAAATTGTTGTTCCAATTCCCCCAATTTTAACAGAGTATGTTGTGAGGAATTTTCGGCAAGTGTAGCGCGCAGCGATTCAATTTTTTTGCCAATATCCAAAACAGAAGCCTTTCCGAGCAGGGCACTGTCAAGAATTGTATTGTCATCGACATCGATTTCTTCTTGAGGCAAATAGCCAACCGCAAAATCTTTTGGTTTTAATATAGTTCCTGTTTTGGCAGGAATTTGCCCGGTAATAATTCGAAACAAGGTGGTTTTTCCGGCACCATTTGCGCCAATTAGAGCCAGACGTTTGCCATCGGGGATGATCCAGTCAATATCATCCAGCAGCAAACGTTCCCCTATTTCATAAGATATGTTTTTGAGATGCAGCATTGATTATTCTGGCATTTTCTTTATACGATTTAGATGGATTATTTAAAGGGTGTCAAAAAAAAGAAGGAGAGCGTGATGGTGCTCTCCGTCGCAATAGTTGGCAGGAGGATTTAATACAATTTCGGGAGTTCCTGAATAATATAAAAAACCTCACGATTCCCAAATTTCGTGTGGTCCACAAATTTTGTTTTAGTGTCATAACCATCAGCAGAGACTTGAATGATATGGTCGCGATCTTTTGCAACCTGATATTTTAAAGGAGATTGGCCAACCACTTTATCGTCGATGATGATTTGAGCATGCTCCGGCACGGTATTGATTTGCAGTGTGATGGTGTGGCTTGCCGGCGTTGGAATGTTTGAATTCGTTGGTTCCGCAACGGAGCGATCCGATAGGCCTTCATACGTTGTTTCAAAATACATCGTCTTATTCACAGGTTCGCCATTGGGCTTTTTTACAATTTCTGCTGTCACCACCGTACGCTTGTCGTGTTGAACACGAATGAACTCCTCAGAAACGATTTTGTATTTGTCCTCACCCCATCCAATATAGGCAAAATAATTGCCTCTCAGATCGTAATAGCCTGGCCGCAAACGAAATTTATAAACCCACTCATTTTGTACATTTGAAACCAGCCAGTCTGGATTAATGGGGTGGTCGTTGATAAACAGCTCGACATAATTTTTATAGCTTGACCCCTCATCTGCCACATTTTTAATAATAACAACCAGATTATCATCCACCTGGTCAGGCAATTCAAGCTGCTTAACGGGCCGAAGTGCATGGTACGCTTCATCTACTGTGACGTGGCCCTTGCATCCTATAAAAATAATAACAGCCAGGAATGAGAACAAACTAAAAGTGATGATTTTTTTCATTTTGATGCCTCCGGAGATGGTTGTCGTGCTTTGGACAACATTTTGACGAAATGCTCGAAACTCTCGTTTACCACAATATGCGGTTTTGCTATTAAAACGAATGCTGTTTGTTCATTAATTCCCAAATTCTTATGATCTTTCTACAATAACCTGGTGCGCCAGTGCGCGCATCTCCCCCCAATCCTGCCAACGTTGATCAGGCAAACTGCGCAAATCGTTAATGACGCGTTCGAGCCGATTTGGAGAAATCCACTTGAATCCGGATATATCTTCTGTTGAATCTTGAACGCTAGGTTGTTGCCCGTTTGCAGTGACCCGAAAGACATACGAGGAAAATGGTATGGTCAGGTTATTGTGTTCAAATATATACAAAATAACGGACAATAGACGAATATTCACAGGTCTCAAACCCGTCTCTTCAAACATTTCGCGAAACAACGCGTCTTTTACGGGCTCATTTATGCCGATCCCTCCTGATGGCAATCGGAATACATTATTGGGATAGGCGGGTTTGGTATGCAACAACAACTCTTTTTTGTTGTTTTGGATCGCAAAAACCACTTCGGCGCGGCGATCTTTTTTCTCATAACGCACGTACTGCCACCTGGAAAAATAGTCTGGCCCCATCTTTAATCGACTAAAATAAAATGTGGCTGGCCCATAGGTGTTGTTAAGAGAACCGATCTCATCGTGCCACACATCATCCCGATGCGATTTTAAGGCAGTGATATTTTCTAAGGAAAGTTTTTCGAGCATGGCCAAAGTTGTAAGTTTATATAGTAAACGAAATTATCACGAATCCGTTCCACTGAAATTAATTTCGTTTTCGAGGGATCTTGTGTTTATCAATTTTGCTATACAGTGTTCCACGACTTATTTTCAACATTTCTGCCGTATTTTTCAAATTCCATCTGTTAATCTCAAGCGTTCGGTAAAGCAAAATTCGTTCAACATCATCCAGCTTGTAGGAAGGAAGATTTAAGGAAACAGCACAACCTCTTGCATCGGCATTTAAATTAGAAGGCAAATCTGTTTCGGTCAACATTTCACCGCGACAAAAAACAACCGCCCGTTCAATCGCATTCTGCAATTCGCGCACATTCCCAGGCCAGGTGTGCGATTCCAGCAATTTCATGGTCTTTGGGGAAATTCGATTGATGCGTTTGTTCATTTGCGAGCTGTATTTTTCCAAAAAATGGTTTGCCAATAACGAAATATCCGAAATTCGATCGCGCAGCGGGGCAAGCTTTAAATTGATCACGTTTAAACGAAAATATAAATCTTCACGAAACGTCCCTTCTTCTACCGCTTTTTTTAAATCTTTGTTGGTCGCTGTGATCAAACGCACATCCACTTTGATAGTCTCGTTGCCCCCAAGACGTTCAAATTCTTTTAACTCCAAAACACGCAAGAGTTTGATTTGAGTGGATTGCGGGATATCACCAATTTCATCCAAAAATAGCGTGCCTTCGTTTGCCAATTCAAATCGGCCTATACGTTTGGCCATAGCTGAAGTAAACGCGCCTTTTTCGTGCCCAAACAATTCGCTTTCGATCAAACTCTCGGAAAGTGCAGCGCAATTGACTTTGATAAACGGCTTGCCTTTGCGACTACTTGAATAGTGGAGAGCATTGGCGACCAGCTCCTTACCGGTACCACTTTCGCCGGTTATGAGCACTGTAGAATTTGATGAAGCTACCTGACGCACCTGGTGCAAGACGCTGCGAATTTGTTCGCTGTTTCCGATAAAATTCTTAAAACCATACAGTTGATCGAGCTGGTCTTCCAGGATTTCTTTTTCCTCGCGCAATTCCTGTGATTCCAGAATACGTTCAATGAGGGGAGTAATTCTGCCTATGTCCATGGGTTTGGCGATATAATCATAAGCGCCTTTTTTCATGGCTTCGACAGCGTTATTTATAGAGCCAGCGCCCGTGAAAATGATAACGTTGGCATACGGATCATGTTGCAGAATTTTTTCCATCAGCTCAATCCCATTCATTTCCGGCATGAGATAATCGCAAAATACCACTTGGGGTCGCACCTTTTTAAACAGTGGTAGTGCTTCCCGACTGTTATAACAGGTTATCACTTTCACCGGCATATCAGAAAGCATTTCTTTCATCAAGTCCAGAAAATTGACATCATCATCAATCACTAAAATCGTATTCTTCAACATCAGCCCCATTCATAATTTTTGTTTACTGCTTTGTTAGCCAAAACATGTTGTGCTCACAATTAAAGTCTTTCGGTTCAACATCTTCAATACAACAATAAAAGCCGCATGCGAAAGTAAATAGCAGGCGGCTTGCACATTTGGCAACTTTTTTTAGGGGATTATTCTTCAGAGGCCAAATCCGGATTTAGTTCTTTATTTTTCACCCATTGAAATTTATTTTGCAGGGTTTTCGAGTAGTATCGATCCAATACATCATAATTGACACGTTGTCCCCAGTTGTAAAAAACCCGTGGATCAATATAGGATTTTTGGCTGGTATTTAAATTCCAGGAACGATTTTGCATGGCAAGAGCCATTTGCGCTTTTAATTTGCCCAGGGCTATATTGGCTTTTTCTTCCCTAACTTTGGTGCGCTCTATGCGGTCTTGCAGCTTTTCAAGGCGTTTATCGTATCGTTCTTTAACTTTTTTGCGCTGCTCCTTATCTTTGGCAGCCTTTTTCTTTTCGACCGCCTCTTTTCGCATATCTTTTAACTTTTGATCCAATTCCTTTTGCAAATCCTTTACTTTTTTAAGGCGTTCCTTGGCGCGCTTTTCGCGCTCTTTGTATTTCTGTTTTCGCTCTTTCCAATTTTGGGTTACCTGCTTGGTGTGATTGCATAAAATAGCAGCCTCGGTATTGGCTTTGGTGGCAGCTTCCCATTTTTTGTATTCAGGGTCTTCCGAAGTAACGTCCGAGCTCTGCAAACTTTCGCTCACCACAGCGGTGGCATGATGCGTTCGAAATACCTTTGCAGACAGTCCGGGCATGGCTTCCGAGAGGAAAGCATTGACATTTCGACTGCTCACATCGGGAAACAGTTGCGGTTTGCTATAAATGGGGTGTTTTTTATCTCGACGGTTGGATGAAGGCCGGGCATTTTCCGACAATTCTTTTAAATTATCGATTACCACCGGCGAAAGCTTTACCTTTTTGTGCCACAAGACCGAGTCTTTACCCAAAAAACGAAACTCGACCGTGCCATTGTCGTGAAGTTTTATATGTTCGGGACGCAATGTAGTGGCGCCAACGGTATCGGCTTCTTCCGGGTCTTTTTCATCTCCAACACGCAGACAAAGCTCATCAATTAAATGGCAAGCGGTTGCAATTTTGCGAATTTTGGAATTTTCATGAACCAGCCCTGCTTTAATATACGTCCGAACCCGCTCTATTTGCGTGTCTAACTCTATGGCTTTGTCAAATTTTTGCGCTTCGCGGGTTTGTTTAACCGGCGCTGTGTCGTGCAGCCAAATGTATTTTAGTTTTCCGGAGAGTTTATCCTCCCATTTTGCAACCCACAAGGTTTCCGGCTGCCACACTACTTCTTTCCATTCACTCCGATCAATTTGCGCATCCGGACTCATGTTCAAGGTCACATCCTCTTTATGCGCTCCCTCTTTCCAGCGCCCACGCAACGGATGTTTACCGCGCCCCATAAAAATGCCACTCGGCTCGGTCATGTAGGTTGCCAGCTCAATGCGCTCCCCATCTGCCACGGCATAACCATATTCTTCTTTGAGTTTTTCGCGAATCTCCTTGCGCTTTGCAGCGGCGGCCTTTTTTTCTTCTTTTGTGAGAGCAGCTTTGGCGGCGCGCTCATCTTCGACGCGCTTGTACAGTTCTGAAAAGTCGATCTGGTCCAGAGTTAATGGCTTTTCGTAGCCGAGCTCTTTGCTAAAATCTGCCAAGAAATTTTTAATAAACACCAAATCCTGAACATACGGCGTGTCTTTTTTCTTTGCCCAGGCATAGGCCATTTCTTCTTGCTTGGGGGTGAGCTGGATCTTTTTTTCATCTACATAAATGCTTAATCCTTGATACTCCGGCGCATCCGGAATGATAACCCCTTTATGTATTAATTGCTTTAGCACAAAGACTACCTTTATGTTTTATCACACCAGTTAAAAATCAAATCGTTAAATAAATGAACTTTTTTCTTTTTTTGCAAGCTTTAAATTTTATTGTTGATGTTTCTTCTATAAAACAATTGACTGAGTAAGGAAAAATTTGTACTTTTGTTTTTACTAAAAATGGCCAAATGTTATGAATGATGACAAGAAAAGAATTCTCTGGGTCGATGACGAAATCGATCTGCTTCGTCCGCATGTGATGTTTTTGGAAAACAAGGGCTACAACGTCACCACATTGACCAATGCGGAAGATGCCATAAATCTGATCAAAAATCAAGAATTTGATCTTATTTTGCTGGACGAAATGCTGCACGGCATGGACGGGCTGACCGCGCTTTCGGAAATCAAAGATATCAATCCCGGGCTGCCCATCATTATGGTGACCAAAAGCGAAGAAGAAACGCTGATGGAAGAAGCCATTGGCAGCAAAATAGATGATTACCTCACCAAACCGGTAAATCCCAGCCAAATTTTGTTAGTTTGCAAAAAGATACTCGATAGCAGCAAAATTGCCGGTCAAATTATCTCTCGAGATTATACCTCCGAATTTAACCAGATTTCCGCCCGGCTTATGGAGCCCATGGGCTGGAAAGACTGGATCGATATCCATTTAAAACTCTCCGAATGGGATGTAGAGCTCGATGCGCATCCCGATTTGGGCTTGAAACAGATTCTTTACGATCAAAAGCGCGATTGTAACAGCGAATTTGGCCGCTTTGTTGAACTAAATTATAAAGATTGGATTCATGGGTCGGACGGCCCGCCTCTTTCGGTCGATGTTGTGCAGAAATTTGTCCTGCCGCATGTTAAAGCCGGAAAAAATACGGTTTTGATGATTATTGATGCCTTACGCCTGGACCAATGGTTCATTTTGGAACCGCTGTTGCGCAGCTATTTTAAAATAAACCGAGATTATTACTATTCCATTTTGCCAACGGCAACGCCCTATGCGCGCAACGCAATTTTCGCCGGCATGTTCCCGGGGGACATTGAAGAAAAAATCCCCGAATTGTGGCAAGACAACAAAGAAGAAGATGATGTCAGCCGCAATCGTTTCGAGCTGGAACTCTTGGAAGAGCAGTTGAAACGTTTGAACATCAATTTAAAACCGGGACCCAAATATGCCAAAATTTTGGATATCAACGAATCTGCCGAAGTGAGCCGAAAAATTAACGAATACGCCAGCTCTCCCCTTTCCGCCATTGTGCTCAATTTTGTAGATATTTTAGCGCACTCGCGCAGTTCCAGCAATGTCATTAAAGAGATGATTCCGAATGAAGCCGCGTTCCGCTCGGCAACGCGCGCCTGGTTTGAACACTCGCATATTTTTAAAGCGTTACGCCAACTGGCTGCAGCGGGTAATACGGTTATTGTGACCTCGGATCATGGCAGCATCCGCGGCCTGCATGGCACTAAAGTTATTGGCGATCGTGAGACTTCTACCAGCTTGCGATACAAATATGGCAAAAATATCAAAGTGGATCCCAAAGATGCGATGATCATTCACGAGCCCAAGGATTACAAGTTGCCGGCCCGTGGTGTAAACACCAACTATATTATTGCCAAAGAAGATTATTATTTTGTCTATCCGACAAACTATCACTATTTTTTAAATTATTATGCGGACAGTTTTCAGCACGGTGGAATTTCGCTCGAGGAAATCATTCTTCCTGCCGTTACGTTGGAGCCCCGATAAACAATCACAGTTCGCGAAAGTTGCGTGAAAAGAGTTACCGAATACATATCAAAAAGTCCTGAAGACACATTAGAGCTAGGGAACACATTCGCTGACACGCTCACCAAGGGTTCTGTCGTTTGTCTCACAGGAGAGCTCGGTGCAGGCAAGACCACGCTCATAAAAGGAATTTGTAACGGCCTTGATGTTTCGCAAACCGTAACCAGTCCAACGTTTACGCTGATTAACGAGTATTCGGGTCGGTTGCCGGTGTATCACTTTGATTTTTATCGTATTCATACCGATTTGGAGTTTCTCGATTTGGGCCTGGAGGAATATTTTTATGGCGATGGCATTTGCCTGATCGAATGGCCCAAAATTGCAAATGAAGCGCTGCCGCCTAATCGGTGGGAAATTTTTTTAAGTATGGACTTGTCGCTGCTGGAAACAGCACGAAAAATTGAGATTTATAAAACGTGAATGTACTGGCTATAGAAACCGCAACGCAAATTTGTAGCGTTGCCCTGACGCATGACGGACACCTGATCGCAGAAGCGCGCTTGAATATTAAAAAGGTACATGCGTCCAAATTATTCGGCCTGGTGCAATTTGTTCTACAGCAAGCCGAGCTAACGGCCAACCAATTGGATGGAGTAGCCGTATCCATCGGTCCCGGCTCGTTTACCGGATTGAGAATCGGACTTTCGGCAGCCAAGGGAATCGCACTGGGCGCCAATTTGCCGCTTGTGGCTGTTCCCACGCTGGATGCGCTTGCTCATAACGTGCCGCTTTCGGATGGAATAGTATGCCCCATTTTGCGCTCTCGTGTTGACGAATATTATTTTGCAATTTATGAGCGCAATCGCTATATAAACACCTCTGTTACGGACGTTCGGATTTTGCACATCGACGAGCTTTATAATGCCATTCCTGAAAAGGCTTTTGTCCTGGGAGATGTGCAGCCTCTGCAACAAAAGGCGAATAACTTTAGCGCGGTGCCTGAAGCGTTTAATCACTGTTCTGCGTTGAGTGTTGCCGAAGTGGGCACGCAAAAATTAAAATCCGGCGAGATTGTGGAAAAAGAGACTATTGAGCCGATGTACTATCAGGATTTTATTGCCGGTAAACCCAAAGCTGCGGTGCTTTAAGCTTTTATTGCACCTAAACTACAGGAGCACAAATTGTTGTCTCGTGCCACGGTTGCCAGCACGTGTAAAGTTTGCGAGATGTCTGTCAAAGACATTCCGGCAGTCGTTAGCATCGAAAATCAAAGTTTTTTAACACCCTGGTCTGCTACTGCCTTAAAAAATGAGCTAAAAAAATCGTTTTCTTTGTGCTACGTGGCAAAAGTTGAAAATAACATCATCGGTTACGCAATTGCATGGCGCGTGGCGAATGAAATGCAAATTGCCAATCTGGCAGTTGATCCTCGTTTTCGTCGTTTAGGCATTGCGCAACGTTTAATAAATGCGTTTATAATGCGAGCCATTAAAGAGCAAGTTGAGGCCGTTCATTTAGAAGTGCGGAAATCCAGTGCGCCAGCTATTCGGTTTTATGAAAAATTTGGCTTTCAAATTACCGGAGAACGCAAAAACTATTATCAAGCAGAGGGGGTGGACGCCTGGTTAATGACAAAACAGTTATAACGGAGAAGTATTATGGCATGGTTTAAACGGGCAAAAGCAGGGTTTTCATCGGAGGGCAAAAAAAGCTTGCCGGATGGAGTTTGGACAAAATGTCAGGAGTGCGGAGAAGTGCTGTACAATAAAGAGTTGCAGCGCAGTCTCTCGGTCTGTTCCAAATGCGGATATCATTTTCGCATTACCTGCGACGATTATATCAATATTTTATGCGATCCCAACTCATTTTTCGAAATTAACGCCCACATTCAATCGGTGGATGAACTCAAATTTAGAGATTCGGAAAAATATGTCGATCGCTTAAAAAAGGCAGCCAATAAAACCGGATTGAATGAAGCCGTAAAAACCGGTACGGGCAACGTTAACACTCTGCCCATTGTGCTGGCTGTTATGGATTTTCGCTTTATCGGGGGCAGCATGGGATCGGTTGTGGGCGAAAAAATCTCGCGCGCCGCTGAACTTGCTCTCAAACGCCAATTTCCTCTGGTTACGGTTACAGCATCCGGGGGCGCACGCATGCAGGAATCGGCCTATTCGCTCATGCAAATGGCCAAAACCTCGGCGCGTATGGCACAGCTCGCCGATGCCAAGTTGCCGTTTATCTCCATTCTCACACACCCCACCACTGGCGGCGTCACCGCAAGTTTTGCCATGTTGGGTGATGTTAATATTGCCGAACCCGGAGCGTTAATCGGTTTTGCCGGGCCTCGCGTCATCAAACAAACCATTGGGCAGGACCTGCCGGATGGCTTTCAACGCTCCGAGTTTGTGCTTGATCACGGTTTTGTAGATGCGATTGTTCCGCGCAAAGAGCTCAAGTCCACGTTGTATCAATTGCTCACCTTTTTCTTGGATGAAAAACGACAGGAAACCGTAACAACCGATCCCGTAATTATGCAAAAGGCACAATCGTGAGAGTTTTGCTAACAAACGATGATGGAATAAATGCTCCCGGACTTGCAGCTCTGGCAAAGGCGATTTCGCAAGTGGCCGAGATCACCATTGTAGCGCCTGCTACTGAAATGAGCGCGGTTGGACACGCGATTACTCTTAGCGATCCGTTGCGTGTCTCTGAATTTAAGAAAAGCGGCGATTTTTTTGGCTACGCCGTGAGCGGCACACCAGCAGACTGCGTAAAGTTGGCCTATTGGGCGTTGCTCAAAGAAAAACCCAAACCGGACTTTTTGATTTCGGGGATCAATCTCGGATCCAACACGGGCATCAATACCATCTATTCCGGAACTGTTTCGGCAGCTACCGAGGGCGCCATTTTGGGCATTCCATCGTTTGCCATTTCGCTAACCACCTTTGTCGAACCCGATTTTGAACCCGCTGCCTCCTTTGCGGCCAATTTTCTCAACACCTTCAAAGATATCAAATTGCCAGAAGGCGTATATTTGAACATCAATGTGCCGGCTGTGCCTAAAGAAGAGATTCAAGGCGTTCAGGTTACCGAACAAGGTATGGCAAAGTATGAGGAAAACTATCACGTTCGCGAGGATCCCTACAATCGACGCTATTACTGGCTCACCGGCAAAAAAATAAATGTCGAGACCGACATTCGGGTGGACGATGCCGCAATCAACAATAATTACATCTCTATCACCCCGGTGCATTATAATTTGACCTCGTTTGATTTTTTGGATAATTTAAAATCCTACAACATTAACGAAAAAATCGAGTGGTAATGGTTCATTCCGAATCTATAATTGTTCTGGATTTTGGCTCGCAATACACACAGCTCATCGCTCGTCGCATTCGCGAATTGGGCGTCTATTCCGAGATCAAGCCTTTTTATATCAATATTGATGAATTGCGCCAGTTGAATCCCAAAGGCATTATCCTTTCCGGCGGACCATCTTCGGTGTATGCGCCGGATGCGCCTCTTCCCCACCCTGATGTGTTCAGCATTGGCTGTCCGATTCTCGGAATTTGTTACGGACTGCAAGTAATTGCGCATTTATTTGATGGACAAGTGGACAAAGCTCAACGCCGGGAATATGGCCGGGCCGAAATCCACATCGACGATAAATCCGATCTATTTTTTAATCTTAAAGACAACCTCGATGTGTGGATGAGTCACGGCGACCACTTGACGAAAATTCCTGAGGATTTTAATGTTATTGCTCACACTCGCAATTCTCCCATTGCTGCGATAAAGAATACCGATCAATCGATTTATGGCATTCAGTTCCATCCCGAAGTGGTGCACACACCCAAAGGAACGGAAATTCTGAAAAATTTTGTTTTCCACATATGCAATTGCACAGGGAATTGGAGTGCCGAAGCGTTTGTTGAGTCGACTATTCGCGACATTCAACAAAAAGTTGGCTCTCGGCGCGTTATTTGCGGCTTGAGTGGTGGCGTGGATTCTACGGTTGCAGCTTACCTGGTTGGGCGCGCTGTTGGTCGTCAGCTCACCTGCGTGTTTGTCGATATTGGCTTGCTGCGCCACAAAGAAGCAGACGAAGTGTGCGGCTATTTTGAAAACGCCGATTTTGACTTTATTTTTGTCGATGCGAGCGAACGATTTCTATCAAAATTGGCCGGTGTTTTTGATCCGGAAAAAAAGCGCAAAATTATTGGCAAAGAGTTTATTCGAGTTTTTGAGCAAGAAGCTTCAAAACTGGGCGAAATCGATTATTTGGTGCAAGGCACGCTCTACCCGGATGTGATTGAGAGCGTATCCGTTCGCGGCCCGTCTGCAACCATTAAATCGCACCACAATGTTGGCGGTTTGCCAGAACAAATGGGCCTTGGTTTGCTGGAGCCGTTACGCGAGCTGTTCAAGGATGAGGTTCGTAAAGTTGGACGCGAAATTGGTGTTCCGGAAAACATTATCAAACGCCATCCGTTTCCGGGGCCGGGTTTGGCGGTGCGAATTTTGGGCACCATCACTAAAGAACGCCTGGAGATTTTGCGACCGGCTGACAAAATATTTATCGATGAATTAAAAACCAGTGGCCAATACGACAAGATTTGGCAAGCGTTTGCTGTGCTGCTGCCCATTCAAACCGTTGGCGTAATGGGCGATGAGCGGACATACGAAAACGTCATTGCCTTGCGCGCCGTGACCAGCATGGATGGCATGACCGCGGATTGGGCAAAAATACCGGAGGACATTCTCTCCCGTATTTCCAATCGAATTATAAATGAAGTGACTGGCGTGAACCGCGTCGTGTATGACATCAGCTCAAAGCCACCAAGTACCATCGAGTGGGAATAGGAGAGTCTCGTAATGTGTGGAATTATCGGGTATATTGGCAATAAAAAAGTTGTACCTATTTTAATGAGCGGCCTCAAACGGCTCGAATACCGCGGCTACGATTCTGCCGGTATTGCCGTGAGCGTAAATAACAAGATTGAGGTTGAAAAAGAAGTTGGCAAAATTATTAATCTTGAAAATGTCATTTCATGCAAAGAATACGAATCCACAGTTGGCATTGCTCACACCCGCTGGGCAACTCATGGAGCTCCATCAAAAATTAATGCGCACCCGCATTCGGATGGACACGGAAAAATAGCGCTGGTTCATAACGGCATTATAGAAAATTATGAACAGCTTCGCCACGAGCTTATTGCCAAGGGACACAAATTTATCACCGAAACCGATACCGAAACCCTGGCGCATCTGTTTGCCGATTGTTTGGATGACGGAGAAGATTTTTTCCAAGTCGTGCGTACCTGTCTCTCCCGTGTTCAAGGCACCTACGGCATTGTGGTCATGAATGTCAATGAACCGGATCAACTTATTGCCGCGCGCAAGGGCAGCCCGTTGGTCATTGGTCATGGTCACGGCGAATATTTTATCGCGTCGGATGCCGCTCCATTGGTCGGGCATACCACAGATGTGACGTATATGGAAGATGGTGAAGTTGCCCTGGTGTCTCGCGACAGTGTGATCATCAAAACCATTGATAACCGTACTGTGCACCCGGAAGTTGTATTTATTGATTCTGATCTCTCTGCCATTGAAAAAGGCGGCTATGAGCATTTTATGCTCAAAGAGATCATGGAGCAACCGCAAACCATGCGCGACACCATGCGCGGCCGGTTGCTGCTGGATGAAGGTACGGCAAAGTTGGGTGGCATTCAGTATGAGCTGCAATCGTTGATTAATGCAAATCGCGTGGTCATAACCGCATGCGGAACCTCGTGGCATGCGGCACTGCTCGGCGAGTATATGCTTGAGGAATTTTTGGGCATCCCGGTTGAGGTGGAATATGCCTCGGAATTTCGCTACCGCAATCCCATTCTTGGGCCATCATCTGTCGTCATCGCCATCAGTCAATCCGGCGAAACTGCGGATACCTTGGCTGCCATTCGCGAGGCGCGACGCCGTGGTAGCAAAGTGTTCGGCGTGTGCAACGTGGTCGGCTCCACCATTGCGCGCGAAACCGATGCCGGCGTTTATCTGCACGCCGGACCCGAAATTGGTGTGGCTTCCACCAAAGCCTTTACATCGCAAGTTGTGGTGCTTTCGTTGATGACGCTGTTGCTGGGGCGCATGCGCTCCATGTCGCATACCAAAGGCGTGGAGTTTGCCGAGGCTTTGCACAATTTGCCTGATAAAGTTTCCAAAGTGCTGGAGACAAATGACATCATTCGCGATATTGCCGAAGAGTTTCAATATTCTCGCAATTTTTTGTACCTCGGCCGCGGTTACAATTTTCCGGTGGCGTTGGAAGGTGCCTTAAAACTCAAAGAAATTTCCTACATTCATGCCGAAGGTTACCCCGCTGCTGAAATGAAGCACGGGCCCATCGCACTCATTGACAAAGATATGCCCGTTGTGTTTATCGCCACCAAAGATTCAATTTATGACAAAGTCATCAGCAATATCGAAGAAGTGCGCGCGCGCAAAGGCCGGGTCATTGTTATCGCCACCGAAGGAGATGACAAAATTGCGCGGCATGCCGACCGAGTCATCTATGTGCCGACTACACTGGAGTTTTTAAATCCGCTGGTTACTATTATTCCTTTACAACTGCTGGCTTATCACATCGCCGTAATGCGAGGCTGCGATGTGGATCAACCGAGAAATCTCGCAAAAAGCGTTACAGTTGAGTAGATAACGGAGGAACCTGTGTTTAAATCGTTGTCACTTTGGTTTGTTGTTTTTGGTCTTGTTTGTACAGCAACAAACATTCAAGCTCAAAATAGCGATCCGGAAGATCTCTTTAATCGGGGCCTCATTTTGTATCGCAATGGCGATTATGAGCAGGCCAAAATCAATTTTATCACGTTGGTTGCACAGGATAAAAATAATCCCAAATTATCGTCCGGATTGCTAATGCTGGCCAAAACGTTTTACAATTTGGGAGATTCTAGAAAAGCCGAGCTGTATGCCAATCGCTTAATTCAGGAATTTCCAACCAGTGATTATCTATCGTTTGCCTATTTTGTCAAAGGCAATTTGAATTATGAACGCGGTAACTTTTATCAATCGTTAGAAAATTTCACGTATGCCATCGAATTTGCTCCCAGCTCTAATTTTCTGCACAAATGTGAAGAAGCCGCGAGTAAACTGGTCAGCACGCACATCAGCACGTACAATTTGGAGAACCTGGCACAAAGTTATCCCTGGACGCAGGCAGAGCCGATGGTGACCATCTGGCAGGCTCGCCTGTATGCCAAAGATGGAGATGCGGAACAAGCCCGAACCGTTGTTGAAAACTTTCTTGAAGACAATCCTTCTCAGCGCTACACAACGATTGCCAAATCCCTGTTAAACAATATGCCGGAACAAACAGCAGACAAGCTTCGAATTGGTATTATTCAGCCAATCTCCGGATTTTTTTCCAACGAGGCCAAGGATTTTTTACGCGGAATGGCTTTTGCGCTCAGTCGGAATCGGCCGGAATTTCTCGACATTGAGCTGCTGCTCGGCGATTCGGGCAGCTCTATGGTCGAAACCGTAAAATCAAGCCGCGACCTGCTGCAAACCAACATAGAGTTTGTCATTGGCGATTTGGAAGGCAGCAAATCCGCTGCAATTGCCGGTTTGCTCTCGCCTTATAACACGCCATTGATCGTTCCGGTTTCCACCGAGAATGGCATTACGGAACTGGGCGACTATATATTCCAAATCAACAACGACACAGAACGTCGCGGTACTGCCTTGGCTCGTCACGCCATCGAAACATTACAAATGAAAACGTTTGCTACGCTGGCGCCAGCCGATGAATATGGCAATTCTTTGACCGATGCCTTTACCAATAGCGTCGATCAACTTGGCGGCACCATTATCTCCCAACAATGGTATTATCCTGGCAGCACCGATTTCTCACGCCAGTTTCAATCCATTCGCGAAGCTGGCTTTCGACTGGCTATCAAAGACACGTTGAATTCCAGAGGTCGAGATGCTACATTCACCAAAATTGACTCGATGTACAGTCAATTGGATCGCAGTGCACGTTACGAATCGGATGAAAATGAAGGATTGGCAAAATTTACCGACATCCCGGTGCATTCCATTGATGGCATTTTTCTGCCTATTTACGAAGAAGATGTTCCGTACATTGCCTCGCAATTGGCCTTGTTCAATATTAAAGCCGGACTTTTAGGTGGCGACTATTGGAATGATGCGGAAATGTTACGCAAACAACAGCGCTATTTAAACGGCATTGTGTTTGTCGCCGGTTTGCATTTTTCGGAAACCGATATCGACTATATCAATTTTATAAGAGACTTTCGTATCGCCACCTCAACAACTCCGGGTGCAATGGCGGTTTATGGCTATAACGTCATGAATTTGATTCTGGAAGCCATTGGGCAGGGACATTTGACAGGAATAGAAATAGCCAACTATTTAAAAAATGTCGAAAATTACCAAGGGTTAGGGACAACCATTTCCTTTGATGAGCACAATGTAAATCAATTTGTAAATATTCTGCAATTTATTGACGGAAATATTCGCCAACTCAACAATGTCCAATAGCAAAAGTTCATTATGAAGAGAACCCAAGTTTGTCTTGTGTTTATTTTGCTTATTTTTCCGTGCAGTATTATCTATTCGCAATCTTATTCGGTCTCTTCAATGGGCGCCAAGTTGGGTACGGTAATGCCAAAGTTGTCCACGCAAAATTTATTCTCAATTGGCATTCAAACTCGAGTAACTCCCGAAAATCCTAATTGGCGTTTGTCGCCTTTTTTTGAATATGCGGTTGGAGATGCGAGCACACATCAGCAAACAACACATTATCAAATCTTCTCGCTTGGCGCTTCCGCAGTCTCGTTGTTTGAACTTACATATTCTAAAGTTAGCCCGTACATCGGCGGCGGCGCCGGCATAAGTTTTGTCCACACTGAATGTGAAGATAATTCTGAACCCAACTCCTCCATTCGCGAATTTGATCTTACGCTAAATGCAGTTGCCGGACTGGAGCTGCAAATGCGTTCGAATACCATTGGCTTTGTGGAAATCAAGTACGTTGTGGCCGGAGAAACGGACTATTTAGGTGTCTGGATTGGCGTTATGCTCTCGCTACGGAATAAACCACAGTAAAATCACAAGGAGTTACTTATGGACCTTGGCAAGGCTGCAATACTGGGAGTCGTACAAGGATTAACAGAATTTCTCCCGGTTAGCAGCTCGGGACACCTGGTTTTGGGAAAATACATCCTGGGCCTTCGAGAACAGGGAATTGAATTTGAAGTTTTTGTCCATTTTGGCACCCTCCTGGCAGTGTTGACTGTTTTTCGCCAGGATATTTGGAGTTTGATTAAAACCTTCTTTTTTATGTTTACCAAACAGTTTCATGAACAGGGATTAAACTGTCAGTACGAACGGAATACACATTTCCGAATGCTTGTTTTCATTATCGTTGCATCTATACCTGCTGCACTCGTTGGTTTGATCTTTGAAAAACGTATTGAACAAATATTTAGTGATCCACATTTTACGTGTATTATGCTGCTGGTAACGTCTGTAATTTTGTTCCTTACCTATTTTTTCAAGCAGGATGATAAGCGTCTGGATATGAAAAATACGTTTGTGATGGGCATCGCTCAGGCTATGGCCATTCTTCCGGGGATTTCCCGTTCGGGCTCAACCATCAGCACCGGATTGTTTTTTAAAGTGAACGGCGATGATGCCGCGCGCTTTTCGTTCCTTTTGGCTGTTCCGGCCATTTTTGGTGCAACGATTTTAAAAAGCATTGATTTGATAGAATCCGGCGTAGGCGGCGACATGTTTTCTGCTCTGGCTGTTGGAATGATCACCGCTTATGTATCAGGATTTATTGCAATCGAATCGCTACTTGCTGTTGTAAGGCGCGGAAAATTGTACTATTTTGCACCCTATTGTTTGGCAATCGGTATTTTGGGATTGATTTTTATCTAAACAAATGGATTCGTTTTATGAACAGCAAATACTCGACAAGCCAATTTCATAAAGATTTAAAAGCCGGGGATGTTGCGCCAATCTATTTGTTTTATGGTGAAGAAGAATTTATTATAAACCAACTTACAGAGGCGCTCCTTAAATCCGTTTTGCAGCCCGGTGATGCAGACTTTAATCTGGATGTTCTTTATGGTAACGAAACCGATGGCGCAACTATTGTTAACATCGCCATGTCCTACCCTATGATGGCCGAGCGGCGCGTTGTGGTGGTTAAACAATTTCATCACCTGGGCGAAAAAGACATGCCTTTGCTGATCAAATACGCGGAAAAGCCGTCAACATCCAGTTGTATGGTTTTGACAAGCGACAAGTTTACAGGTACCAATGCGACCATCAAAAAATTGTCTCCGTATTGCAAAGCGATTGAGGCCAAGACGATGTATGATAATCAAATTCCGGCGTGGGTAAAAAATCATGTCAAGGAGCGTGGCTTTAGCATTAGTGATGAAGCAGTGAGTCTCTTGCAGTTGAATGTTGGTAATTCGCTGCGGCGTTTGGTATCAGAAATCGATAAGATCGAGCTGAAAAACAAGGAAAGAAAAGAGATAACAGTTCCGGATGTGGAGCAAGTGGTTGGCATCACCAAAGAGTTCAATATTTTTGAATTTTGCGATTCCGTGGCCGAACAGAATATTCAAAAAAGCTTGCGGATTTTGGATCGCCTGTTGGAGCTTGGAGAATCCCCCATCGGCATTCTGGTGTTGCTAACGCGCCATTTTACGATTATCGCCAAAGCCAAAGAAATGGTGCTGGCCCAGTTGCGTAGAGATCAAATCAGCAAATCGTTACGGGTTAATCCCTATTTTGTTGAAAAGTATTTGCGGCAAGCAGCCAAATACAAACGCGAGCAACTGAACAAGGTATTTCACTCGCTGCTGCAGGCGGATATTTATTTAAAAAGCAGTTACCAAAAGCCGCGCTTGGTTTTGGAATCTTTGCTATTTGAAATACATTCTACTATTTAGCACGTTATAAAAAAAAATTGGAACTTTCATTTTTGAACAAGGTTCACATAAGCAGGCATGAGCAAAGACCCGAGGCTACAGCCCAATGTTTCTGACGAAGAATTAATCAAACGCTTTCAGGAAAATGACTTGACGGCATACGATGCGATTGTTCTTCGATATAAAGACCAGTTATTAAATTTTGTGTACCGATTCTTAGGCAACGTTGAAGAAGCGGAAGACATTGTTCAGGAAACGTTTCTTCGCCTGTACCGCAATCGACATGCGTATCGTCAAATTGCTAAATTTTCTACCTGGATTTATACAATAGCTGGAAATTTGGCAAAAACCGAATTGCGAAAACGTAAGCGCAGAAAATCAGTTTCCATATCGGACATGGGCTTTGAAGACAAAGAATATGAACTCGAAGACGAGATGGCCGATACTGAACAACAAGCCAACTCGGCTTTAACGGAACGGATTATTCAAAAAGCAATTGATGAATTGTCCCCGCGTTTTCGAGAAGTTATCATTCTTCGAGATATCCAGGAACTTTCTTACGAGGAAATAGGTTCTATTTTACATATTCCTCTTGGCACTGTAAAGTCGCGTGTTAACCGAGCTCGCTTAAAATTACAGTCCAAATTAAAGGATATCAAACTACCCACTGAATAGACCGGAGGTATAAATGAATAGTTGTTCTAATTATTCAAGATGGTTTTCAGCTTATATTGAAGATGACATTACCAAGCAAAAACGAAACAAAATCGACCAGCATATTACCACATGCTCTTCCTGCTCCCAAACCCTGCACGAAATGCAACAATTGCGACAATCGTTGTTTTCAATGCGACGCTTGAAAACATCCGCGTCTTTTGATGTTGTGCTACAAGCCCAACTTCGCAAAGAAAGACGCCGGGAACAAAATTCCAAAATTAAATTCCCGTTTTTTGAGCTCAACTGGAAAATGCCCGCTTACGCATCGTTAGGAGTATTTTTGGTATTTTTGGGCATGATGGTGCAGCGGTTTTTGCCAACACCATCGTTTACACCACAGAATCCCAATTCCATCGCCTATGTTATTCAAGAATCCCAAGCCGATCCGGGACACTTTGTAATTACCAAGGTTGATTCCACAAACAACCGATTTGAGATTACAAATTATGTTGACATTGACAAGGCACAGCCGCTTCAGACCGGCACAACGCGCCGCGCCGGTCTCCAAAGAACCATGGCACTGCCAGACCTTCGCAATGCCGATCGCAATCAGATCGATATTTCCTCGTACAATGTCAATGTGAAGCCACAGATACGAACAGTTAATGAATTTTCTTTTTAATCAAAAAATTTCGGTATTGGTGACCTATGAAGTTTGGTAAAACTTTTTTGCTCATTTGGGGTGTGCAGCTTTTTGTCCTTAATCCAATTTTTATCGACACGATATTTTCAAAAACCTATCCCTCACTCCAGAGCTATCGACAAGAGCTCATGCAGCTTATTAGCGATGTCGAAATGTCCGCCGTTGCAGTGCATGCCAAAATCGATATGCAGCAAGGAGAATCTCGAAATGCCGATTCCCCGACTGTGGACTGGACCAATTTTGGTGCGGGATTGATTATTGACAAGCAGCACATCATTACCAAGCAAAAAGTGACCAAAGCCAGCATAGATATAATTATCGCCACGCAAGACGGACGTAAGGTAAATGCCCAAATAGTGGGTGCCGATGATGCGTTGGGAATATCTTTGCTCAAAATCGAAGGTGAGTTTGATCAGAATTTTCTGCCGGAAATTATGGACACCTCAAAAATGATCCGCGCCGGCGAACCTGTGATTATTCTAAGCAATTCTCTTGGCGTTATGCCTGCCGTCTCGATGGGAACGATAAATTGTATTCGCAATGATGGCATGATTCAGCTCTCGGTTGACCTGCCTGCGGGCTCGGCCGGCGGTGCGGTCTTTAATTTTGACGGCCAATTGGTTGGCCTGGTTGCTATGGAAATTGACTTGTTCCCGGATGAGCTGCCTTATTCCGCCGACTTTTTATCCACAGAAACTCTGCTGGTGCATCCAATTCAAAATGTGCTCAATCACACCCAATTAATTGTACAAAATGCGGGCAAAAAAGAAGGCTTTGTTGGTCTGGTTGTTGAAGACTGGCCCAGCCACCTGGGTGGTGCACATGTAAAACGAGTTTATAACGACAGCCCGGCCGATCGTTCCGGTATTCAAGTGGGTGATATTATCCTGGCCAGCAATAATCACAAAGTTGCAACAGCGTATGATCTGTTTCAGAATATGCAAAATTATCAGCCTGGGGATAGCGTAACATTGAATGTTTTGCGAAGCGATCAAATCCATTCCATACCCGTTCGAGTCGCTCCGCCTCCCGAATCGTCGCGTCAGGATGTGAACCAATCCGCACAAATCTCACAATCGCAACAAAGCAATACTCCTCAAACTCAAATCACCAATGACTTTTTGTTGATGCGGATTAAAAATCTCGAGCGCGAGCTGCAAGTATTGCGTGAGCTGCTGCAAAAAGAATAAATCCACATAATTGACAATTTCATTGACTTTTAATGCACCAATTTTTATATTTGGCGCTGTTAATTTAAAACCAAACCGGAGATCTCATGGGTAAAGATAAAACATTTGCGGCAAAAATTGCCAAAGCATCGGGAGCAAGATCGAGCCATTGCCCCAATTGCGGTGACTTGCTGACCCAACTGCATGTTGTAGAAAATGTAAAAAATGATCAAAAAAATAGCTATAAATTTAAAGAAAACTTTGTTGCCATTTGTAGTTGCAATAAAAAAGATTATTTAGGATAGCCACATTGAACTGGGATAAAATCGTTATTGCCACGAGCAACCGGGATAAAGTGACAGAAATTCAGCATGTTTTGCACGATCTGCCCATAACGATTTTATCCATTAACGACCTTGGCAATATGCCGGAGGTTGTGGAGGACCAGCCCAGCCTTCGTGGCAACGCCTTGAAAAAAGCCAAGGAAATTTCGAAACAATTTGATTTACCTGTAGTGTCTGATGATACTGGACTGGAAGTGGATGCTTTGGACGGTGCTCCAGGAGTTTACTCCTCGCGATTTGCCGGAGCCAACGCAACGTATGAAGACAATGTAACCAAGCTTTTGCAGCAGCTTGCCAACGTCCCTCCTGCTTTACGAACAGCGCGTTTTCGAACTGTCATTGCGTTTGGGGAGAATGGCAATTTTCACACTGTTGAGGGCGTATGCGAAGGCGAAATATTGCGGGAACGACGCGGCAACAATGGATTCGGATATGATTCGGTATTTTTCATTCCCGAATATAAAAAAACGCTTGCTGAAATGAGCCTGGAGCAAAAGAATAAAATCAGCCACCGTGCCAAAGCTTTGTTGAATTTAAAAGACATGCTAAAAAATAAACTCGGGGCGTAGCGCAGCCCGGTTAGCGCGCCTGCTTTGGGAGCAGGAAGTCGAGAGTTCGAATCTCTCCGCCCCGACTGTTTAAGTAGAGCCAATACATGTTGTTATGTATTGGCTTTATATTTATTATCTCTCCAACTACCCTAGTTGTCACAAAACAAATCCATGTTTAATTATGAGCACGGAATTAATCGTTTGGCGTATTTGTATTTGCCCATCTGATGTATAAACCGATCCAACCCCTTGCCGTTCGTGGCCAAGTATTTCATAGCCGCAATATTCTTCGGCCCAATACTTTGCACGGTGTACAGATAGATTGAGCTATCCTTAAATTGAAGAGCAATTGAATCATCGCCAATTTCAAAAGCAAGAATATCCGAGCCGTTGTTCTGATTTCCATAGGGTTCCATTCATCGCCTCACTTTTGATTTATTCACTTGCTTAACTCGCGTTAAACCGGGATATGAAACGAAAGTTTAAACGACTCTCAAAACCCTCAGTTACTCAGCTTTTTCTTTTAACACTAATATTTCTTACGACTTTGGATGCGTTGCGAAAAACGCGTGGAGTTTGGCAGACATTGCTGGGCGTTGAAGAATACAAACAAACATGATATACTGTCTTTATATAGGAACAATTCTTCCAACTTGCGCAAAACTGTGTGGATACTTTTTGTAAGCATGTATCTGAACTAAAATACAAGGGATTGCAAGTCGTGTTAGATTTTAGAACCAGTTTGGCGGCCACAACCAATATGTAATGCCATACCCGGCATGTTCCAACGATATGAATACCGCGTATGTCCCCATGCTATAGCCTATTTTTTCGCCGGTACCGTCACCAAGCTGGGTGCCTATAAGAAGGCCAACAACACCGGAAACCACATAGTCACTGATCTTGGGCTCGTATCGCTTGTATCGATTAAGGGTGCTTTCGAACTGATCTTTTCCTTCTGCAATTTGTAATGATGCGATATCCAATTTGTTACCTACCGTTTCCAATTCATAGCTTATCAGCTTTAATTCCCTTTCGCGAGCCTTGGTAATTTTATCGGTCTGTTCAAGTTCCATCTGCAACTCACGAACCTGGCTCCGGATGTCATTCAATTTAGTTTTTGCTTCTTCTATTACGGCACTATTGAGTATTTTTAGGCTGTCTTTAGATACTGGTTTGGCAGTTAATGGAATCGTCGTGAACAGTATCAGTAATATCAGGCAGCTTGTCAAATTCAGAACGTCCAGTTTCGAAAAAATCGGAAATTTCTCGAGGCTGGTTTGGATATTGAAAATTCGATTCATTTCTTTGGTTCTCCAGGTTTAGTTTCTGTATGGCGGCGACACTCCTTTTGAGCTCGCTTGTATCTCGGATTTTTCGGGGCACCTGTTTTCCGGTTCTTATTTTGGATAACACTTGCAAGATGCCTATTCCATACCCGATAGCTCCTGCAACAAGTGCAGTAATAAAGACAAGAATGAGCACATGTTTGATTTTCATGCGAACCTCCAAGCGTTTTCAGCTTGCTCCTATAAAAGCGTTATAGCATATGAGCAAACCTCTATAAAATAAACGGTAAACGGCAAGAGGAATAATCCATAACGATTGAAAGCGCACTGGATTTTCAACAACTTTGGTAGATGGGGAGGGATATTAGAGAGATGAGATGCAGAAATTAGACTGTCTTGATAAACGTGTTCCGCTTGTTTATCAAGACCTGTTTTAAAAGAACCGGCCAAGCTGTACGCCAAAGTGTTCGCTTTGATATAATTCTTCCGGCAGGAAGCCTTTGCTTTTGTACAGTAATCCCAGGTTAGCGGAAAATGCGTTTAGCCAGCTATTTTTCTTGGCTTAAAAAAATATCTAAATTCCGCATCAATGGCGCCACCGGTAAACGAAGCATCAGTATCAAAATCCATTCGACTTGGTTGTTGCCAAAAGTGACCGGCAAGGCTCACATATAGCGGTTGATAAAACAATCGAAAACACGGCATACAAATGCTTTATCATATTACGCTCAATTTTAACAAGACAACTTTTGACGCAATTTAGACATTTTTCTTAATTGCACCCAACAGCCATTGGACACACTAAATTCCGAAATAAGCCGGCTCCTGCTTGATAGCGAGTTTCATTATGATGACGGGAAAAACTGCCGGATTGGTTTTCATTCGAATTAATCTCAAAAATATTAAATGTGTCCATATTCCGCAAACAGTGGAATAACATTTAGCGATACGCTGCGCGGTTCATCTCCTCTATTGAAGTGATCGGTTTGGGCGGATTGAGATACTGCGCCAAGAATTTATAAATTTTGATGCGGATTTCTCGACCCGTTTTCGTATCCATTCTGTCGAACGAATGGCCGCCCGGAACGGCCTCGTATATTTCATATTCAAAGTCTTTGCCTTCAGTTTTTAGGGATTTTATGAGATGCTCCACCTCCAGCACATGCACATCTTCATCAATGGTATTGGTGTGAATGAGCAGCGGAGTTTGCAGTTTGTGCGCATTCCAGGCCGGGGAGCGTCGGCGGTACTCTTCCACATCTTGGTGCGCGGTTTTGCCGATGTGATAGTCTGCCGAGTAGAGCGCTCGATATTCGTCATCGTAATAGCCCATGCGAGACACCAAATCGCTAACCGGTACGCCGGCAAAAGCAACCTTGTAAGCCTTGGGGTGTTCAAAAATATTCATCAATGCAATCAATCCGCCGTGGCTCCAACCAAAAATTCCGACTCGATTTTTATCCACAAAATCGTAGTTTTCCAGCATAAAATCTCGACTGGCTTTAACGTCCTCAACTTCCAAACCGCCGTAATCAATTTTTTCATAAAACGATTTGCCATACCCGGTGCTGCCGCGATATTCCGCAGCAACAACAATATATTCCTGAGCCATCAGCTCTTTAATAATGTGCGTGTAATAGGTTGAAAAATTGCTGTGCACGCCACCGTGCGGAAATACCATTAGCGGATATTTTTTCGACACATCAATGGTTTTGGGGATAAACACATACGACCAAAATTTTACCGGATTGCCGGCGCCAAGTCCGGTAGGATTTTTTTCCTCTTTTAATGGCGGCCCGGCAATATAGACTTTGTCGATAAACGCCACATCGCCCACACGCTGATGCCAAATGATATCATCGATGGCTTTTTCAAGCACATCGAGTCGATGCTGCAAATTGTTTGTATTTTCTTGCAGCGTATCGATACCAGCAGATAAATCTTGTGCTGTTACACGGCCGAAAGTGAATAGAAAAATGGTCAACACGAGTTGAATAGGTTTTGAACACATAGCTAAATTCCCAATTATGTATAAATGCGTTTCTTGAATTCCAAAAATATAGAGAATGCAAATGAGCATTTCAACAGGTTAATATTTGAAATCAAAAACAGAATGTCTACATTTGTGAAACTGTGGATCAAATTATTTGCCGAGAGGACAAGAATGAAACTGACGACGCAAGTTTTGACATTTTTTTGGATCAGCACCTCTTTTGCCGCGTTTGAAGACTATTTTGAGAACAAAACGTTACGCATTGATTATTATCATACCGGCGATGCAAACAGCGAAATTTTCAGCCTGGACCAGGTTTATGTACAAGGCGACTGGCCCGGTACGCGGCAGCATCTGGTGAATGATTTGAATTTGGGATTATACGAAGCGCAGGTGTATGATCTCGAAACTGGCACATTGATTTTTAATTACGGTTTTAGCTCCATTTTTGGTGAATGGAAGACGACCCAGGAAGCTCTCGATGGCATTCATCGCACCATGCACGAAACCATTAGATGTCCGATGCCCAAAAAGGACATTCGCTTCACCATTGCCAAACGGGATCGAGAAAATGTCTTCCAATCCCTGTGGTCAGTGGAAATTTCACCATCTTCTCGATTTGTGAATCGCGAGCGCAAACAATTCCCGTATCGCGTTAAAAAAGTGATGGATAGCGGCCCAGCATCGGAGAATGTGGACATTCTGATAATGGGTGATGGTTATCGTAAAAAGGACCGGAAAAAATTTCACCAGGATATCAAGAGCTATACTGATGCTCTATTTGATTCTGCGCCGTTTGATAGTTTGAAGGCTAAATTTAATGTTTGGACAATCAACGTTATTTCTCCCGATTCTGGCATCGACGAGCCGCGCAAACATGTATGGAGGCATAACAAACTGGGGGCAACGTTTAACAGCTTTGACACCGAACGCTATGTGCTGACGTTTGATAACCGCACCCTACATGATATTGCCTCACTTGTTCCCTATGATGTCATTTATATCATTTTCAACACGCCGCGATACGGAGGCGGAGGAATTTACAATACCTTTGCCACATGCTATACGGGAACGCCGGTCAACCAGCCGGATTGGTGGTCCGATTATGTATTCGTCCATGAATTTGGTCATTCATTTGCCGGTCTGGCGGATGAGTATTATTCCTCTCAAGTAGCTTACAATGAAATGTATCCCCTCGATGTGGAGCCTTGGGAACCAAACATCACAACGCTAAGCGCAAATTTGCAAGCAAAATGGCATGAGAAAATAGGCCCGGATGTTCCTGTGCCCACGCCCTGGCAAAAGGCCAAATACGATTCGTTAGCCATCGAATTGCGCCGTTTGGACAAGACGATGTCCAATTATGAGCAGAAAAAAGAGCAGATAAAAGAAGAAATTGATCAGATTATCAACAGAGACGAGTTTAGTGGGCGGATTGGCTGTTTTCAAGGCGGAGGTTATGCCAGCGAGGGCATCTATCGACCGGCCATCGATTGCCGGATGTTTTCCAAATCGTTAACGCCCTTTTGCCCGATATGTCGGGAAACAATAAAGCGAGTCATAAAATATTATGTGGACTAGTTTCAATTGGCAACAGCAGCGTAAATAATTGTATTGGATTTTGTCTCAGTCCTGGATTTGCTGGTTCTGGGGATAACGGTTTGCGAATAATTTGCTGCGCCATTATTCTCCAATTTTTCCAGCCGATCAAATTCGACTTCAGCATAATCATCACGCGCTTTAAGAGGCAAACTAATCGTAAAACAGCTTCCTTTGCCCTTTTCGCTTTTTACCGAAATTGTGCCGTGGTGCTTTTCAATAATCTCTTTGCAAATGGCCAGCCCATACCCATGTCCTCCCGCTTTTTCCGAGAACAAGGGATCAAAAATTCTCTGCTGCTTGTTTTGCGGAATACCAGGCCCGTCGTCGCTAATGTCCAATTTTACAAATCGATGCTGTTTATCGTAATAAGTTTTCACATGGATTCTGGCATTCGGCTCCACTTCAACAGCATTTTTTACGATATTAAAAAGTACTTGAATCATCAAGCCGGAATCAATTTCCACGTTTGGCAAGTTTTCATCCAACTGTTTTTCCAGCCTTACATCCGAACGCTGGTAGATGGGCTGAACAAAATCAAAAAATTTATTAATCACATTATTCAAACTGGATTTTTCAATATTGGCCTTGAAATCTCCGCGACTCATGAGCCCACTTGATAATGTCGACATGCTCATTACCATTTCCTGGGCTTTTTCCAGCCGTTCAATAACAAAGCTTTTTTTGGATTTATTACGAATCAGATCCGCGGCCATTTCAATGTTGGCATTAATTCCGGATAAATAATTATTGATTTCGTGACCGATTTTTGCGGCCATGGTGCCTTTCATCGCCAAATTATCGGATTGAATGAGACTGTTTTGCAGCTTTTCTTTTTCGCGATCAAAGTCGTGAATAATCCGATAATATTGCGAATTACGAATAGCCAGCGCCGCATGTTCGACAAATTTTTCAAATGCCTGCCACTTTAAGCTGGCTTTTGAAATAATGGCTGTTCGGCTTTGTAAATAAATAATGCCTACAAGGTCAGCATGTATATAAAGA
>CAYPZM010000003.1:0-8631 GCA_964414825.1 uncultured Cytophagia bacterium | reverse complement strand
TTCTTGATCACCTTATTCGCCAGGAGGTTCTCCCGATCCCGGCTCGCTAATTCCTATAAGTATATGATAACAAGTATAGTTATTTTGTAAATTGCTAAATTTTTCAAAAGTAATGGATTCAGCATGTATGCTTTTATTAATCAGATCGCGTACAATGTAAAACTCTTCGAGCACTTTTTTTTGGCCAATCTTGTTTCGGCCCATTTTAAATTCTAATCGATTTTTAATCGTACGCAAAGAGACAAATCCCATATCGCACTGCGCAATTAAAATGGCAGCATTCAAAATGCGATTCAACGTTTCCTCAAATGTAACATTGGGATTTATGAGCCTAACAGGCTCTAAAATTTGTGTCAAAAATGTGCTTTGCTTAGAATCCGCTCCATCACTCTTTTCATTTAATCGAGTATAGTCAATATTATGAAGAATGGTTTCTAGCTTTTCCTCAACCCTCAAATGCCCGCTCACAGTAGCCTCATCAACAGATAGTATAAAGTTCATTGGAATACAGCAATATCTTTGAATAAAGCAAGATGAATGCCACGCAGTTTAACTATCTATATAAATTTTAAAATTGTTGGCTTTGATATTTTAAAAGTTATCTCATATGCCATGTTGGATATTTGGCAAGAATTACAGAATTTGAATTCTGCATTCAATTTCGTTATTGCAACATCGAATTATGTAATTGTACAAAGAGCACCTGACTAGGATTGATTAGCAGCCCCTCTGATTTAATCCAGCCACTGAAAATATATTTGTGTTCCCCGTTTGCTCTGCTCAAATTTGAGTTCAAACCGATCTCCTGCACGCGGCGTCCAAACCATGGACCAATTTGGGCACCGGCCAGCCTGACAAATAACTCGATCATTGTATTCAATTTGCAAGCCAAAACAGACAAGATCACCATTATTGTCAGACAAATCCACATAAACCTTGTTTTTGCTGGCTCCAGGTGACCATTGCATAATGGTTCGTTCCAATTCAATGTCCTCATCATCAAATAGACCTGAAACAAGCGAACCTCTTAAATCCAGTAAAATATCAGCAGAAATTATATTATCCACGTAATAAGAAGAATTTAACAGGCTCATTTTCAATTTGGCTTTATTGGGAAAAAAATGCACCGGAGCAAAAAGCAATGAATCCAGAGAGTACAAATCCTCATCATACAGGAGCTGACCAAAAAATTCTTGAACAAGTACATCAAGGGGTTCAGGAGGCATAAAATCTCGAATATCACTTTGAATAACCTTTACATTTGCAAAAGGCGCCAGGCGTTTCTGTGCAATGCGATAGAGTTGCGGGTTTACTTCTACTGCATACACGTGCTTTGCTCCCAACCGTGCCATTTCCTCTGCCATAAATCCAAAGCCGCATCCAGCTTCGACGCATACGGCGTCTCGAATTAGAGATTTGTTTTGCCGCAGCATGTTTAAATAGGCCTGTGTTCGAGCCTCATCATCATAAATACTGATAAAGGCTAACAGATCATCAAGTTCATTAAATCTTGCTTCCGGCAATTCGTTCATAATATCCATTTTTTCTCCAAAGAAATAAAAGCAGCATTTACAGTTATTTGACCATGCATTAAGTTTCTTCAGAACAGTTACGAGTTATTTTACAGCGCAATTTAAAAAAGCGGATAAAACTAATAACGGACAAAACAATAGCGATTGGAATTAGCGCAAGACCAAACGTGCGCCAAAATTGTGACTGCGGATAGATTTTGACAAGAGTAATTCCGGATGCGCCGATCATAATGGCTGTTCGCAAATAGGCCAACAAGGTGCGCTCATTAGCCATGTGCGTACGGTCAACTGCCAATCGGTCACGCAATACTAGACTTTTTTTTTGCAATTGCTCCATCTTGTTAATCCCTTTCGTTGAGACGATATATCAGAAAGAAATCGGATTTGGTTTTTTTAAGAATGTGGAATATTACATCATCAATTTCAGTTAAAGTTCTCCTGTAATCAATATATAGTATGCATCCATCAAAGATTGTACAATATATGGCAAACATCAATGTAAGGAGGTATTCATGCACCAATCCGGATTTTTAGGCACCACATCGGTTCGAGATAATATTGCTATTAGTGATAATCCAAGCTATCCCATTTTTAAAGACTTGTATAACAAACAAAAACAAGCTATTTGGTTTCCCGAAGAGCTCAATATACAACAAGACGTTTTGGATTACAAATCGTTAACTGCGGCGGAAAAGCAAATTTTTGACATGTCGGTTGGGTATTTTTCCTCTTCTGAACTTTTGGTGAACAATGTTCTGATAAACGGCTTTTTTCCCTATTTGATCGATCCATACGCCAAAATGTCGTTTAGCGCGCAAATTTTTATGGAAAACATTCACAGCGATTTTTTCGAGATTATTCTGCAGTCCTTTGATATGGATCGGGATAGAATTTACAACATTACCAAAGATGATCCTATTCTAAATGAAAAACAAGAACTTGTAATACGCGAAGTGGACAAAATCACGTATGGAAAGGCCGATCCCTCCTCGCTTGAAGGGAAAAAGCAAATTTTGCGTTGCATTTTGCTCAACAACATCGTTCAGGAAGGCATCTTTTTTTACTCATCCTTTGCCCATTTTTTTGCAATGAAAGACACTGGGAAGATGAAAAATGTCGTGTCCGGGGTTGAATTGGTTCTGATTGATGAAAGTTTGCATTTGCAAAATGGAATTGAAGCCATTTTAATCATGATCGAAGAAACTCCGGAAATACTATGGGACCAGGATTTTGTGAATAGCATTCGTACAATAATTGTAAACGGTACAGAGCTCGAATTAAAATACATAAAACAACAATTTGCAAGCTCAACTATTTATGGACTTTCTTATAATGAGTTAGAGCGATACTTGAAATACATTTCTGATCGGCGATTGGAAGAATTGGGATTTGAACCGGTTTTCCATATCAGCGAGAATCCTCTGCGCTTTTTACAAAAAGAAGACGTGAAAAAATTGACCAATTTTTTCGAGGTCTCCTCTACTGAATATACAAATTATTAATCTGAAAAAAGGAGAGTCATTTTGGATAGAATTGTTGTAAAACGCGATGGTGTTGAAGAAAAATTTCAAACACGAAAAATTGTAAATGCCATTTTCTGGCTGCTGGAAAATCTTAAAGTGAAGGACGATTATGACCTGGTCTACAAAATTTTAAAAGAGCTTGATCTCAAAGTTCCCGAACGCGTTACCACAGAAGAACTGGATTATTTGGTCCTCAAAGCCATCGAACAGCTCATTCCGCGTGCTTCCATTTACGACCAGTTGGCAACGCGGCAACTGCTCAAAATAATAAAACGCAAAATTGCATTACGATTTCAAACCTTTAGCGAGTTGGCGAAATTCGGAGTTGAGCAAGGAATTTATAAACAAGAACTGCTCGACTTAAATTTGGAAATGTTGGAACAAGCCCTTGATCCAAACCGAGATTATTTATTGGACTATTTTGGGCTCTCCACATTGCGCGATCGCTATTTTTCGCGCGACCGCCAGTACGAGCTGATTGAAATGCCGCAATGGTTTTTTATGCGCGTTGCCGCTGGAATCGGAGAAAATGAAGATCAGGTTATTAAAATTTATGACAAACTTTCAAAACTCGAATACCTCCACTCTACCCCAACACTTTACAATTCGGGCACCACGACCAGTCAGTACAGCAGTTGCTATATTAATGTGGTGGATGACGATCTCACTTCCATTATGGCCAAGGCGAATGAAACGGCGCAACTGGCCAAATATGCCGGGGGTGTGGGTACGGATTTTTCACGCGTTCGAGCTACCGGCGCCACGATACGCTCGCTGAATGCCAAATCTTCAGGCATTATTCCGTTCATTAAAATATTTGATACCACGGTCAATGCCATTCAACAAGGGGGACGACGACGTAGCTCGCAGGTGGTGTTTATTCAGCCCTGGCATTTGGATGTGGATGCGTTCCTTGACCTAAAAGAGACGACGGGTAACGGCTATTTTCGCACCCCGTCTTTAAACACTGCATTGTGGATGCCAGATGAGCTTATGCGACGCATCGATGCCGGCGAGCCTATTTATTTGTTTGATCCATCAGAATGCCCGGATCTGGTGGAAGCGGTGGGCGATGAATTTGCCAAACTCTATAACCAGTATATCGCAAAAGCAAAAAATGGTGAAATTTCCCTTTGGCGAAAAATCGATAGCCGCGAATTTTTTAAAAAATATCTGTTCAAGCTCGCTAAAACCGGCCACCCGTGGTTGACCTTCAAAGACGCCCATAATCGGCAGAATCCGTGTCCGGATTATAGCACCATTCACAGCACAAATTTGTGTACGGAAATCTCCATACCCAATTCGCCCGAGTCGACCGCCGTGTGCACGTTGGCGTCGCTCAATTTGTCGCGTCATATCGATTATCAGAAAAATGAGTTTGATTGGTCAAAAGTCAAAGAAACGATTGAGACGATGGTTTTGGCATTGGATAATATTCTTGACCGCAACTTTTATCCTTCTTTGGAATCGAAAAAGAATACTATGGATTTGCGGCCGCTGGGTATTGGCATTATGGGCTTTGCCGAAGCACTAGTAAGTTTGGGCATTCCATACGATTCGGATGGCGCTGTAAAAATGGCTACAAAGTTAGCCAAATTTATCAAGGATGTCGCCTACAAGACCTCAGAAAATTTGGCCAAGGAACGCGGTTCATTTTTGCATTATGTTGAAAATCAAAACTCAAAAACGCCTTACAACTATCCGCCACGACGCAATTCTGTTCTGCTAGCTATTGCCCCCACCGCTTCTATTTCAATTATTGCCGGTACAACTTCGACTATTGACAGCTATTTTAGCAATATTTATTCGCGAGATACTCTAAGCGGGAAATTTATTGTCGTTAATAAACAGCTCATGCGATATCTTGAAGAAAAAGAGTTGTGGAATGATGATTTGTTTGAAGCTATCAAATCACTAAACGGCTCCATTCAGTTTATTGATAGCATTGAAGGAAAAATTAATAAATCCTTGTTCAAAACAGCATACGAGATTCATCCGAATCGTCAAATTGAAATTGCGGCTGCATTTCAGGAGCACATTGATCAGGCGGTGTCTAAATCACTCTATATCGATGAATCCTTGCGCGATAAAATGTCGGATATTTATGTGTACGCCTGGAAAATGGGCTTAAAATCCACCTATTATTGCTTTATCGACAAAACGATAAAGGGAGAAAAGTACACGTCACGAGTGAATAAACGCGGCGTTCGTCGTGGATTTTCCAAGCTTCAAGCATCGGTTGAAGAATCTGGAGCAAAAAACATGAATGGCAGTAAATCCGAAAATATTATTAAAGAAATAGAGATGAAAGCACGGGAAAAATTTGGTGACGAGGTAGTCGATCAAGTCAGGAGTGGCGAAGTCGATGCCTGTCCAACCGACCCCCTGCTGGCCAAAATTTGCCCAAGCTGCGAATAGCGGCCATCTGACGCGGCAAAGGCCCTCGCTGAACGAGGGCCTTTTTTATGAAACAAATTCTTTACTTTTCTTGTTAAACCACGTTTAATCGATCAAAATGAATCAATTACGAGCTATAAATTGAAAATTGCTGCATTAGTATCCGGCGGCGTCGACAGCACTGTCGCTTTGCACTTGGCGCGCGAGCAGGGTCATGACATCGAAGCATTTTATCTCAAAGTATGGATGGAAGACGATACTACCTTTGGTGATTGCGCCTGGCAAGATGATTTGGAATTTGTGCATAAAGTTTGCGATCAACTGGACATTAAAGTCAACGTGCTTTCCATGCAGCGCGAGTATTGGTCCCGCGTGGTGAATTACACCCTGAAAATGGTTAATTCCGGCCTAACGCCAAACCCGGATGTGATGTGCAATAAACTGGTCAAATTTGGCGCGTTTTATGATAAAGCCGGATACAAGTTCGACCGCATTATGACCGGGCATTGGGCGAAATCCGTACAAGATTCTAACGGATATACGCATTTGATGCTGGCAAAAGATCGTTTTAAGGACCAGACCTATTTTCTTAGTCAAATGTCGTACGAGCAATCAAGTCGAACCTATTTTCCGCTGAGCGAATTGACCAAAGCCGATGTGCGTAAAATTGCCGCTGCGCAAAAATTTGCCAATGCGCAGCGCAAAGATTCTCAGGGAATCTGCTTTTTGGGAAAGATTAATTATCGCCAATTTCTGAACAAATATCTTGGCGAAAAGCGCGGACTGGTCGTAAACCACGACAATGGCGAAACGCTTGGTGAGCATGCCGGGTACTGGTTTTACACGATTGGGCAGAGACAAGGATTGGGGCTAAGCGGCGGGCCCTGGTTTGTTGTGGGCAAGAATGCGGAAGAGAATATTATTTACGTAACTCGCGGCTATAATCCGGAATCTGTGTACTGTTCTTCATTTGCTATTGATTCTTTGAACTGGATTTTTTTGCCAGAAGATATTCAATCCAAATTGGCAAATGGGGAGTCGGTCGATATTCAGTTTAAAATTCGCCACACGCCAGAGTTGTCATTTGGATCTATGCGGTATGTGGATGAACAACTTGAAATCTCATCTGCCACAAAGCTGCATGGTGTGGCCCCAGGCCAATTTGCCGCAATTTATCTAAATGACGAGTGCTTGGGCAGTGGGGTGATTGACTAGTAGAAAAAAAGAGGTTCTTCCAGGGATTCCATCCCTGGAAGCGTAATGGAATTGTTCTTCAAGCCCGAATAATTGGGCAGGCAAGATTAGTATTTCTCAATCAACAAATCCAACCGTTTTATCGATTGAATCATCGCCCGCACAGTGTGATAATTGACTTTCCAGGAATGGCTCATATGCGTCCAAATAGGCTCGCCCTGGCGCGTGAGCAGCGGCCACCACTCCCCCACTTTGTGATGAATCATGTTGTCAAACACAAATCGATGCACATTTTCATATGCCGGCCAATATTTTTCCGGCTCCAGGCGCAAACACGCCTCCAACATGCCAATGAGAACCTCGGCCTGCTGCCAAAATTCTTTCTCGCGATCGTACACGCCGCCGCTGTGCGAGCCTTCAACAAACACGCCGCCACACTCCCAATCAATACCACTGGCAAGACAGTGGTCAAACTGGGCGACAATGATATCTTTGTAGGCCAGCCAATCCTTGCCCATAATATCCAGCGCATGTAAAAATAGCCAGGCAAATTCGACATTATGGCCATACGATGTATTATCCTCGGCATTGGACTTTTCGCCATCCTCGGAAAAACGATCCCAGCCCCAAACGATATCAAATTTGATTTGTGGGGCCACTCGCCAATCCCGCCAAAACTGTGGTATGCCGGTCTTATATTTGGGATGTTGAATTCTATCAAGTAAAATTTCAATCATCTCTTCCAATTTGCGCTGGTGAACAGGCTGACGGCTGGCCTCATAGAGCGTTGTAAACGCTTCCATCAAATGCATGTGCACGTCCAATGTTTTGCGGTCGCCGCCTGCAGGGCCGGGGCCGCCTATATCCCAGTTGCGCTCGAACATTTCAAAGTAACCGCCATACATGGTATCAACAGCATGTTTTTGCAAAAGGTCAAATACGCGCTCTGCGTATTGCAGCCCACGAGAATCTCCGGTTGCTAACGTGTATTCACTCAACGAGTAAATTGCAAAACTCAATCCATAGGCAATTTTTTTATCAATTTGCACATTACCTTTGCGATCTACGGTCCAGAAAAAACCTTCATAAATAGTGTCCCACATTTTGTCGAGCAGAAAATCGACGCCAAACTTGGCATACTCGGCACACACACCGTTGCCATAACCGGCGCGATGCGCTGATGCCATGGTGTAGATTGTGCGCGTTTGCGCGATCAGGGATTTTTGATCTTCACCAGTATCATTGCCATCTTTGTCAAATTGGGTGATAAACCCGCCATTTTCATCATCTTTGCAGCGATCCAGCCAGAACGGTAACAGCTCGTGTTCCAGGTGCTGTTTAGCTTCATCTCTGAGTTTTACAAGCACGTCTTTTGTGAACATGATTCTCCCTCACAATTTTAAGATGGACAAAAATTTAAAATTTGAATTCGAAAGACAGAAAAGAGATGCATACGGGCTTGAAGCCCGTTACTACTAAGCGTCCAGGAATAGAACCCCTGGACGAACAGAGCATGTAAAAAATGAAATCAGGTTATTAATTTGTAATCAAACAAAAGTTGGTCGTTTTCCACATCAATATAAACTGTGCCACCTTTTTGCAATTTACCAAACAAAATTTCATCGGCAAGTACCGACTTTATGTTTTCCTGAATCACTCGATCTAAAGGACGAGCGCCGTAAGTTTGGTCGTACCCCTTTTCGGCAAGCCAGCGTTTGGCGGAATCGCTCAACACAATATTGACTTTCTTTTCAGTCAACTGATCTTCCAGCTCGCGCACAAATTTAACCACAATTTGCTCGACAATGTCGGCAGTCAAGTGGTTAAAATGAATCACCGCATCCAGCCGGTTGCGAAACTCGGGGCTAAACTGCTGCTCAATGGCGCGAGTGCTTTTGGCGTGCTCCTGGCTGCCAAAACCAATCGCTCTGGCGCTCATTTCGCGAGCTCCGGCATTTGAAGTCATGATCAATATTACGTTGCGA
>CAYPZM010000002.1:34433-40850 GCA_964414825.1 uncultured Cytophagia bacterium | reverse complement strand
GCGCCCGGCTCTGATTACCTGGTTCCGTTCCAATGCCCGCGCGGCGCCTTGGCGTATCAAGCTCAAGTTGATTGGACAAGGCTATGGAAAGCAGAAAAAGGCCGAACGGCACCATCAAACTGTTTTCAATCGTTTTGATTTTGCCAGCCAACCAAGTGGCAATCCTGCCGACCACCAAACCGATAAGAAGGGAACCGCCGATTTCAATAGCGACTTGGCCAATTTCGTGTGTAACTGCCGCATCACCGTTTGAGGCCAAAACCTGGGCCGCGCCCGAGCTCAATCCATACAGCAGCAATGCCAATCCGTCATCCAGCGCAATGACCGCGATTATGGTTGTGGTGAGAATACCGGCTGCCTTTTTCTCCCACAGCACGCTCATGGTCGACGCCGGATCAGTGGCTGACGAAATGGCGCCAAATACCAGTCCGCCGGCAATCGCCAAAACCCAGGAATGCACAACAAAATAAAGGGCAGTGCTGGTAAGCCCGGTCACGAGAATAAACGCCCCCAGGCCTTCGCCGAGCAAAATGGACAAAAATTGTTTGCCATAGCGCTGAAAATCAGAAAATTTTATTTCCGTGCCCACCAGCAGGCCGATCACCGCGAGAGCAAACACGCTAAAGGAATTGAGCTGTTCAATATCTTGGATGGTAATCCACTGGAAGCCGCTTTGTCCAACGATTAATCCGGCAAGCAAATAGCCGAGGACCTGCGGGGCGCGAATCCGTTTCAAAATACTGCTGCTGAGAATGCCACCGAGAATGCCGAGCCCAAACAACAGAAAAATGCCCGAGCTCATTCTCCCCCTCCTACTGCTGTGAAAATATTGTAGACCTCTTGGGCCTCTTTTAAATGGAGCATCTGATTAAACAACAGCTCGTTTTTGAGTATATTGACGAGCACGGAAAGCGCCTTGATATACTCGGAGTGCTGGTTGCGACCAACGACAAAAAATAAACCGATTCGCACTGGTTTGCCGTCGAGTGTGTCATAGTCGTCAATTTCTGTTTGATTGACGGCTACAAAAATATTCAAGTCGCGCACATTATTAAGCCGCACGTGCGGCACCGCAATGCGCAGTCCAATGCCGGTGCTCATTAATGATTCGCGTTTGAATAATGCATCGGCAATCTCGGTTCGGCTGCTGACGCCATCCAACTCGGTGGCTTTGTCGATGAAAAAATTAAGCAGCTCGACTTTGGTTGTGCAATGGGTGATATATATTCGGGAGGGATTCAGCAAGATGGCAGGTGAGTAATCGATAGACAGATGGCGGCTGTGTTTGTGCGGCGAGAGTTTGCGATCCAGCCAGGTATCGATCTCATGCTTGCGAAACCGCCAGGTCGAGCCGAGCTTACCGCCCGGCAACTCGCCCGCATGCGCCCATTCTTTGATGGTGCGCTCGGATACGCGAAGGTAGGCGGCGACTTCTTCGAGGGTCATCAAGGTTTCCAAAATAGCTCCTATTATTTCTCATGCAAGCTTTCTCCATTTCCAAAAATTAGACATATTATCTTCAATTTGCAACTATTTTCTTGTATCTTCCACTATATTCCATCCACATCAACTATATTGCATCTATTAACAAAACACTATAGCGAAGACAAGGAGCATTGATCTTGGGTATTCTGACATTGGCGCTTCATGGTCATTAAAACGTGCGAGTAATCATAAAGCCGAACCCAACATCCCCTTGTGTTACATCTTTATCCGCGCCCACCAAATATTGTGATGTATTCACTTTATCATTATTGCTGAGTACAATTTTGAAAAAATGACCGCCCGTTTCGATCTCAAGTCCCAGCGTAATCGAATTATAGGTTTGGCGTAAACCGCTCACGGTCGGATTCCATTCTGCCAGCAGACTCATCCTTGTTGAAAAATAATACTGGGCAGCGCTTCCCAACGTGAATGAATATTGCGTCTCATTGGCAAAAATATCTGCGTTATACAAATAGCTCGGCACCAATCCGAGTGCCAGGCTTTCGCCAAGTTGTGTATTCAAAATAGCTTGACCGTAGGCCTGGTAGCGCATGCTGTTAATTTTGAGAGGAGTAAACACCTCACCATTGTAGACAACGGCGCCGCGAATGCTGAACATCAGTGGAAGCACATCGCTATTGCGCTCCCAGAGTTTATGCTTGAACTGCAGCTCGAGATTATCCGTAACATTGGACCGACCCACATGAACCATAAAATTGTCGGTTACTGCATATCCGAGTGCCAGCCGTATGGTCGCGGGGCCGTCAAATCCCCAAAATGTTTCATAGCCCGTGGTGACGGGTCGAGTGAAACGATGCGAGACCTCGAATTCCAAATCGCCTTGTTGCATGGTTTCTGCAGTAGGCAGGCTGGCGACATAGGGGGAGTGAAACAGATGCAGCGTGTGACTCGCGGGTTCTGCTCGTTCCCAGCTTGTCTCCTGTGCAACAATCAAACTCGACAACATTAATGTGCATAAAAGAAGCTTCATAAATCGTTCCTCATTCATGGTTTCGAGATTTTTTGGTAACAGAAATAAATCCGGGAGATCGTTTACGAGGAGTTGGTTGGGATGGCTCTTTTGTAAAATGGATTTAACGATCTCCCGAAATTTATCACGAAATAGTTAAGCGATTGCTGGCCGCATCGTACGATGTGGTAAATTCCTGCAATGCTCGCGATGCCGGCCCGGTTAGCACCGCCCCATTTTGATCGAATTTGGAGCCGTGGCACGGGCAGTTGAGCTGGCTGTTCGCCGAAACCCAATCCACTGTACAGCCCTGATGCGTACACACGCGGGACAGAGCTCGGAACGACGCTTCCCCGGTGCGAAACACATAAATGGGCGTACCTTCGTACGAAAAAGCTTTTACGCCACCGACCTGGCCCAATTCGGGATGGTCGCCAAGATTGACCGTATATTCGTCGCTCGGAGGTGAAGGATTTGTACCATTGTCATCATCGGAACAACTCAGTGTCGACAACGAGGTCAATCCCACCGCCGAAACAAACGCATATCCCGCGGTGCGTGTAAACTCGCGACGGGTTAGTTTTAATGTCTTCATAAAGCCTCCAAACCTGTTAAATTCAAAGCCACAAAGAGACAACGGCTCAAAGAAATAAAAAAGAGATGGCACTCTTTTTATCAATATCAGGTGCTCGTAAAATTTTCATGCCTTGTTTAGCTTTTTTAATTCTTTTATTTGTATCTTGGAGCCGTGGTGGCCTCCCTTTTAATAAAAAGGTAAAACATTTATCAAGCAGATGTATCTCGCCGCGTTGAGAATTTAAATGGCGCATACAACGGACACCAGCCAATAAAGGCAGTTCCCAGCGGAACAAGTCCGATTAAGCCCCACCAGGATTGATAGATAATTCCAATGGCGAGAATAACGAGTCCAAGAACCACCCTGAGGCTGCGATCGAGTTTGCCCATATTCAATTTCATAACAAGTCCTTTCAAGTTATTTGATCACTTTGAATGTCACATCCAACTCCAGGTCCATATTTTCATTAATTTTGTAAAACATAATCTGTGGAATTTTAACATCAAAATCCGACAAGGCGACCACGAACTGTGTGGAAACGCGATACGACGATTCACCGGGATTGATGGTGGCCTCGACAACCAACGGTCGCTCAACACCATGAATGGACAAGGTTCCTTCAGCTTTGGCCTGTATGTGATTTTGAGGCGTTGATGTTGCTTCCACCAATTTGCCGGAAAACTTGGCAAACGGGAATTGGTCGGTTTCGAGGTAATTTTCGCGCATATGGCGATTACGGAGTCCAATACCGGTGTCCAACGAATTGAGATCGACTTCGATGTAAATTTCGCTGTTGTTGGTTAAATTCTCACCTTCCCATATTACATAGCCGTCTACCTTTTGGGTAACGCCGTCGAATTTCTCAATGGGAGCATCCGAGACGAACTTGACGAGATTGTCCGCCGACGTGTCGACGTGCAGTTCGCGCGCACCAAGCAAAAGCGGAAAGAATAAAATGATGATTATATATCTCATATTGTCCTCCGTTCAAAGCCAGACCATTTGTAGCAAAGTCCTATTATTTTAAAAGCAGCATACGCTTTGTAGATGTAAAGTCGCCGCTTTTTAGAGTATAGTAGTAAAGTCCGCTGCTCAAGGCGTGCCCCTGATCATCAACGGCATTCCAAACCATAAAGTGCACACCGGCCTCTACGTTTTGTTTATTCATCGATTTTACCGGTTGACCCCGCACATTGTAGATGGTCAAATTCACGTCACCGGCTTGAGGCAGCGCAAAGGAAATTGTAGTGCCGGGATTAAACGGATTCGGATAATTTTGCGCCAATTCGTACTCGAAAGAAAGAGTTTGATTTACCTGCTTTTTCACACCCGTTGCCAACGGCAAATCGGCTTGCGCCACCGGCCAGATACCCGGCTGTGGAAAACTGACACCTTTATTGAGCCCGCGCATCATATTATCCTGCCCAAAATAATACAGCGGCCAGCCTTTGTAACAAAGCTGCTGGCGGCCATGAACATCGATAACGCTGAACAGACTCTCGTCAATGACCGACGGCGCCGTGGTGTTCGCGGTCTCGTAAATTGGCCATACGGCATTGTTGCTAAAATCCGCCGCGGTAAAATTATTGGTTTCATAGGTATCATTGATAAAGATGTACAGCGTGCGGCCATAATCGTCAACAAAATATTGAATGATTTCCTCGCCGGGTTCATAATTACTATTGTATTTTACACCGTCATGACCAACAAGCTGATTATCCACGAGCATGATCGCGTAATCCGGTTTGGCCACATACCACACGCCACCAACCGCTTCGCCATTTGCATCGCCTGGCGCATTATCATTGACAAAATAATACAGCGGCCAGCCTTTGTAGGTGGTTTGTTTGTCGCCATCCGCTCGTGTGATCATTCCAAAATCATCGGCATTCAGGCCGGCGCCGATTTCCAGATTCTCGCCGTAAAAAATGGGCCAGTTTACTTTGCACTGACCTTCGCACTCCGAGGTATCAAAGGCGTCTTTGGTGAAAAAGTACAAGGTGTTGCCATCTCCATCTGTCAAAATATTGCCCAACGACGGATGCTCGGCAATCAAAACCTGCTGAGACGGTGCAGCCGTGCCACGCTTTAAAATGGCACCGCTTTCACCAACAGCCCAGGCGAGCGATTGCGAATGCAGATACAAGTCATTCAGTTCGGTAGAGACTGGAGATTGCTGCAGCATCCAACTGTTGCCGCCGTCAAAGGTGTGAAAGGAACGACCACTCTCGCCAACGGCCATGCCAAACGAGGCGTCCGTAAACACGACGGACTCTAGGCTGACATTAATCCCGGAATTCATCAGCGCCCAATTTGAACCGCCGTCTGTGGTTTTGTAGACCACATCATTTTGGCCGACGACCCAGCCGGTTTTGGTATCGAGAAAAAACACATCGTGCAAGTCAGAATCCGCCCCGGTGCTTTGGCTGGACCACGTAGCTCCGCCATCCGCAGTGGCGAGCATAGCGCCTTGATTACCCACTACCCAGGCGTGCGTGGCGCCCACCGCAAAAACGGCGCGATAACGGTCGTCGCCGGTAGCTAAAATGCTCCAGGTTTGGCCATTGTCGGTAGAGCGCAGAACATGACCATCGCGACCGGCAATATAGGCGTAACCGTTCGAGCCAATAGCCACACCTTCCAAATTGACATCGGTTCCCGAAGCCACTTGCGACCAGTTTGCGCCGCTGTCAGTGGTTCGAAAAATGCTGCCATCATCTCCTACAATCAAACCAGTGTTGGCATCGAGAAAAGTGACATCTTCGAGATCGTCACTAGTCAGATTAAACGAAATCCAGATTTCACCGCCATCGGTGGTACGGAGTGCTGAGCCCAGATCTCCAACCGCCCAGCCGTGCTGCTGATCGATGAACCACACCGCTTCCAATGTTGCGGTCGTTCCGCTGGTTTTTTGTATCCAGTCTTGCGCCACGCCTGTGGTGGCCAAAAACAAAACAACTCCACATAAAATTAATAAACGTCTTTTCATACGAATTCTCCTGTTTGGTTTGCAAGTACTTGTGCTACGTTTGCTTTATCAATTAGCGTACCACGTTTGCGAGTTGAAAACCAACAGGGTGTTCACGCCTGATTTATAATGACTTAACATAGTCAATAGATAAAGATCGTTTTCAAAACGGATTGTTTTGATTGGATTTTTTCCAACCATACAGGAGATGTGATTGTAAAAAATACAATCACATTTCGAGGCGTTTTTGCAACGTTTTGAAATTGATTCCGAGAGTTCCGCAGGCCAGCTTTTTATTCCCGTTGTGGTGCTGTAAAATCATTTTCGCATAGGCGGCGTTCAATTCCGCTTCGCTCCACTGATGTTGGGCCGCCTGTTTTAGCAGTGTCACATTTCCATTGTGGTGTTGAAACAACA
>CAYPZM010000002.1:0-34423 GCA_964414825.1 uncultured Cytophagia bacterium | reverse complement strand
ATCCCGGCATAGCAGAACAGCGCGTTCGACCACATTTTCCAGTTCGCGAATATTTCCGGGCCACTCGTAACGCATCATCAATTCGAGAGCAGCGTCTGAAATACCTTGAATGTCTTTATGTCTGGCAGTGGCAAAACGTTCGACAAAGGATTGCGCCAGCAACGGCACATCGTCTATGCGCTCCCGCAGAGCTGGCATGTGAATGGGCATTACATTTAATCGATAAAACAAGTCCTGCCGAAACGAACCGTTTGCCATTTCCTTATCCAGTTGTTTATTGGTCGCTGAAATGAGGCGGATGTCGCTTGAAATGCTCTGTGTGCCGCCCAAGCGTTCAAACGTATTCTCCTGCAACACGCGCAACAATTTGACTTGTGTTTCTGGAGGAATATCGCCGACTTCATCTAAAAATAGGGTGCCTTGGTTGGCCAATTCGAATCGCCCCAATTTTTGCTTTACGGCGCCCGAAAACGCGCCTTTTTCATGCCCGAACAGTTCACTCTCTAACAACGTTTCCGGCAGTGCCGCACAATTTACCGCAATAAACGGCCCGTTGCGCCGCGCGCTGTTGTAATGCAACGCTTTGGCCACCAGCTCTTTTCCGGTACCGGTTTCGCCGGTAATGAGGACCGTTGTGTCCGAATCCGCCACCTGTTCGATTAGTTCAAATAATTGTTGCATGGCCGCGCTTTTGCCAATAATATTGTGAAACTGATGGCGTTTGTGCACTTCGGAGCGCAGCCGCTCCAGCTCGTCCTGGTTCTGTTTCGAAGCCATGGCTTTTTTGATTTTAATCAGCAGCTCGTCGTTGCTGCACGGTTTGGTCAAATAGTCGAACGCGCCCTGCCGCATGGCCTCCACCGCGGAATCGATGGAAGCGTAGCCGGTAATCATAATCACCAATTGTCGCGGCTGGCTCGATTTGATATGTTGCAAAAATTGCAAGCCGTTCATGCCTTCCATCATCAAATCGGTGAGGATGAGATCGTAGACGTTCTCTTTCCACAACTCCACTGCCTTGGTTGCGGTGGGCGCAGGCGTGACGTCAAATCCTTCATCAACAAGCAACTGGCGGGTGATGGTGCGGAAGGCGTCGTCATCGTCGACGAGGAGAATTTTTCCGGTTATTTTTGAATGGTTCAAAAGAGTATCAACCTTTATTTAAGCTTAATTTGGTTGTCGTACAGAAAAAAAGAATCGAGAAAAGCGGGCTTGAAGCCCTGGACAAACTTTTTTCCTTTAAGGCTTGGCGCCTTTGTGGCTCATTTTTATGAATTATACCGATTACCCTTCCGAATTTGCCGGCAATTGGATCACAAAACGAGCACCACTTTCATATGACGGATCGATAGCGATATCACCGCCATGTTGATTAATTATTTCATAACTCACAGACAAGCCCAGGCCGACGCCGCTCACTTTTGTTTTGGTGGTAAAAAACGCGTCGAAAATTTTATCGCGAAACTCGTCAGGGATGCCATGGCCCGTATCTTGAATCACAATTTTAATGTTATCCTCTAAATTCCGCGTTTGAACGAGCAACTCTCCGCCGCTCGGCATGGCATCGCGCGCATTGAGTACAAGATTTAAAAACACCTGTTTAAGCTGGTCACGGTTAGCGACGACAGGTTTTAAATCATCTTGTAGCTGTTCAACAACGGTGATGCTCCGTTTTTGCAGGCTATCTCGCGAAATCTCGATCAGATCATCCAAAATGGTATTGACGTTGACCTTCACTCGGTCATCTGCACTGGGCCGATAAAAATTCAGCGTTTGGCGCACCAGTCGTTCGAGGCGCTGCACCTCTTTAAAGGCGACATCGACCAAAGTGCGGTCCTTTGATTCCGGCATTTTTTTGAGCGCCGCTTCGAGAGCGCTGCGAATATTGTGAATCGGATTGTTGAGCTCATGCGACAAGTGCGCCAGCAGCTTACCGGTGGTGGCGAGTTTTTCCGAGACCATCAATCGCGCATACGTTTTTTCTAGATTTTCGATATTGTTTTTGAGAGCAATTCGCATATCGTCAAAATCTCGCGCCAGCCGGCCAAGTTCATCCCGCCGTCGCAATTCAATGGGACGATCCAAATCGCCCTGGCTAACGCGATGAAATGCCTGCGCCAACTTGGTCACCGGCGAGGAGACGTTGCGCGCCATCACATAACTGAGAAACAGGGTGCTTAGCAATGCAATAAATCCAATGAGCAACAAAATGCGTTGCGTGGGGCCAAGTATGGGCTGCAGCGCACTGTCCAGCGATTTGAGCAACACCAAATGAAAGCCGTCGCTATCTTGAAACAGCGAGGTTGGCAGATAAAGATATTTTTCATCGGCGATATCGAGTTCTTGCACGGTTTCGAGCTGCTGTGATAAATCATAAAAAGTCTGTATAATCGCTCGTGTTTCTAGCTCGCGGTTCTGCAGTTGCGATGAGACCAACAGGGTTTCGGTCTTGCGATCAAAAAACAAAATGGAGCAGTCCGTGAGGGCCTGCAAATGATCCAGGAATTTCGTGTTGATGCGCAGGCCGATCGAGATCGTCCCTAACAGATAACTATTGCCGCTCCGATCCATAAGAGTTGACGGAGAAGAGATGATTTGAAATATTTCGTCTTTGCGGCCAAAAAGAGAAATTTGTTGATCGAATTGCAGAGCTCTTTGAATGGATGGCAACGTTGAAACATCCGAACGCGACAACTGAAAATCGCCCAAACTGGCGAGCAAACGACCCTGCGGATCGGTCAGGATCATAAAGTCGGTTTCGACCATAGAGATGAATTTGATTGCCTCCTGGGAAACTGTTGCCGGATCGCGGGTATCCAGTGCCGCTTTGAGGCGCGGCTCCTCCGCCAGAAGAGCGCCTTTGGTTTGCAGCAACTCCAGGCGCGCGGTTTCATACTCGAGCAGCACTTTATGCACGCCAATCAAATCGTGTTGCAGCACGTTTTTCAATTTGCTGCGCACCTGGACGTTGACCACAAACAGAATGACTACCGTCGCTACAAAGATCAATAGAGCAAAAGGTATAAATATTTTACTGCGGAAGCTCAACATAAACAATGCCAATAAAATTAAAATCCGGCGGAAAATTCCAGTGCCACATAATCATCGCGCGGATCTACGCGCTCGGTGCGATTGTGCTGATAAACGATCTTTGCCAATGTTTCGCGTTCGAGATAGTATCCCAAACCGACTTCAATGCGCTGAATATTATCATCCCAAGGCAACGATTGGTTGTCAAATTCGATTTCGGAAAACATAAATTGGCCATAACGCAGCGCCGCAAACGCATGTGGAGCAAATTTATACTTGCCTTCAAGATAATAGCTGAACACTCCGAGCTCCTCCGGCAAGGTGGGGTGCTCCCACGTGTTAAGAACCGCTTGGCCAAAAAATGAAAAATATCCTCGCTCATACGACACATCAACATCATAAAGCGACTGAATAGCACCGAAAACGTCGACGTATGAATAGTCATCCTGCCCCATAAACGGGCCGTAATTGAAGGACAGGCCCACATTCAAACCCATCACGGGCCGGATACCGACTCGCGCCGAATAGTTAAAATCTGAGGCCGAGTATGCCATGTAAGGATTGGACGGAGCGCTGTTATAAACGCCAGCATGTAGATCAATTTTTTCCAGAACCGTAGCAAACAGCTCTACGCCGGGTCGGTACACACCCAAGTAAAATATCGGCAGCCCTGTGCCGGTGCCTCGCTGGTCGATGAGCTCATATGGACTCAATTGCGGCTTTACCGGCAAAGACGTGTAATAATCGTACATGAGGGGCAAATGGATCAACGGGTTGTATTTTGACGAACGGCGCGCCGTTACGTTGCCGATAAACGTGCCGAGCACACCGGTTTGTACGCCAAAGGTTTGATTGTCGTTCAAATAGAGCCGAATGGCTGCAAAATCAACTTGAAGACCGTCCGGCTGCAAACGGATATCTGTGAAAATATAGGAGCGCTTCGACACTTGCATATCCAAATAACCGCGAAATCGCCACAGAAACGTCGGATTTCCATGATTTATGATATTATACGATTCTTCCACGGGGGCACCGTCCTGCGCATCGATCAACACGGATTCGACGCGACCGTTGATATTCATTTGAGCAAAACTTGAGGCAGCGCACAACAACAAAATTCCGAGTATTCTTTGCATGGCATGCCTCCCTATTGAAACAGCTCAACGGTTACGGTGCCGTCTTTTGGCACATTAATGGTCTTTTCGATCTCGTTCCCTCGACCCAAAAAGGCTTTCAACGTACGCGGTCCCGGGGGAACGTTGTGGATTTCAAACTCTCCGTTTTCCAAAACAGAATCAAAGTACGGGTTGGGCAACACCAAAATAAAGGCATTCATGTGGGAATGGATTTCGCAATAGATGCTAACGACACCAAGTTTGTCAAAGGTTACCTCTTTGGAGGTTTTGGTCGGGTATTTTCCCAAATCAAACGTTTTGGTTTTGGAAAACGAAAACACATTGTGATAGACGTTGTCGTTATTTGGAAAATCCACAGAAGTGCCTCTTAAAACCGGAAGCAAATACGGTTGAAACGACTCGTTGCGCTGGTCCATAACCGGATGCTCCTTAGGGGGTACAAATTGACTATCCGGGAACGCATCGGCAACATAAACGACAGCCCGCACATCCGGCGCGGCATTCGTTGATGGCGTTGCAGATGGCATGGTTCCGTGACCGTATCGTGAGACGACCGGCGTCTGGGTCGTCTCCGCCGAAAAGTGCAACACGCCTTTAATGGTGCCGCCAACCGCACCGAACAGTGGTAGTAGAACCAGGATAAAAAATAATGATTTCATGATATCAATAACGTATGTCATATGACTTTTAGAGTGCTATAATTCATTTACATGTCGGATTATTTCAAATTTCTACCATTTCAATTTGAATATTCTTATATTTTGGGTCCTTGAAACTCTGAGACGCTTATGGTTACTATTGAAATTCTATTTCTTGCCGTAGGGCTGGCCATGGATGCATTTGCGGTGTCAGTCAGTGTAGGCACCACGTCATTTTTGGTCAGCAAACGCGCCCGTTTTCGCATTTCCTTTCATTTTGGATTGTTCCAATTTTTAATGCCGGTCATGGGATGGTTCGCCGGCAGCACGGTGGAGCCGTACATCCGCAGCATCGATCATTGGATTGCATTTGTATTGCTAAGCTATGTGGGTGGCAGAATGATCAGGGAGAGCCGTGATCAGGAGGAAAAACAGTATGGACTGGACCCCTCGCGCGGTTGGAATTTGGTTCTGCTCTCTCTCGCCACGAGCATTGACGCCTTGGCCGTTGGTTTGAGCCTGGGGATTATTAGGGCGGATATCTGGTATCCGGCATTGCTTACCGGCGGCATAACTTGCGCGTTATCCCTTACTGGTATTTTATTGGGCAATAAAATTAGCGCATTATTTGGCAAGAAAGTCGAGTTGATTGGTGGATTGATTTTGATTGTAATTGGGATTCGAATTTTGGTGGAACATCTTTTCTTTTAAAATAGCCAGGAAGATTCAAAAACATTCACAAACGGCTTGTAAAGACAAACCTGTCAAGCGAAAAGGCCGAGTTGTATTCAAATAAAAAAAGCCTCGAGAGAATTTCCCTTGAGGCTTTTTTAAAAAGGGTCATTTATTTGACAAAGGCCATCTTGCGAGTTTGCGTAAATTCATTGGTTTGAAGGCGATAGATATAGGTTCCGGCACTCACCTTACGACCGGATTCGTCCAGGCCGTCCCAGGTTACTTTATGCGCACCGGCGGTTTCCACATCATCAACGAGGGTGCGGATGCGTTCGCCAAGCACGTTGTAAATCGTCAAAATTACTTTTTTACTGGATGGTAACGTATAGGAAATGATTGTTGTCGGATTAAACGGGTTGGGATAGTTTTGCGCCAAAGCAAAAGCTTGCGGCACCGTGGTATCGATTTTTTCTTCAACACCCGTGGGAGTAAAGCTTTCGATAGAAGATGTGAGCAAATCAAATGCATATTTGGTGTTGTGGATGCCATGGCTGCCATCGGCCACAACAAAATCATAGTTGAATTTAGCGCGATAGAATTCCGTCGTGGTTGAATCTGCTGACGATGCGGCTCCCAGCTTGCCTTCCAAAGCCATAGCCAGACTGTCGATACGGGATTGTACGCCGCGATAGTCAAAACTTTCGCTTTCGGGATCAAAATCCGAATGGCACTGAACGCACGCTTCACCAATGGGATTAAAAGAATGTCCGGTATACGCCGGAACTTCGGGCGGTCCCTCCTGGAACTCGAGCATATACACATGGCATTCAACACATTTGTCGCTTACAACGTTCGTGTGCGCTGAAGATTGATAGTCGTAGCCTTCATACTCATAACCGCCTTTGCCTTCAAACATAAAAGCGGTAGAGTGATGCACTTCACTACCATCCGGCTCGCCGACTTGATCGGGATTATACTCGGGATTGTGACATTTGGCACAAATTTGGTCTTTGGGCAAGCGCAATTGGCCATCCAGCTCATGACTGTGTGGGTCGTGACAGGTGGCACAGGTAATGTCGTGCCCTTCCAGACCTGGCGCATCAACTTCAGGCTCCCATCCATCTTGTTCGAGAAACTGCAAAAATCCTTCAGCCGTGTGGCAGCCGGCGCAACCGGAATTGGATGCTATGAAATCAAATGCACCGCCAGGAATGGAAGTTGTTTTTGCGACGGCGTGCAACGATTGTTGCCAATCCGAAAAGGTCGGATGATGACTACCCTCGTGGCAGGCGCCGCAGTTTTCAGCAGCCAAGCTAACAATAGCGGCCTCGCGATGTTCATTATAACCCAAAAAGGTGCGGTCCTCTAGCGCTAGCGGGCCGTGACAGGTTTCACACTGCACATTACTGACCAGTTCAAAATTGGCCTCATCGGTAATGGTGTAAGCATTATTTTCACCTTCTTCCACGTACTCATCCGCGCCAAAATTTTGCACCTCGGTATTCCAACCGGTATTGTGGCACGGTAAACAGCTAAAGCCAAAGTAGGGAACCGCGGCCAAAGAATCTTGAGCCGAGGCATGTTGGGTTTGCTGCCAATGGTTTACGGTTTCAGTGTGACACGTACCGCAGTTTACAGCATTATTGCCCAAATAGTAATGCTCTTGCTGGATTGATCCATACACAGCAAACCCCAGGCTAAAGAGCATCACGCTAACCACTAGTAGCCGTTTTATTTGCATAATCATGACTCCCAAGTTTATGAACAAATACCGTTTAGTTGATACTACATTTCCTATATTATTCACTATAGAATTGTTCACTTTTGATTGTATACATAATAACAAAAGGAGTCAAGTTTTTTTTCCACATTATTCACATTAAATCCATTTTTTATAACAATTTAGTTCGCATATACGAATATCATTTTATAAAAATTCATGTATTTACAACCAAATGGCGCATCAATGCAAAGAACGAGAATATTTTAGCTTGACAAAGAGTCCTGAAATGAATAACATCTATATAACTTAATATAGAAAATCTAATGGTACATCATGAAAGATCACGCGGAAGAATTTATGAACGAGCCGGTGTACACCATCGGCCATGCGGCTGAGAAATTGGGTCTTGCCGTGCCCACGCTGCGAATGTATGAGCAAGCGGGACTTATTTTGCCGCACCGCACAAAAACCAACCGACGGCTTTATTCTCGCAACGACATCCACCGCTTGCAGACTATTATCGATATGATTCGCAAGCAACATCTCAACATCGAAGCGATCAAGTACATCTGCTCTCTAACGCCGTGCTGGAAGATCGTCAACTGTTCAGAAGAACAACATAACAATTGCCCGGCTTACCACGATGGCGCCGTGCCGTGCTGGCTACTTTCGGATACGTCCTGCTCTAAATCCAACCACGACTGCCGGGAATGCAAAGTCTATCTCTCGTGTCCCGCTACATGGAAAGAGCCTAAATCATTTTTAAAGCAGTTTATTGACTAGAGTTTGACTAGAGTTTGCGGCATTTCAGTGTTTCAAAAGTAAAGAGGTGAACTATGAAGCTGCGTTTACCCAACTCCTTTTACAATCCCATTTCCTATGTCGGAGCAGTGATCGCCGTTATAGCCTTGTTTATGTTTGTGTTTCTGTATGTGCTGGCATCATTCTCTACGGCTGAACAGGCGTATATTGGCATTGTCATTTTTCTGGTTATCCCTTCCTTTGTCATCTTCGGACTGCTACTAATTCCCATAGGCATGCTGCGGCGGTATCGGCAGGAGAAAAAAGGTGGTGAAATCCCCAAATCGCAACTGCCTATCTTGGACTTGAATAACAAGCGGCACCGAAATGCTACTATCATTTTCACATTGGGAACGGTTGTATTTTTGTTCCTTTCGGCTTTGGGGAGTTATGAAGCGTATCATTACACCGAGTCCGTTGAATTTTGCGGAAAGTTGTGCCATGAAATTATGGAGCCCGAATATACGGCATATCTGAACTCTCCGCACGCGCGGGTTACCTGCGCCGAGTGTCACGTCGGTGCTGGTGCCAACTGGTACGTTAAAAGTAAATTGAGCGGCGTTTACCAAGTCTATGCCGCGCTTGTGAACAATTATCCGCAGCCCATTCCAACGCCTATTGAGAATCTGCGCCCGGCACGCGAAACCTGCGAAGAGTGCCATTGGCCACAAAAAATTTACGGCAAGCAACAACGTACGGATATTTATATTTTGCCGGACGAGAACAACACCCGCTATGAAATCGATTTGCTTCTCAACATCGGCGGTGGAAATCCCGCGCTGGGCCATGGAAGCGGTATTCATTGGCATATTAATGAGCACATTGAGATCGAATACGTGACCACGGACGAGGAGCGTAGCACGATTCCGCTGGTCATTTTGCGGAATACGGATACGGGCGAGGAAACGGTGTTTGAGGATGAGAACAATCCGTTTGATGCAGAGGAAGCCGAGTATGTCGAACGCCGCGTAATGGATTGCATGGATTGCCACAATCGTCCGAGCCATCGGTACGATGATCCCGGCCGCTTTATCAACATTGCCATAGTGGCGGGCGACATTCCGACCACTTTGCCGGAGATCAAGCTGGCAGCGGTTGAGGCATGTTTACAAGAGTATGAAAGTGATGACGCGGCGATGCAGGGCATTGCCGAGCATATAGGCTCATTTTATAACGACAATTATGCGGACATTGCCGACAGCCTGGGAGCGGATATTGAAAAAGCCATTACAGGCACCCAAAACGCCTTTTCGAAAAACATATTTCCATATATGAATGTGAGCTGGAAAGTGTATCCGGACCATGCTGGCCATTATATCAGCGCGGGCTGTATGCGTTGCCACAATGGCGATCATGTCAGCGACGATGGTCGCGTTGTCACTAACACATGTAATGACTGTCACATTATCACCGCGCAGGGCGTGCAAGGCGATATGACGTACGCCGCTTCAAACGAAGGTTTGGATTTTGTTCATCCTGTGGATATCGATGAAATGTGGCTGGAAATGCCATGTTACGATTGCCACAGTACGCCGCCAGTGGATTTATTTTAGGACGCGACGGATCGTTGGCAATAGAACCGTTTAAAACCAGATCGTCCGGGATGTTTATCCCGGTCGGGCAATGAATTCGGACGTTTGTCCGAGAAGCACTTAACCTTTTAACATCCCCGGATAATTCACTCGCATTTCAGTTGTGCAATCACTGCAAAACGCCTTTCCTTTTATCTCCAGTTCATCCGCATAGGTTGAGGAGGTCATCACACATTCATAATCCGGGCAATGGCGCAAGCCAAATGTGTGGCCGAGCTCGTGTACGGCTTCTTTAATCAAACGATCGCGCACCAGATCGTCATCACGCGGCAATCCGTAAAATTGCGGTTTGAGTCGAAACGTAGAGACCACGGCGACCGGACCGTTAAGCTGCGCCTCGCCAAACACATAGGTGAGAATGGGGATGAACAAATCTACATCGGTCACGCCCAACACACGGGCATCCGGATTTTCCTTAAACGTGGTCAATCCTTGAAGAAGTTTGCTGGAATTGTGCTGTTTGCGCGATGGGTCGTAGGCATACGAGGCATCAAACTCGTTTTGACCAAGTTTGGTGGAAAGTTGAAAATCTTCAGCCAACACACGAAGCAAATCGGGGAGAAACTGCTGCTCGTGAAATAAAAATGGGATTATGAGGATACCGGCCATCAATCTTTGGGTCGAAGACCGTATTTTTTGATTTTATTGTACAACGTCACGCGGTCAATTTGCAGCAGTTCGGCTGCCCGTTTAATGTTGCCATTGGTTTTTTCGAGAATCTTGTCGATTTGCCGTTTTTCCGCCCCGGCCAGCGAATAATCATCCGGATCGTGTTGCGACGGCAGTAGCTGAAACGGCAAATCATCGGGCTGGATGGCCGGCGGTTTTCCTACCACCATGGCGCGTTCGATAGCATTTTCGAGCTCGCGCACGTTTCCGGGCCAATCGTGGCGAATCAACAAGTCCATGGCCGCGGAGCTGATCTGATGCACCGGCTTGTTCATGGATGCTGCATATTTTTCAACAAAATGCTGCGCCAAGAGCGGGATATCAGAACGGCGCTCGCGCAGTGGCGGCAAGATGATGGTAAACACATTGACGCGATAATAGAGGTCTTCTCGAAACGAGCCATCTTCCACGGCTTTTTCCAAGTTTTTATTGGTGGCGCAGATGAGGCGAATGTCAACATCAATGGTTTGATTTCCACCCACACGATGAAATTGTTTGCTCTCCAACACCCGCAACAATTCCATTTGCATTTTTTGGCTGATGTTGCCGATTTCATCCAAAAACAGAGTGCCGCGATCGGCCATCTCAAACTTGCCTTTTCGACGTGCATGCGCCCCGGTAAAGGCACCTTTTTCGTGCCCAAATAATTCGCTTTCCAGCAACGATTCCGACAGCGCGCCGCAGTTCACCGCTATGATGGGAAAATAGCGCCGGGGACTGTGACAATGAATGGCGCGCGCAATAAGCTCTTTGCCGGTGCCGCTCTCGCCGCGAATGACCACAGTCGAGTCCGACGGCGCCACGGTTTTCACAAGCTCCATCACGCGTTTAATGGGCTCGCTATCGCCAATAATATCACTCATTGGGGTGAGGTGATGCAAATTTTGTTTAAGCTGCACGTTTTCAGAGCTCAGTTCGATCTGTCTGGACGCATTTCGAACCAGGCGGCTAAGATCCTCGGGGTTGAACGGTTTGACCATATAATCGTAGGCGCCATGTTTTAGCGCTGTAATTGCGGTATCGACCGAGGCATAGGCAGTCATGATGATGACGATAATATCTTTGTTAATCTCGCGAATCTTTTCCTGTAGCTCCAACCCATCCATGCCCGGCATTTTGATATCGAGCAGCACAATCCCGAACAACTCTTTTTCGAGCTGCTCCAGCGCATCGTAGGCGTCCTTGGCAGTGGAGACGGTATAGCCGTCCTCTTCAAACCAGTTTTTTAACGAATCGCGTACCGATTCTTCATCATCTACAATGAGTAATTTAGATGACAGTTTGTTATTTTGCATTCTCTACCAATAATTAAGCTTGTTTTCGTATATATTCAGCCAATGCAACAACGATTCCAAGGGAAAAACGGAGCCCCTCAACCTTACAAATTGGGCGTCACTTTGACATCATTTTCAACATCCGGAACGCGCGGCAATTGGATAAAAAAAGTGGTGCCCTGATTTTCTTTTGACTCTACGGTAATTTTGCCCTTGTGCCGCTCGATGATGCCGTAAACCACGGACAATCCCAGCCCTACGCCTTTGCCCTCTTTTTTTGTCGAGAAAAACGGATCAAAAATATTGCGCACATTTTCTTCGGGGATACCAACGCCCGTGTCTTCTATTTCCATAAACAACTGATCATCCGAACATGTGGTGCGCACGAATAGTTGTCCGTCCTCATTCATCGCCTCAATGGCATTGATAAACAGCGCGACCAGGGCTTGGCGAATTTGCCCGCCATCGCACACCAGTTTATCGTTTTCGCAGGACAGTTGTCTATCCAGCTCTATATTTTTCAGCTCCAATTGGTGGTTCACCAACATAACCGCCGACTCGATCAAATCGTGCAAACGCAGCTCGGTAAAATCTCCACCGGTTTGTTTGGCAAACACCAGCATATTTTTAACGATACTACCAACGCGAAAAATTTCTCCTTTGACAAATCCGAGATATTTTAAAACTTTTTCCCGACGTTCCTCGTTAATCTCCTCGTTTTCCAACGCGCGAAGAGACAGAACAGTATAATTTAAACTGCCGGCCAAGGGGTTATTGATTTCATGCGCCATCACGGCGGACAATTTCCCAAGAGATGCGAGTTTTTCCATTTGTACAATGTGTTGCTGGGCGCGCTCCAACTCGCTGGTCTTTTTTTCAACTTTGGTTTCCAAATGGTTCGACCACTCGGTAATTTCCTGGCGCGCCTTTTTTAAATCATGTGTCATTTTATTAAAAGAGTGTGCCAACACTCCAACCTCGTCGTGGCCGCGAATGTCAATTTTATAATCGAGATTACCGGAAGAAACCTCGTGCGTCCCTTCAATGAGGCGTTTGATGCGCTCGCGAAAGCCGAAATAGATTAACAAGCCAAAGGCAAAGGCCAAACCGAGAACAATGTACAGCGCATTGGCCACAATGCCGCGCCGGCTTTCGCGAAGCTGTTGATCTATTGGCACCAATGACATGTGTACATCCGTAATTCCCAAAATTGCCGGGTCATCCGAATGGGCGTGGCACGGCGCCGTAGCGCAAGACGTGTCGTTGTAAATGGGATTACTGACCGCCAGGACGCGCTCGCCAGAAGGTTTTTTAATGATTTTTCTGGCCGTTTCCGGCACCTGCTCTGGCAACGGGCGTTCTCCGGTATGACAACGTACGCATACTTTATTAGAAATATCCAATTGATTGTGGCGCTCTTCCGGATAACTGGAAAAAATAATCTCGCCGGTTTTGTTATAAACGCGCACCGATTCCACGCCTTGCTCCTGCCCCAAATTGTAAATGATCTGTTGCACATCCTCCATTTGATTGAGCATCATACTATATCGCGTGGAGCGACGAATGCAATCACTGATACGCTGAGAATTGGCGAACATGGCATCCATCAAATCGCTGCGATGGCGTTGCAAAATTTGCACGGTATAAATGCCAAAGCTGATCAGCATGATGGCATAAATGAGGATAAACAGGCGAAGCGATAATCCTCGTTTTAATAAACGAATCATAGGCATGGCAGGTTATTAAGGTTCGACTTGAGATATAATAACCATAATTTTCGAAAACTCAAAGAATTTTGAATGTTAGGCGGATGGAGAGTCTTCGGAAGGCAGATCGAGGTGGTGTTCAAAAAATTGGCAAATAACTTTAAAGTAGCGTTTGGAGCCGAGCATCTGCTCCAAATTGCCCACGTGCAGACCGCCGTCTTGCATGGTCTCGCCAATGGATGGATTCATGGCTTGCAGTTCGTTTTGCATAACAGAGAGAAGGGCATCCCGATGCCCATTTAAAAGTGTTGCCGCTGACTTGCCTCTGTGCAGTTGTTTCAGTTCGGAGTTTATTTTAGAACTGGACAGCGTGAACATCCACACATTATGGCGGCGTTCGTGAGCATCGGCCAGAAACGTAGCATTGGCTTTCAAAATGTTCGCATCGAATGGCGCTTTGAGGCAGAGGGTGCCGTCATCGGTCAACAGCCAGCCAATGACCTGATCTTTGACCACACGACCTTCTTCAGTCAGAATCACATCTCGCAATGTCGGCAGAATGTGTAGCGCCAGTTCATTCAATCCCAATAGCGCTTTTTGTGCGCCAAGCGGTTCCACAAACCAATAGCGATTGCCATAGTAGGCGTGCTGATCCCACGCTAAATTCTGCAACGAACGAAATGGATCGTTTTGGGTCGGAAGCGCGGTTCCCTGAGAATGTTTGCTCACATGATTTGAAACCGCTTTTTCGTTTTTCATAATGGCGTTAAATGAGCAGTTGTCGCAATCAAAATTTTGATCGCACAATTTGAATTCGACGCTTCCCGCCTCCATCCAAATGCAGGGGAGCTCGCCTTCCGGCCATAGTGCTATTTTGTTAGAACGAGACATGGAACAACCTATTTGTTAAAATGTGGAAACATAAACGACATTATAATGCATAATCTTGAACAATCGTAATCCGGCAGCTAAATGCGTTACACCTCATCACCTAATGCTCTATTTCTTCGTGCCTTGGCGCGAGACAAAAATAAAGCAAACCAGATCATATTTCACATTCTATTCACAGTTTAAAAATTCTCGACAAAACTCTTTCCATTGCTCGTCGCTTAAATGGCGCGCAAAGCCTTCGGCCAATTCGCCGCCGTCTTGCAGGGCTGGCATCACTTCGCCGCTATAATCCGCAACAAACTGCGCACGCGCTTTTTTAAGCCAGGTCATCATCGAGCCACCTTTGATGAGATTGACCAGATCATCTTTGAGATTGGTGGCTTTGGCTTTCAGGATATATCCGGCTTTTTCCGAAGAAACCTCGGTCACTCTGGCCGATACTGGCATACGTTGCGAGACGACGCGATCGCCCACTTGCAGTTTCCAGGCAAGATCACCCTGGTGCAGAACGGTTCCGACCTGCGGGGCGTCCAGAATCTGCACATCACCGAACGCACGCTTGGAAAACTCATCCATGCCAATTTCAACGAAATCACCGTTCACCCGAGCAAACGAGTGACTGGGATGGATATAAAGCTCAGGTTGAGGCTGTGCGGTCGTTGCAGCGGCCGTTACCAGCCCGGCTTTGCGCTTTCGTTCAATAACGTAGCTGATGCCAATAAGAGTCAAAAACATAAATGCGACAAAAAATATAACCATGATATACTCCTTGGTAAAAATTAAATATTTTTCATCATAAATATTTGCAACCATTGGGCCAAATCACAAAACAGCGCAGACTTTCTCAACACATTTCAAGCACTGTTTTTTATAATTTTACAGACCACTAAAACTCTAAATTTAAACGAAAGACGTTTTATAAACAGTTCTATGTTGAATATATCAACATAACAATTCATACTCTTGAGTATATTTTCCTTACTAATTGATTTTTAAAGCCTTATTCAAGTGATGAATATATTTACATAGAAACTTCCAGCTATAACATTTTTTCAACACTCAATCCTTAAAACATGTAAAGATATCACCCAAAATACGTGATCTAGTGTTCAACTCTTTAATTTTTAATTGCGAATACACGTCAGATTCTTTACATTTAATGTGATTATTTTCCACCAAGATAAAGGAAATCCCAGTGACCTATATCGGCTTTCAATCGTTAAATATTGCGTTGGTTCTGGCCATTTATGCATCCGTTCTCTTTTTTCTAGCCGGGAAAAATCCGTTTTCACGATATGTAAAAAGTGCAGAACGTGCGATATTTGCCAGCTTTGCACTGGTCGTACTCGCCTCCATCGTACTGGAAGTTGCGTTGTTTACTCGAAATTTTCAGCTCGAATATGTGGCGCAATACTCCAACCGTGCGCTAAACTGGTTTTATACGTTTTCCGCATTTTGGGCCGGACAATCGGGCTCGCTACTGTTTTGGTGCTTGCTGCTTTCGGGAGCGGCAGTGGTCGTTATTGTGCAAAATCGAAAAAAACATCCCGAACTGCTCTCGTACACTGCCGGCGTGATATCCGTCACCATGGTATTTTTTCTCTACCTGCTGGTGTTTAAATCCAGCCCCTTTAAAATGCTGCCTTTCACACCGCAGGACGGTCAAGGCTTGAACCCCTTATTGCAAAATCCGATGATGGTTTTTCATCCGCCAGCATTGTACCTCGGATTTGTCGGCTTTACGGTTCCGTTTGCCTTTGCCATAGCTGCTTTAATGACCGGCCGCTTGGACGAGCGCTGGCTCAAAAGCATCCGCCGTTGGACGCTGTTTTCCTGGCTATTTCTCACTATAGGAAATGTCCTTGGCATGCAGTGGGCCTATGTTGAACTCGGCTGGGGCGGCTATTGGGCCTGGGACCCGGTGGAAAATTCATCGCTAATGCCGTGGTTCACAGGTACGGCGTTTTTGCATTCGATTATTGTGCAAGAACGCAAGGGCGTGCTTAAACGTTGGACGATCTCGCTCGTTGCACTGACGTTTGCGTTGACGATCTTTGGTACCTTTGTCACCCGCAGCGGATTAATTTCCTCAGTACACGCATTTGGTGTTTCCGACTTGGGACCGCTGTTTTTGGGATTTTTGGCCTTGATCATCATCACCTCCACCGTTTTGCTCATCAAACGCGCGCCTATGCTCGAGGGTAAAAAAGAGATTGGCACCTGGACTTCCAAAGAATCGAGCTTTTTGCTGAACAACCTGCTGTTCGTCGCCATTACAATTGGCGTATTTGTCGGCGTGGTTATGCCCACATTATCCGAACTGTTTAGCGGCCAGCAGATGACAGTGGGACAAGATTTCTTTAACCGCATGGCCACTCCAATCGGCATTGCCATTTTTTTGCTGCTGGGAGTATGCACCCTTTTGTCGTGGGGCAAAACCAGCACCGATAAATTGTGGCGAAATATGTTGATACCGCTAAGCATTACAGCCGTGGCTTTGGCCGTGTTTATTATTAGCGATATTCGAGGATTTACGCCGCTGTTGTCGCTATCCGTGGCTGTGTTTGCACTGAGCACGACGGTGTTGGATTATATTCGCGGAGCACGAGTTCACAGCCGACAGAATCAAAAAAACATATTTGCTTCCATCATTGCATTGCCCCTCAAACACAAACGGCGCTACGGCGGTTATATTGTGCACATTGGCGTACTGCTCTTTTTTCTGGGGTTGATCGGTTCATCGGCGTTTCCTCTGGAAAATTCCGCTACGTTGCGCAAAGGTCAAGCCATTACGGTAGGCAACTATAAGCTCACGTTTCAGGGTATTGAGCGCGAAATTAAAAAGGACCGCGCCATTGATTCAGCTATTTTTGAGGTGGACAAGGACGATAAAAGTGTCGGGACTGTGATTTCGGAAAAGCATTTGTTTGAAAATTTTCAACCCGCCACCGAAGTGGGCATTCGTTCTACATTAAAAGAGGATTTATATGTGATATTGGCGGATTATGATCGAGCCGCAGATATTGCCACCGTCAGCGTCATGGTGAACCCGCTGGTTTTATGGATTTGGCTGGGTGGAACTATTATGGTTTTGGGAACGATGATTGCCCTGGCCCCGGATAAAACGAAAGTCAGAAATTATGATTGAAATTTTAGCATTTACTCTTTTGATTGGCACCTGCGTTTATGTTGCCGCTCCGCTGCTGCAAAAACAGGAAGGCGTGATGGCTTTGCAATCCGAACAACAGATAAAAGTGAGCGAGCTGCTGCATCAACACGACATGCTGCAAAAAACCATTCAGGACTTGGAGTTTGATCACGAAACCGACAAACTTTCGGACGCCGATTTTCAGGAATTGCTCGCTGAACATCGTAAAGCGCAGGCGGATGTTGACGCTCGGTTGAAAAACTTGAGCGGCATTTCGGCCAGCGAATTGGTGGAAAAGCTTGAAGCTGAAATTGAGCAGGAAAAATTACGCTTACAGCCCGAAGCAGTACCCCGCTGTCCTGATTGCCACAACGTTGTGAGCGAGGAGGACAAATTTTGTTCGAATTGCGGGGCAAAGATCAAAACATAGAAAAAGCGCCTCACGCCGCAGAGAGACGAGTTCGAATTTTCCGGTTTCCAATCCTGAAACAAGGCCTCAAGCCCGGCACGAATGGGCTCCCACCTCTGGAAGAAAAATGATCTTTTATATCTCGATAATTTCCTGAATCGTAGGTTTTTTGTACTGTGCTCCGCCGGTTTTTGTAAAAATATTCTCGGTTATTTTCGCTTCGCCTTTTCCGTGTGTATGGCCGCATAATACGGTCAACTGTTTGTTTGGATATTCCGCCATCACACGCACGAGCATCTCTCCTACCGCATGACAGCTAAAATGCGGCAAAAATTCGGGATCGGAGATAAATTCATTGTGCCAGGAAGATTCTTCAAACGGCGGCACGTGCGTCATCACATAAACGTGATCCGCTTGCTCTAGAGCTTTAATCAATTGAGGCTCCAGCTCCTGCACGGCCAAATCGCCCAATTCATTCATTTTTCTAAAACGATCTGCCATTTCCAACCCATCATACTCGTCAATCAGAGCATAGTCCGTAAGCAACAACTCAGAGTTGGTATTGCCCAGCCGTCCATCGGCCCAACATCCGTGGCCAACCATAGCCATCGAATTGGGCAGGTTAACAACGCCGTGCTGCGGCAACCAGAACAAATATTCGTGCTCTTGCGAAAATTTTGCGATGGTGTCGCGCACCTCTTGGATTGAACTGCGATAATAATCGTGGTTGCCTAGGACAAAATAGATCGGACATTGCAGATAATGCTCGATCAAGCTCAAATGTGTGGTCAATAGCGGCGCAATGCTAATGTCGCCGCCAATCCACACCAGGTCCGGATTTTGTTGTTTAACGGATTTGCAGTACTGTTCAATGTGATAAAGGTTAAGAAAATCGAAATGAATATCGGTCAGCCAGGCAATTTGTTTCATTCTACGTCCTAATTCTGGTTTTTTCAGCTCGTTTTACCGTCCCGAATCTACTCAAAAAGGCAGCTCGTTCGTTTTAAGCATGTGCACACAATTTTCTAACGCTCGACTGGTGTGATAGGGTCCCTTCCATTCCTGTGCTTTTCTTGCGGTGTTGGCCTCCGGATGCCTGGCAATTGGTCTGGGATAGACGCCTCCGTACTTGTGATCCACGAGATAGGTATTTATAAACTGCCACTGTTGCAAAAATCGTTCAAAATAGAGCTCTTTTTCAGGAAAAATTAGCGACATCATTAAAAAAGAATTCAAGGCCTCCATTTGCGACCACCAGGATTTGTGATCGCTGAGAATGGTCAGATCTTCGTCGCCTTTGAAATAATAACCTTCATCAAACAAACCGCCATATATTTCATCCCAGGCATTGGCCAGCGCATGGTCGACCATACGCCTGGCAACGAGCAACGTACGTTCGTCGTTTTCTATTCCTAATACATGCGACGCCTCCAACATCAGAAACGCGGTTTCGACATCGTGGCCGAACGAGACGTGGTCGAGATAATAATTTTCGCGAATATAGGCCTCGCTGGAATCTTTGTGCGAAATTGGCGTCCAATCCGCTTCAAAAAACAGATTCATATGCCCCTTGTCCGTGGTAATGGTATCGCGGATGAGCAGCAACATTTCGGTAAGACGTCTTTTCAACAAAGTGTCCGGCCACACTCTGTAAAGCTCGGTAAACGCTTCCAGCACATGAATGGAGGAATTTTGATCCTTCAAGCCTGCAATCGAGGCCAACTCCGATTCGGCGCCGCGCGGTAAAACACTGCCATCGCGTCGCAAGTTTTGAAAATAACCCCCATACGCAGGATCGTGCGCATGTTTGTCGATCCAATAAAAAATCTCCTTTGCAAATTCAAGAGCCCCGGGATCGCCGGTCAACTCATAATAAGCGGAAACGCCATACAACCCAAAGGCATTGCCATACGTGGTTTTTTCATTACCTTTGGTAATATTTTCACCCTTTTGATTGCAAAGCTGATAGAACCCGCCATACGCGCTGTCCCACATGCTCTGCTTTAAAAAGTGATAGCCATGTTCGGCCGCAGATCGGTAGCGAGGATCATCAGGATATTCATGCGCTGCTTTGGAAGCAGTCCACACGTGCCGCGCCTGCGTGACAATCATTTTATGTTGGGGCTCGAGCGGCTGCCATTGGTAATCAAATCGGGTCAGGTACCCGCCAAATCCTTCATCCACACAACGCGGATACCAGGCGTGTAAAATGTCATTCACCCAAACGGATTCTATATCCTGAGCGAGTTGCTGACGGGAAGGCTCTGCGGCGAGGAGACCGGGCAACAGTAGCAAGCAAAAAATAATTAATTTCATGGCGATGTCCTTACGAAAAGCTGAAGGGATTAGTTGGCCACAAAGCCCTCAAAACACACTGAATCAATTAGATAAAAGCTTTATAAATCATTGCGTACTCTCAGGATTCGAGATTGATCCAGGAAATAAATCCTTACTAGTGCTTTGACCTTGCGTTTTTGTGGCAATTGACTATAATAAAGATAACCATATTTGAAGAAAAATCACAATTATTGCATCTCAATAAAAATACAGATTGTTGAGCGCGCATGCAAATGTCCATTCGCGCAATTCAGGAATAGCCGGGAATTATTGGCTGTTTTGTTAGACAAAATTTTAAAGCTGCATTTTCCCCTCGCGATTGTGCAGGAGGGTAACGTTAATAGCGGATATAAAACACCATGGAATTGTTATACACGTTCTTGTCCATTTTTGTCATAGCGTTTATTTCGCCATTGTTTGTGCGCCGAAAAAGCGGCTGGGGATGGATCATTGCGCTGTTACCCGCGGCCATCTTTGTGCTGCTACTCCGTTTTGTGCCCGCCATAAGCCAGGGCGAAGTGAACGAGCTGGCATTGACATGGCTGCCCACCTTTGACATTTCACTAAAATTATACATCGACGGCCTCAGTCTGTTTTTTGGACTCATTATTAGCTTTATCGGATTTCTCATCGTGATTTACGCATCCGCCTATTTTTTTCGCGATGCGTATGCCGGGCGGTTTTACATGATCGTCCTGCTATTCATGGGCGCTATGCTGGGCGTGGTGCTGGCCGGAAATCTGTTTACCATGTTTGTATTTTGGGAGCTCACCAGCTTTACGTCTTATTTATTAATTGGCTGGAAGCATGAAAAAGCAGATTCGCGGTGGGCGGCGCTGCAAGCGCTTTTAGTAACCGGCATCGGCGGCTTGGCCTTGTTTGCCGGATTCATATTGATGCGATTGATCGCCGGAAGTTTTGACCTTACCGACATGTTTGCAAACGCCGAGCAAATCCGCGGCAGCTCGCTATATGTTCCCATCTTACTCCTCATTTTGTTGGGCGCCTTTACCAAATCCGCACAATTCCCGTTTCATTTTTGGCTTCCGGGAGCCATGGCCGCACCAACCCCGGTTAGCGCCTATTTGCACTCGGCCACTATGGTCAAGGCCGGTATTTTTCTGCTGGCGCGACTTAATCCGGTTTTGGGCGGCACGGTTGAATGGAACACACTCGTTACCGTGTTTGGGGGCATTACCATGGTTCTCGGCGCAGCATTGGCGTTACCGCAACACGATTTGAAAAAATTATTAGCCTATACCACCATTTCCGCGCTGGGAATGATTACATTGTTGATTGGGCTGGGCACTGTTCTCGCTGTCAAAGCCGCCATGGTGTTTCTGCTCGTGCACTCGCTGTACAAAGGCTCTTTGTTTATGGTGGCTGGCGGCATCGATCACGAAACCGGCACACGCGATGTGCGTTTTTTGACCGGCCTGGGTCGATTTATGCCCTTTACTGCTGCGGCTGCATTGCTCGCTGCACTTTCCATGTCCGGTATACCACCATTTTTTGGCTTTATCGGCAAAGAATTGGTGTATGAAGCCAAACTGCACGCACCATTCTGGATTGCAGTTTTCGTCTTTTCCGGTTTGTTTGCAAATGCCGTAAACGTTACAGTTGGCATTGTTGTGGGCATTCGCCCGTTTTTTGGTAAAAAGCACGAAACCCTCGGCCACATTCACGAGGGCAAACCGGGACTCTGGCTGGGCCCGCTAATTGCCGCGGCTGCCGGTCTGGTATTGGGCATACTGCCGGTTTTGGTTTCGGAACCCATTTTCTCACCAACCGTTTCTGCCGTTGCTGCTGAAGCGGTTAAAGTAAAGTTGAAACTCTGGCACGGTTTCAACCCGGCGCTAATACTCAGCATCGTCACGCTTTTACTCGGATTCCTGTTTTTTGTCGCGCGCCCTCGTTTTGTGCACCTCGCAGAACGTCTCTCTGTATTGAGCCCCATTTATCCGTCTGTATTGTTTAAAAAAGGATTGGATGGCTTTTTATCCCTCTCCGGCTTTGTTACGCGACAGCTTCAGAGTGGCAACCTGTACAATTATCTCATCACCATTTTTTCTGTGATGGTGCTGGCGCTGTGGACGCAGGTGATCACGTCACACGACTTTAAATTTGACATTAACACCCAGGACTTTAATTTTGTGGATCTCGGCATTGCATTGTTGATGATTGCCGCCACCTTCATCGCCATTCTCACGCGCGGCCGTTTGACTGCCGTGGCCGCACTCGGAGTCGTCGGGTTGGGCGTAGCGCTAATATACATTCTTCACGGCGCGCCAGATGTGGCGATCACGCAACTGGTTATCGAAACGCTAACCGTGGTTTTATTCGTGCTCGTGTTGTACCGATTTCCGGCGTTTTCCAAACTTTCGAAACGTTCGACTCGAATTCGTGACGCCATACTAGCCAGCCTGGTTGGGGTGCTCATAACCTCATTGGTGTTTATCAAAACATCTGCGGCGTCGCTAGATCGGATTTCATGGTATTTTATAGAAAACAGTGTTAAAGAAGCGCACGGTCACAATATCGTCAATGTTATTCTTGTGGATTTTCGCGGTATTGATACCATGGGCGAGATCACCGTGCTTTCGGTGGCGGCACTCGGCGTGTATGCCTTGCTAAAATTGAAATTAGGATCAAAGGAAAAATAGATGCAATCGCATATTTTACAAATTGCGGCCAAACAATTGTTGCTGCCGTTTTTAATCATTTCTGTGGTCATTTTGTGGCGCGGTCACAATTTGCCCGGAGGTGGCTTTATTGGCGGATTAATGGCCGCCGCAGCATTCATTTTATACAATGTAGCTCTTGGTGTTCAAGCCGCAAAACAAAAGCTGCGCATCGACAGCCGGGCATTGATCGGCATCGGCCTCGCCGTCGCCATGTTCAGCACGCTGCTCTCAACATTTCTGCACAAACCGCTAATGACCGGTTTGTGGGTAAAAGTTGATTTACCGCTTGTGGGCGAACAACATTTTGGCACCCCGCTGCTGTTTGATACTGGTGTCTATCTCGTCGTCATCGGCGTTATGTTGACCATTGTGTTCACATTATCGGAGGAGGACTAATGGTCGCGATTTTTGCCGTGTTGATTGGTGTGATGTTTGGCGCTGCCGTCTATTTGCTGCTGCGTCGCAGTATCGTCAAACTGGTATTCGGACTGGTGTTATTGAGCCAGGCGACCAATCTTTTCATTTTTACGCTTGGTGGGTTTCAAAAAGGCAATCCCCCCATTGTCCCTGAAGGCCAAACCTTACCCGTCGCGCCGTATGTTGATCCCTTGCCGCAAGCGCTCATTTTGACCGCCATTGTCATCAGTTTTGGCGTGCTGGCATTCACCATGGTGTTGATGCACCGGGCGCACGAATCCGTGGGCACAGACGATTTGCACCAGATGCGGGGGACCGACCAATGAACATGCTGATCGTTGCTCCCATTCTCATTCCATTTATTGCGGCGGTTTTTGCATTGTTGCTGCCAAACCGGATTGGCAAAATTGCCGGCGTTGCCGGAACCGCCGCTTTGTTGGCCGCTTCTACAGTTCTGCTTAAACAAGTGCTCGACAACGGCATTCAAGTCATGCAAATCGGCAATTGGCCGGCGCCGTTTGGTATCACCTTTGTCGTCGATATTTTTAGCGCCATTATGGTATTGTTTTCCGGATTCATCGGCTTTGCCATCAGCATTTATTCATTTTTTAGCATCGATCCGAAACGGCACGCCTTTGGCTATTACGCATTGTTTCATATTATGCTCATGGGAGTGAATGGGGCATTCACCACAGGCGATATTTTTAACATGTATGTCTGGTTTGAAGTGCTATTGATCGCCTCCTTTGTGCTCATGGTCCTTGGCGGTGAACGGCCGCAAATTGAAGGCGCGGTAAAATACGTCACTCTCAACCTGCTCTCTTCTACATTTTTTTTGGTTGCCATTGCCGTGTTGTATGGAAAACTGGGAACATTAAATCTAGCCGACCTGGCCATACGCGTAAGTCAATCCTCTGACGACATCCTGGTAAAAATCGCTTCGCTTTTGTTGATGGGAGCATTTGGCATCAAAGCTGCTGTTTTTCCGCTCTACTTTTGGCTGCCGGCCTCCTATCATACTCCCCCGGCCGCAGTTTCAGCCGTGTTTTCGGGACTGCTGACCAAAGTCGGGGTCTATGCCCTCATCCGCACGTTTACGCTTATTTTTATTTGGGATCGCGCTGTAACCCATAATGCCTTGTTGGTTATTGCGGGCCTGACCATGTTTTTTGGCGTCATTGGTGCCGCCGTCGAATATGACTTTCGTCGATTGTTATCGTTTCACATCATTAGTCAGATCGGCTATATGATTATGGGCCTGGGGCTATTTTCCAAGCTCGCCCTGGCCGGGGCTGTATTTTATATTTTCCACAACATGCTGGCAAAAACCAATCTGTTTCTGATAAGCGGTCTGGTTCATCACGTACAAGGCAGTTACGCTTTGAAAAAACTTGGCGGTTTGTATAAATCCCAGCCGGGCCTGGCCATTTTATTCATCATTCCGGCATTTGCACTCGCCGGAATTCCGCCGCTAACCGGATTTTGGGGCAAATTTATCCTCGTTAAAGCGGGGCTCAGTTTGCAGGGATACTTCATTGTGGCAGTAGCTCTGTTTGTTAGTTTGTTTACTCTCTTTTCAATGACCAAAATTTGGTCAGAGGTTTTCTGGAAGCCTGCTCCTCAGGATACGAGGTCATCATTCAAAAAAGACAACATTTATACGAGCATGCTAACGGCGATTATCATAATGGCTGGCTTGACCGTGGTTGTCAGCTTGTACGCAGAGCCATTTATTAACATATCATTGTCTGCGGCAGATCAATTGTCAAATCCGTCGGTCTATATTAACGCCGTATTAGGAGGATCAGCACCATGAAACTATTTACCCTTGTGCGTACCTTTTTCGGGCTCATCAGCTTTTTCTTTTTCTATTTGGGAGAAATTATCCTGGCCAATGTTCAGATAGCTACGGATATTCTTACGCCAAAACATCGTATGCGCCCGGCCATTCTTGCGTTGCCAGTGGACGTTAAAACGGACATTCAGCTTATGGCGCTCAATAATTTGATCACCATGACCCCTGGAACACTCAGTTTGGATGTTTCTCCGGATCGCAAAATCATTTACGTCCACGCCATGTATGTTGACGATCTCGATCAGACCAAAAAAGTGTTAAAAGAAAGTTTTGAAAATCGAATCCTGGAGATGTCACGATGATGGTCAATGTTCCCCCTGTTTTGCAAGTTGCGGTTTATATTTCATTTGCACTTTTGCTGGCCGGACTTTTATTGACATTTTTGCGCTTGCTCAAGGGCCCCAGCATTGCAGATCGTGTGGTCGCTATCGATTTGTTTACCATGTTTGTGATGGGAATCATCATCATGTATTCATTTGTAACCGCGCTGCCTATTTATTTAAACGCCGCATTTATTATGGCGCTGGTGGCGTTTATCGGCACCGTGGCCTTTGCACAATATTTGGAAAAGAGGGCTTCAAAATGACCGAATGGATAGTTGGGCTGTTTTTAATCTTGGGCTCGTTTTTTATGTTCCTGGCCGGACTCGGTATCTTTCGATTTCCGGACCTATTTTCGCGAATGCACGCAAGCACCAAAGCTGCATCGTTTGGCGTCGGGCTCATGCTCGGCGGATTTGTAATCTATTATTTTAGTTGGTACAATTTGGTCGAATCGTTGTTGATTGTTGGGTTTGTCTTTATCACCGCGCCCATTGCCGCACACATGGTGGGCCGCGCTGGCTATCTGCTAAATGTGCCGCTTTATGAAGGCACCATTGCCGACGAACTGCAAGACCTTTATCCGCGTTCGTCGCACGACACCTCATCGAGCATGATGGATGATTAATGGTTCTTTGAATAAATCCGCTTGATATTTCTTTGTAAATCAATTACTTTGTCATCGACTAAACTTTGATCCTTTAACTGGAGACATAACATGAACGCAACGATGAACAGACGTGATTTTGTAAAAGGGTTGGCCGCCACGGGCGCGCTGACGTTTGCCGGACTCGGAACCACCCGCGCCGCTTCGAACTTGCCTATTGGAATTCAACTTTATACTGTTCGCGATTTAAGCGGCAAAGATTTTAAAGGCACTTTGAAAAAAGTTGCCGAAATTGGCTACAAACATTTTGAATTTGCCGGTTACGGCGGTATGGATGCAGCAGAAGTGAACGCCTTTTTGCAGGAACTCGGGGCAAACACCTGCGGAACGCATGAAGGCTATGGCAACTTTTTGGATAACGCGCAAAAAGTGATCGACTTTAACAGCGCAATTGGCTCGCCATACATTGTCGTTCCTTCGATGCCGGGACATTTTCGCAGCACCGATGTGCGCGGTTTGCAAGAATTTGCCTACAACCTCAACACCTTTGGCTACAAGGTAAAAGAGGCAGGCATGCAGCTCTGTTACCATAACCACTCGTTCGAATTTGAACAAGTCGAGGGCGACCGCACACTTTGGGACGTCATTTTCTCGGAAACAGATGCCGACCTGGTCAAAGCCGAAGTAGATGTGGCCTGGGTTTACAACGCCGGTGTCGATCCGGTTGAATTGATCGACAAATATAGCGATCGCGTCGTTTTGTTGCACATGAAAGATCTGGACAAAGACGGCAAATTGGCCCCGGTTGGCGAAGGTGTTATTGACATGCCGGCTGTGATCAAAAAAGCCAAAGACGTTGGTGTGTCGTATTACATCGTCGAGCAAGACCGCACCCGCGAGGGTAAGGACATCCTCGACGAAATTACCATCAGTTACAAGAATTTGAAAAAATTATTGAGTTAACTATCCTGCCACAGAGACGCGATGTATCGCGTCTCTATTTTTCTCCCGATACATCAATCGGGAAATTCCTGTCTTAAGCATTGCATCAATCCTCTTTCTAATACAACTTGAGGTTTACCCATGGTTTCTCGTCTGCAGTGGTTCGCTCTGATTTTGTTTGTCTGCAGCTTGACATTTTCAAAAGATTTATCTCGCCAACAATACATCCATCAACACTACCAAAAATTCGAACACCGCATTCCAATGCGCGATGGCGTGACGCTATTTACATCTGTGTACAAACCGTACGACTCCAAAACCGTCCCCATCTTGTTCATGCGTACGCCCTATAGCGTAAAACCGTACGGCGTGGATGAATATCCGACTTGGCTGGGGCCGACCGAAGAGTTTGAAAAACAGGGCTATATTTTTGTTTTTCAGGATGTGCGCGGCTGCTTTATGTCCGAAGGTGAATTTATTAACATGCGGCCGCATGTGCCCAACAAAACCCGTGATCAAATCGACGAAAGCACCGACACATATGATACCATCGAATGGCTGATCAACAACCTGGACGGCCACAACGGCAACGTGGGCATGTGGGGCGTGTCGTATCCCGGATTTTATTGCTCGGCCGGTATGATCGACTCGCATCCGGCGCTCAAAGCAGTGTCTCCACAAGCGCCCATAGCCGACTGGTTTTGGGACGACATGCATCACCACGGCGCCTTTACGCTAGCGCTTACGTTTAACTTTTTCTCGTTTTTTGGCCAACCGCGCCAGGATTTGACCACCGAATTCAACGACCGTTTCGATTTTGGTACGCCGGATGGCTATCAGTTTTATCTCGATCTGGGACCGCTCAAAAATGCCAATGACAAGTATTTCCAGGGTGAAATCGAATTTTGGAATAAACTCACGCAGCATCCCAATTATGACGATTTTTGGCAATCTCGAAATATTTTGCCGCATCTCAAAAACATCAAAGCATCGGTTATGACCGTCGGCGGCTGGTGCGATGCCGAGGATTTATACGGACCATTAAACACCTACCGCGCAGTGGAAGAAAACAATCCCCAAATTTTTAACATGCTGGTTATGGGTCCCTGGTCGCACGGAGCCTGGGTGTGGGATGATATGTCCAGTTTGGGCGACCGGGATTTTGGCTTTAACGCGTCCGATTGGTTCCAGGAACGCTATTTGCTCGACTTTTTCGAAACCACATTGCGCAACAACAAAACTCCGGATTTTCCCGAAGCTCTGGTCTTTGAAACCGGCGCCAACCGCTGGCGCACATTTCCGGCCTGGCCGCCTAATAAACTGGAATCCAGATCGATCTATTTGCGGGAAAATAATCAGCTCTCGTTTGAAAAATCCACGACCTCGGATACTCTGTTTGATGAATACATCAGCGATCCGGACAATCCCGTGCCGTACACCAAACAAATTTCAACGCGCTGGGTCAAAGAGTACATGACCGAGGATCAGCGCTTTGCCGGCAGCCGTCCCGATGTGTTGACCTTTACCTCGAAACCGCTGGAGCAGGACTTGACCATTGCCGGCCCAATGCTGGCCGATCTTTTTGTATCGACAACCGGCACGGCATCCGATTGGGTAGTCAAAGTCATTGATGTATTTCCCAACGATCATGACACCAAACCGGCAGCCCGGCTTTTAGTGCGCGGAGAAATTTTTCGCGGCCGGTTTAGAGACAGTTATGAATTTCCAAAAGCCTTTGTCGCCAACCACATAACACCTCTTTCGTTCGAGTTACTGGATGTGCTGCACACCTTTAAACGGAATCACCGCATCATGGTGCAAATTCAAAGCACGTGGTTTCCGTTGTTTGATCGGAACCCGCAGCGTTATGTGGAGAATATTTTCGAGGCCGATTCCAGCGATTTTATCACGGTTATGAATCGGGTCTATCGCAGCGCCGAATTTCCGAGCCGCGTGCAGGTTCGGGTCCTGGATTAACGCTAAACCGAAGCGCTTTAGGTGGATCTGCGTATTGCAAATTGCAAAATCGTTCCCAGCTTTTCCATTCATAGTCTTGGTAAAACAACCTCAGATATGGTATGTTGACCATACTATTTTTTACCCCCCTGTTATTCTGGCAACTCTACCTCTCTTATATGATTGTAATTTATGGTTGCTGTATTTTGCTTTTGTTGGTTCCAACGGCACATCTTTTGTATTAAAAGGCAGGGACCTCGTGCAGCATACCCGGCTAGACGCGCTCCTATTACCCTTTTTTGAATACAAACACCTGGCACTGAATCGATAGCTCTCACTTATAGCCAATGCAAATTTTGATTTTTTTGGCCCTGCCCTAAAAGTTCGCATTTGCGAAAAACAGGAAAAGCTTGGTTTATTTTTGTCCTTTGTAGTGTCCGCAATAGTTTTTAATTCCAAATATGTGGGAATTTGGAATGGGGAGTTCTATCTTTATATTTGAGCAGGGAAGGTTCGCAACAATACCGGATCTGCAACATTGTCTACCTCAAGGCTATACGCTGCAACACATCTACGAAAGCGCGCGGCTGATTCAAGAAGCTGGACATTCTCATCCGCAGATTGTTATTTTAGTGTCCAACTCCTGCGACGATACCATACTAGCATTAATACGCAACCTAAAGTACGCAACGGCACGAGTCTCTGTTATTCTAATTGCACAAAAGGTCACAAATGATTTTTTAGGCTTGGCCTTAAATTCCGGATTGGATGAATTTTTAGAATATCCCTTCTCAAAAACCGAATTAGACTTTACTATTCAAAAAATTTGCACCAAGCAACTTTCAAAGCCTCCTACAATTTCTAAATGGTTTCAGGCTGCCGAACATGGCGTGAATTCATTCGGTCGTTTGTTGATGCGTCACTTTAGGAAATTTGGGGATAGAAAAGTAATCAAATCATTACCCGCCTTGCCCTTGATGGAAATGCAAACACCTGAAAAGAAACCGAACTGCAATACATCGCAAAGCCTTGCGCTCGAGATTTGTTTCTTTGGGCACTTTCGAGTCGAGATAAACAAGGAACGTATTGAAGGATGGTCAGGAAAAAAGTCAAAAGAATTGTTTGCGTTTTTGGCTTTCAAACACAAGCCGGTGTTTCGCGAGGTGCTTATGGAAAAATTTTGGCCGGATGTTACTGCAGAGTCGGCACGGAATTGTCTAAATGTTACCATTCATCAAATACGCGAAACCTTTTGCCATTTCATAAAGCCTGAAAAGATTATCCTGTTTACCAAGGAATGCTATCAACTGAATCCCAATATTACTGTTTGGCTCGATGTGGACTCCTTTCGCAAACAGTGGCGAGAGGGATTAACGTTGGAAGAAGCGGGCGATCTTGAGCGCGCATTGATAGCTTACAACTCTGCCATTTCCTTATACAAAGGAGATTTATTAGAAGACTTTATGTATGAGGAATGGACCGATCTTGAGCGAGAAAATCTCAAAGAGACATTTTTACTAATGTTGAACAAAATCAGTCATCATTATAGCATAAATGGCAAGCCTGAAATTGCCATTTCCATTTGCACCCAAATATTAAACACGGATCAGTGCCGTGAGGATGTGCACCGGCGATTGATCCGATGCTATTATCGAACCGGTCAAAATGATCGGGCTATCAAGCAATTTTTCAAATGCGAATCCATTCTCAAGGAGCACTTGGGGATAATACCGAGCAAATTAACCCTGGATTTGATGAAAAAAATTAAATCTCATTCGTTTTAAGTGTTTTTTAAGCGCCATTTAATTCTTCATTAAGGAGAAACGTTATATTTCAAGCAAACAGTTTAGGGGAGCTCCGGACTGTCAATCATCATTTATCAACTTTAAGGAGGTTTATCATGGATACGTTTGTCAACCCATCAAAGGGGATTACATTAGAAAAATGGTTTGCGTTCGACTTTCCAATTCCGGAAAACGGTCCTACAAAAGAGCCAGAATACAAAACAAAATTGGCAGCGGGTGGATTTTGCCATTTAAATGTTGATCTGACTCATTCTTCCGAAAAACCCGCACATGAATCCGTTTATGACAAATATGGCAATCCGCTGCGGAATCAGGGATTCCCCTGCATTTACGAAACATCTCCGCAAGCCGGACACGGTGATCCAACTGAGCACGACCAAATTATTGACATCACCACAGAAGCTTGCATCGATCATACCGGTCGGTTAAGCGGCAGTTTTGTCAAATGGTTGGAGGGCAATAAGGAATATCAGTCCCGGACAAGATTTCATATTCATCCTCTCACCTTTGGTAGTGGTGCGCCAACTCTTCTGTATCAAACAAACTGGGTACCGCTTGTTGCCACGCCAGAAGAAGAAAATGTGTGGTATTGGGAAGACCCGTCTACAGAGCAGGAATTGATCTTTACTGCGCACACAGTTATTAAACCGAGCTTTTGGAAAGACAATCCCGATATTGCGCACGAAGGTGTTTTCAAATTAGTCGTGAGTTGGGAATTCTGGAATCGTAAAGATCCTGAAAAACCGATACGCATGCCCATCTCCGGTTTTGATGAATCCATGTCGTTTCAGTTGATCGAAAATCCGGTGATGTAACATTTTCAATAAACGCAGAGAATCGTTGGCAATGTGTCAACGATTCTCTTAATCCAAAGAGGTCGCGTCATGACAGAGCAAAATGATGAACCGATTGAAACCCAAGCGGACAAGGCTCCCAAAAAGACAGCCACGAGCAAACCACCCACAACTACAGACTCGTTTGATTCAAAGGTTTTTGGTGATATGCCGCTATCCGGCTTTGAATCCGAGTTTCGAGCGCTGTTTACCGAGCTATCATCCGTTCGTGAGACCACGGTTCAAACCAAAGGAAACACGGAAAAGCTTTTAAACAAACTTCCCGACGTCCAAGTGTTCAACCGTATTGAAGAAAATTTTAAAACCATACAAGCTGATTTGCTGGATATAAAAAAACAGATTCAGAGGTATTCGGTCGAAGATGTAAAAAAAGTTTTCAATCAGAAACTAAAGGGCATTGGCACCAAACTGGACGCGCTTGAAAAACAGATGCAAGAGCTACAAAAAGAGGAAGAAAAAGAAAAAATTCCGGCCGCTCCAAAAGAAAGCTTTCGAATTGAAACCATCAAAATCAATGACTCTTACAAGCTCATCATCAGCCATGCCCTGTCCAAAGACAAAAAAGTAATTGATGGCCTAAGCGGTGATGCAATCAAGGGCTTTATATCAAAGCATTTGCCGGATATCATCGACAAGGAGCTCAATGGTATGCCTTTGGAGCCAGTGCAAACGTCGCAGACGGAGGCGCGTCCGAAAAAAACACAGACTTCTGTTGTCTTGGAGAACCATGTCATCAAACAGCTTTCGGTATTGCAAGATGAGACAATCAGCGACATGTCCAAACCACTGATTCGGCAAAAAGCGTTTGTGGTGGAAACCGACTTTGCTTTGCCGCCTGTTTTGCGATTTAAAAAAACAAATGTAACCGAACCGGATTTGTATGGAAACATGGTATTAATCAGCACAAAAACAAAAAAGATGCTGGGACTGAAAAGCTTTGCACATCATATTGAGGGAGAAGACACGAGCTTTCAAAAGAGAATAAATTTTAATCCTGTAGATAAAGGAGAATATAAATTAAATATTCAGTATTCGATTCCTTCTATTCAAGTTTCTGGCCGTGAAGAATTTGATTTGATATTCGAATAGTCGAGAATCTGTTTTTGTCAGTGTTGGCCGATCAATTTTGCGCTTTAATCGCGTCGATAAATGCCGGCGACCTAAACGTACCAGAGTGGTGAATATCAGCCTTGGCATTTTCGATGATTAACTCACCGGTTTCAAAATGCTGTTTCATAACATAATCGCATTTTGGACACTGGTATATAATCCAGTCACCACGTTTTATCGAACGACAAACATGGCGATTTTCTGTATGTTGATGATCAAAATTTAACTTCATAATTGTACCTATAAAAGATGTTATTTTAGCAATTTATCGGATTCAAAACATGGAAAACATTGCGCTTGACAACCATATTCCTTCCATAATGAGCAACAGATTAGCGGATGAGAACATTCAACATGATTTTGCTCCACAGGCATCTAATGGCGAAGAGATCGACTATCGAAATTCGAGAAATCAGCTATCGTACATTGCCAATTTTACCAAAGGCCTGCCCCATAACGAATACGGTGAGGTTGAGGAAAGTGCTTATCGTGTGTATCTGCACGCTCTAACCTCCGGGAGCCAACGCGATTTTGAAGCCATTCCCATGGGTTCGCCTGCAGCGAGACGACTGGCGAATCCCATGGCCGGCCTGGCAACCCTAAACTACTGCACAAATTCGGAGCCGTTTTTTATGCCGCCCGCACCTCGAATAGACAGTAAAGCCGGTGCGCCTGAAATGGCAGAACTTTATTGGATGGCATTATTGCGCGATGTTCACTTTGAGGACTTTGGAAGGAACAATCTGGTGCAGCGCTGCATTACATCACTAACGCACGAATTTCCTACATATATTGAACTGGTACATGAGGGCCAACAACTCACACAACAAAATCTGTTTCGGGGAATCACCCATGGAGATCGGGTCGGGCCTTATGTGTCGCAGTTTTTGATTCGTGGTACCCACTCAAAAACCAGTTCGTTCGAAGAAGGATTCGTTAATTTCGGCCCCCTTACCTTTTCGCAAAAGCAAAGAACACCTCTAGCGCATATTGATTATGTTACGGATTACCAAACATTTCTCGACATTCAAAACGGCAAGCAAGCAATTGAAGATATTGAGTTTGACTCCACACCTCGCTTTATTCGAACACCTCGCGATCTCGCTAACTATGTACATTATGATTTATCCTACCAAGCTTATTTAATTGCATGCTTGATTCTTTTGGATATGGGCGTTCCGTTTGATCACGGCAATCCGTATATCGATTCGCAGACACAAACCGGTTTTGCGACCCTAGGTGTCGCTCACATATTATCACTTGTAGCGGAAGCGGCGGCACGCGCCCTGAAAGCTGTTTGGTATCAAAAATGGTATGTGCATCGCCGTTTGCGGCCAGAGGCGCTTGGTGGACTGGTGCAATTTAGCCTGCAAAGTCAGCAAGACTATCCTATCCATTCGGATCTACTCAATGCTTCAGTATTGCAGGATATTTATCAGCGCAATGAAGATCAACAGGGCGATGGTACTTTTTTTCTGCCGCTCGCCTATCCTGAAGGTTCTCCCATGCATCCCTCTTACGGAGCCGGCCATGCGGCAATTGCCGGTGCATGCGTAACCGTGCTCAAAGCTTTTTTTGATGAATCGTTCGAATTTTCCGAAATTCTAACCGTGAATCAGGATGGCAGTGCTCTGGAAGCCTATACGTCAGATCGTCCTCAACAGAAACCCGGAGGGGAGCAATGGCAGGACGAGGTTCTGAGATCACTACGTGCAACTCGGGGCAATTCCAAACTAACCGTAGGTGGCGAACTCGACAAGCTAGCCGCTAATATTTCGATCGGACGAAACATGGCGGGTATCCATTATTTTACAGATTATAATAAGGCCCTTAGACTTGGAGAA
>CAYPZM010000001.1:42021-53701 GCA_964414825.1 uncultured Cytophagia bacterium | reverse complement strand
GATATAAATCATAAGCCAATTAGACAAGGGAGACGTTGACATCATACAATCTACAATTTTTTTTGGTGAAAAGAAGATAAAAATTTTGCCATGGAATGATTTGTATGAGGCGCTCCCACAAATTGATAAGAAATTGAAACACCAGTTTAAAACAAAACAAATCAGATCAATCTTTCAACAGTTTTTGATTCAGCGCTTTGATCTGTTTGACTTGGTTTACAGCCGGTTTATACCCCATGGTGGATGACCAAATTGGAAACAGGCTTTTGTTGGACAGCAGTAAATCCGTGGACGAGTGCCACAATCCGGCTCTGATGGCTGCCCGCCACTCATCGGTTCCGGGAACCGGAGAAAATGACGCCAAATTGATGCTGGCGCCCAATTGGTGCACAAATTCGGCGGAATCACGCACCTCCTGCGCGGATTGGTCCGGCAAGCCCATAAGCAGATACACGCCAATATCGCGCCGGTTATATCCGGCATTTTCCAAATAGTTTAGCGCCGTTTCTAGATCGGAGCTGGTCACTTTTGAGGACATACGTTTTTGACGCTCCGGATTGATGGTTTCAAAACTGAGACGTATGTTTTTAACGCCGCTGTGGTACAATAGCTCCGCTAATTCCTTGTCGATGTGGCGCGGCGCCAGCCCATTCGGCGTGTAAAACTGCACAGGCCAACCATGATGGATAACCTGGCGCAACATCGGCTTTGCAAACGAATCAGCTCGATGCAGCAAGGCATCGTCAAAAAAGGCAAAATGGTGAATATTAAATGTTCGGTACCAGTGTTCGATTTCCTCAACCACATTTTTTACGGAACGACGCCGATACCGAGGCACCAATTGGTGGGATGCGCAAAACGTGCATCGGTTGGGGCAACCGCGGGATGTAAGCAGTGCCACTGATTTTAAATTGGGATAGAGATCGTAAGCCGGAAATGGCAAATCATCAAGATTCTGCATCGGCGCCACTTTTGTTCCCTTGAGATTCGCCAACCACTCGACTATATGTTCTTCAGACTCGCCTTGAAATAACAGACCCGGCTTTACTGTTTTCCGGGCGTGTTCACTGCACAAGGTCGCATAAATACCGCCCAGCAAAATTTTGGCTTTGGGAAACCGTTGACGCAACACGCTTACCGCATCTCGAACCGCAGGGTACCAGTAGGTCATAAAGGATGTGACCAAAATCACATCCGGTTCCGGGTCCAGTTCATCAAAAAGCTGTTGAACCATAAACGGGGGCAAACCATAGCGACTGTAAAAACGTGGCACGTGGCAAAGTACAGGTGGTTTTTCAATAATCTCGCGATAAAATTTTCCGGACATATCGGGCTTGGATTTTACTCCGTCCGGTAAAAGAGGTTGCAATTTGGGATGAAATCGATCCAGGCAATCGATCAACTGAACATGGCATCCCAATTGACGCAATCGGGCGCCTATGTAAAGCAATCCCAATGGCTTGCACCAAAAGTCATAAGCGGAAAAATCGTAAATCCAGGGATTAAACAGCAGAACGGATGTATTGCGGAACATCATACACTTATTTTAACTCGACAATCAACAGCATGATATCATCGCGAATAGAGCCAGTAGCAAATGCGCGCACATCGTTAATAATATCCGCGGCTGTCGCGTTTACCGGCTTTTGAACATGCCTTTTCAGAGACTGCTTTAAACCATCCAACCCGAATTGATTTTTTGCGTTATCCTCGGCTTCAAGAATGCCATCGGTGTAAATGACCAGCCGGTCGCCGCTGCTAAATCGGCGTTTATCCTGTTGAAATTGGTCACGCTTGGATGATTCGAATCCAATGATGGTATTTTGGGAATAGAGTCGGGTTAGACTTTTGCGCTGAGCATTATAGTGCAAAGCTGCGGGATGCGCGCCGCCGGCGTAATAAAAACAGCGCTGCGAAAAATCAAATTGCACGGACATGATGGTGAGGAACAATCCCATATTTCCAAAGGTGGCGTAAAAAAAGGCGTTCAAGTCGGACAGCACCTCTCGCGGTTCGGGAGTTTTGCGCAAAATCTCCCGCATTTCATTGTACAGACGGTTCACCAAAAGCGCTGCGGAGATGCCGTGTCCGGTAACATCCACAATATTTATATTGAGATGATTATTATTAGCGTGGTTGACACTGAGAAAATCGCCACCAATGGCAATCATCGGATGATATTCGATGGCAATGGCCACGTGCTCATTTTCAAAACTGGATGGCACCAAACTGGCTTGCACTTTTTTTGCCAGGTCGAGATCGCGCTGGATCATATTGTTATACGACTCGATACGCTTTTGCTGTTCCTCGAGCTTGAGGAGCATTTCTCGCTCTTTGAGGGCTTTATGCACGCGCATCAAAAACGCATCTTTATTGACCGGCTTGGATAAATAATCAAACGCGCCGTGCTGCATGGCTTTTACGGCCGTGGGAATGCTGCCATAGCCAGTCATAATGACCACTTGAAGATGTTTGTCTTTTTCTTTGGCAACCTGTAAAACATCGAGTCCGCCAATATTGTACATTTGCAAATCGCTCAAAATCAAATCATAGCTATTTTCGGCAATGCGCTCTACCGCCTCCTCGCCCGATGCCGCCTCGTCTACATCATAATCCTGCCGTTTGAGCACCTGCAAATAGTATTTGCGATTTAGATTATCATCGTCAACTACAAGAATTTTTGGTGTTTTGTTTAAACTTGCTTCCATTGAACAACATACCGTTTGTTTCAGTTTAATACTTTTAGGCCAAGCATGGTAATATCGTCGCCCTGCGGCATGCCTTGGCTAAAGGTTTCCAACTCGTTTAACAGCAGCCCGGCAAAGTCTTTTACGCTTTTGTCCAGCGATTGCGCAATCAATGCTTCTAGATTTTCCTCCTCATACATCTCTTGCTGCAAATTTTTAGCTTCGGTGACACCGTCCGTAAATGTGATCAACATATCGCCAGGCTGTAATTGCGCGGAACCGATTTCGTACGCTACGCCGGCCATCATACCCAAAATCAAACCGCCTTCGTCCAAGGTTTCAAATGAACCATCTTTATGAAAAATATAAGGCGGATTGTGTCCGGCATTTACATACCTCACATGTCGAGATTCGATTTCCACCTCGGCGTAAAAAAAGGTGATAAATTTATCATAATTGGTATTTTCGTAGATTAATTCATTAAGGCGCGAGATCATGGCGCTCATCTCAACACGGGACTGCACCAGCGTATGCAAACCAGCGTGCAAATTGGACATGAGCAGAGAGGCGCCAACTCCCTTGCCCGATACATCGCCAATGGCCAGGGCGATTTTTTCATCATCAATTTTGATCCAGTCGAAATAATCGCCGCCCACCTGGCGGGAAGGCACATTAAAGCCGTAAATTTCCATGGATTCGAGTTTGGGAAACGTACGCGGCAACAGCCGCTGTTGGATTTGCCGGGCAATGGCAATTTCTTCTTCGAGGCGCTCTTTTTCCACGGCCTCTTGAAAGAGCCGGGCATTTTCCAGTGAGATCATGACGCGATTGCATAGGGTAGATAAAAAATCCATATCTTCCTGAGCATAGGGTAATTGGGACATTTTGGGACCGAGCAGCAGCATACCGCGCGCTTCATCTTGTAAACGCAGCGGCACGATCAGTTGAACCGAATCGTTGTAAAAGGCGCGCCATTCTGGCTCCGTGGCATCGGAATGTATAACCGTGGGAACCACCAGTTTAAACAAACGCTGCAAAAATTCGTTAGAAGATAGTAAATTGAGAGAATCGATATCAGAATCAAATCCACGATTAACCGATAAGCGATATCCATCTTGTTCTTTTAAAACAATTAAAATTTTGTTGACCGCCATCTCGCCCATAATGGTATAAATAAGGATGTTGGTCATTTTGTTTTTGTCCAGGGTGGAATTGAGCTCTTTGCCTACATCAAATAACGTGTTGAGCTCTTGGACTTTTTTGTCCAGACGACGATTCACATCTTTAAGTTGTTGGAACATCAGCGCATTTTCAATAGATGTGGCTGCCATATTGGAAAGCGAGTTGAGGAATTCGATCTCGCGGTCTAAAAATGGTTCATTGGTAATCTTTGCGCCCAAACATATGGCGCCGACCATGCGACTGGTGCTGGTGATGGGAACAATGAGGGTGATGCCCAATTCCTGAAAAAAGGATTTAAATTTGCACTCGGATTCGTCAATGTCGTTCACATCGACCGGTCGGGCAAAATCGTAGGTTAATTTGAGATGTTTGCCAAGCAAGGATTTTGGCATGCCTTTGACCACTCTAACCACAAAGCCGCCATGCTCGTTGATGGAGAGGGCCAGGCCTTTGCTGATCATCATTCGGCCCATGGGGGTAAGCAAACAGTTGTTAAGAACACGATCTACATCGAGGGAAGAGTTGAGGATTTGACTCAATTCAAACAAGGAACGTAATTCGACGCTGCGATAATCAAATTGGGGATTTACGCCGGGCGTTTTGGAATTCATTCAGACGCCTCATTGTCGCCTACCGGCTGGGAATTTTCTTTATCAATTAAATATTTAACCATTTTGACCTGGTTTTTAATGCCAGGCTTTATTTCATAATCCACCTCATCCATAAGCGTTTTCATAAGATAGATGCCCAAGCCACCCACTTTGAGCTCGGCCAGGTATTGTTTCATATTGGGCATTTTGATATTTTTCGGATCAAAACCTTTGCCATGATCGGTGACGACCAACGTAAATCGATCAAAATCGATTTTAATGAGCACATCCAGACTTTTGTTCTCTTTATTCTGATCGTACGCATGTTTTATGACGTTGGTGCAGGCTTCATCACATGCCAGTTCAATTTTGCCGACATCATCTTCGTCAAAACCTACTTTGGACGCAACCCTGCTGACAAACTCGCGAATCAATTCCAAATTGTCGGTTTCGCTTGGAATACGTAACTGATATTCACATTTGTTATTTGGCATAGTGTCAAATCCTATTTATATTGTATATGTTTTGCATTTTACGTCCTCGTAGCCTATTACCTATAAATCTTGTACGACTTAACTTTCATTTGGTTTATCAAATAATTCGATAGCCTCATTCTCCGCTTCCACAATATTGTACAATGTGGGAAAACCGAGCAAATCAAACACGCGATATATTTTGGGGGACATGTTACTCATTTTGATGTCGCCACCATTCGAACGAATGGTTTCAATATAGCCCATAAACACGCCCAAACCGGCGCTGCTTATATAATTGAGGTCTTTAAAATTGACCACAATTTGGTAACGGCCTTCTTCAATGAGTTTTTCGAGCTGCGCCTCCAGCTCGGGCGCTGTATGAGCGTCCAAAAAACCTTCCAAATAAAGTGTTGATACATCTTGATGATCAACCCGTTTAATACTAAAAGTATCCATTCTTTCCTCCAGTTATAATAAAGTAAAAGCACAAGATTACAACGCCTTTATAATAACAAATGTAAGATCATCGTAGGCGTTTTTTCCATCAAAAAACGTATAAATCTCGTGAATGATCTGCTTTTTTATCTCGTTTGAGCTTTGAGCTTTAACGGCTTCAAGCGCGACTTCTAAATTTTCCTCGCCAAATTCTTGGCCCTGGGGATTTCTCGCTTCTGTAACGCCATCTGTGTATAAGAAAAAGGTGTCGCCCGGTTTTAAATCTATCTGCATTTGCTGCAGGGATTTATCAAAAATCGCCCCGGAATCGAGCCCAAGCCCAATGCCTTTGGGCTCCAAGCGACTGACTTTGTCCTGATCGCTGCCAATAAAGTAGACCGGACAATGACCGGCCCGACAAAAGGTGAATTTTCGATTGTGCGGATCAAGAATCCCGTAAATGAGGCTAATAAATGTTTTGCGATCCAAATTTTTGTAAAGAGTGCGATTGGCGGCAATGAGCATTTCTTCGGGCGAGCGAGTTTCTTGCGCCAGGGCTTCCATAATCCCTTTTACCTCGGCCATATAAAATGCGGCTGAAGGCCCTTTGCCGGACACATCCCCGATGACCACGCCGATACGGTCACCGCCGATCTCAAAAAAGTCATAATAATCGCCGCCCACCTCGTTTGCCGTGATACACACCGCTTCCAGTTCGATGCCGGGGAGTTTCGGCATGGTTTTGGGCAAAAGCTTCATTTGCGCTTCGTGTGCAATGCGCAATTCCTGCTCGAGGCGTTCTTTGACCAGAGACTCTTCCACCAATCGAGCGTTTTGTACAGCTATGGCAGCCTGGTCCGTAAAGGCGCGCAACATTTCAGCATCATCCTGCTCAAAGCCAAACTCATCCTTTTTCCCGGTATACAAATAGCCGAGCACGCGGTCCGAAGTAATGAGCGGAACAGCAATGACAGAACCCAAGTCCTGTTTCCAGGACTGTAAATAGCGCACCAACTCATTTTTCCCCACCTGGTTACAGATAACGGTTTCCTTGGCCGTGCGCATCGTTTCAATCAGCTTTCGAGGCGATTCCGGTGTCCAGGATTGGCGCTCGTTCGGCGTCAGTTGTTTGGAGGAGATGAGCATCAGCTTGTTGGTGGCCGGATCGTACAACTCGAGCCAAACAAATTCGGCTTCGGTCACTTCGCCGGCAAGTTTTACAATAGTGCGCACCAAACGCGCCCAATCAAATTCCGAGCTTAGGGCGCGAGAAAGGTTGTGCAGCGATTGAATTTGCTGCATTTTTCGGTCGTACAGTTTGGCGGTGGGCAAATGGGCCAGTAAAGCCAAAAAGGAAAAGCACAAATAAATAGTAAGAAAAACCATGCCCATTTCCACAAAGCGCTCCAACAGTGGGCTAAATGACATGATGGGATTGATTTGCGTGAATCGTACCAAAAATACAATTTGCACAGGCACCAAAATGACACCGCCCCAAAAACAGCCGATTTTTTGTTTTTTGTTGAGATAATTAATCCAACCAACGCGAAACGAATTGATGACCGCAAAATTGATAAGAATAAACAACACGCCGTAATTGACATATTTGAACAAGGGGGTGTCCGGCAGTCTCGAATCGGGATAAAGTTGTGGCAAACTGGTGACCGAATAGAGCAGCAAAACAACCATAAGCCAGGTAAAGTTGGCGGCGGTAGCACGTTTGCGTTTGATATAAATGAGATTGCGCAGCGTACCCAGAGCAATTAAGATAAAGACAATTGAGAAAAAAGCCCAGGAAATGATAAAAACGTTATCGCCTAGGTTGCTGATAAAAACCTCTTTATCAAAAAAGCGCTCTTGTAATCCTCCCAACCGTTTGCCGGACAGGAATAGAATTCCGCTCGTAATCAAAATGAGGAAAAACAGATGTCGCAAACCGCGCAAAACATTCCGGTCCGAGGCCCATTTTTGTTTATAAATCAGCGGCAGGGAGAGCACAAGGGAAATAAAGATAAACGCATCACGCAAATAAATGGCTCGGACGGTGGGAGTTCCGGATGAAATTCCAATATATTGGATAGCAGCGCTTATAAAAAACGCAAGCGGTAATAAAAGAGAAAGCTGGCTAACGTATTTCATCGGATTCCTTGAGAGCGTGCACGACAATGACGTTTGTGTTTACACCTGCGTTGGTATCCAACTAAAGACTTGAGTTAACGGAGGATACGCACCGACCCATAACAGGTTTCGTAAAGTAAACAAAGAGGGAATTTAAAGCAAGAATTTTGTCGTGTAGGCAAAAGAGGAGAATTCAGGCGAGCTCCAAATCGGAAAAGACCTGTGCGGAGAATATTTTAATTTCTGCATCGTCATCTTGCCAGGCGTTCAAAGGCAATCCGGCTTTAAAGCAGGTTTGCTGCAGAAACGTTGTGCGGTCCCAGCCGTATTCCACAGCCACTTGCGGCAGCAAAATGCCATTAAACACACCTTTTTTGACGTAAATGCCATGAACGCCAACCTGGATTTCAGAAATGTCCTGAATGGTTTGCAGCGGCGACAATACCGAGATTTCAATATTCAGATCGGGCAACTCTTCCGGAGCAATGGGTGTGAAGCGGGGGTCACTGAGCGCAGCGGCCTGCGCCATTTCCACAACCGTTTCCAACAACGGGCGTAAGGCCAGCACAAAGCCAATACATCCGCGTAATTTATCGTTATTGCGCAGTGTAACAAAAGCGCCACGTTTTTCTTTAAAAACAGGGCTGGTATACTGCAATTTGGGCAAAGGTTGATTGCGAACCGCGGCGTTGACGGCCTCGTGCGCCACGGTTAAAAGGATTTGTTTTTCTTCAGCGAGCAGGGGGCGACCTGTTTCATCCTGCATTGTATTCCTCATTCATTGCATTGTTCATGTATCAAACTAGTATTCAAACCCCAATTTTTGTTCCTTGTTCCCTAACTCGATGTGACAAATTCAATTCCCATTTCATGTTGAATATGAGCAGATCCAAACAAGAACCTTTTGTAAAATGCGAAAAAGCGCCGGCCTTTTTATGCTGTCGGGTTATATAGAGAGGTAATCGGCAAGAAAAAGCAGTTTAAAAAAGTGCCGGGAGCAGTGGGATACGTTTTGGACAGGGCACAGTTGTAACGTCGATGTGCCTCAAAACAATTTCAGGCCAGCGATTCTACGATTTAAAACAAAATGAGTATACAAATGCTTAGCGCAAAAACCGCTCAACCAGCTTTTTAAAGCCACCTTTGGAGAAATCTTCATCCTTGTCGCCAAACTCGGATTCTGGCGCCATCTCAAGCAATGTACGCTCGTCTTTTTCGTTCTCGGCCTCGGTCTTGAATTGTTCTTTGGCTTGCACGTACATGATACGATTATCAATAGCGACGGCGATTTGATTGGCCAATATTTCCAACGTATGAATCGCTTCCGGAGAGGGGATACGGCAGTCCGCAGGATCATCTGCCATAAAAAAACCGATAATTTTTCCATCCCGCCCCTTGATCGGCACCAGCAGCAATGCCCAATTGGGCCAGCCATCACCCATGCGAAAATTACTTTCGGCCCCATAATAAATTTGCTTAAAATGGTGCAAAGCAGTTTCTTCGCGATTGATGAGATACGATTTACCGGTTTGATAATCGTCTTTTAGCAGCTCGCTAAAATCGTGAATATCATAGGTCAATTCCCGTATCTGCACTTGCTTGATTTTGTCATCGCAAGCCACAGCTTTGGTTTCCAACAACTGCGTTTTTTTGCTGATGAGCACCAGCGATACCAGATTAAAATCCAGGGTATAGCGGGCGGACCATACAATTTCGTTGAGCAGTTCGGTAAGGCTGAGATGCAGTTTGAAAATATTGCTGTTGGCCAAAATTTGTTTCAAACGGCGATTTTTCTTGGCCAGAGTGCTAAAGCGGTAATAATTTTCAATGCTCAAACTAACGAGTCGCGAAAACAACTCCAGGTTATAAAAGGTCGAACGCGTTGGTATGATGCCTTCTTGCGGATCATCCAGCGACACATAACCAAATGTGTTACCGCGATAATCTTTGAGATTGAGCAGCACCAGATCGCGCTTGTGCCATTCGTTTAAGGGCCGACGGCGTTGCGTACGGCGTTCCGGCACACCCGGATTGTCTTCGTGCGGCGCTTCACGCCGATCCTGATTAAAATAGATCACTTTGATACGAAACCGGTCTGCAAAAATCCGGTCAATCACTTCGCGCGGCACTTCCAAAGCGCGTTGCTCAATGGACTGACCTTCGTCTTCGGTATAACCGACCATGGCGTGTTTGATAAAAGCCTGTTTTCGGCGATCCAAAAGCGCCAGGGTAGATCGTTTGAATTTGAACACCTGGCAAATCACCTCAACAATACGGCGCAAAAATACGTTCAGCGGCTCGGAGTAACTGACGTGCACGAGGTTAATCAACTCGGTAACCATATGGGTCTGGTCAACGCGGTACTTTTGCAGCATGTGCGGTTCTTGTTCGACCATTCGAACCGTACCGCGAAAGCCAATTATGGTGCCGGCCTGAGAATCATCCCGCAAAACGCGCAACTGCATTTTGCATAAATGCCGATCGCCATATTTGCCAATGAGCTGCACCGTAAGCGTGTTTTGCACTTCTTGCAGTGCCGTGTCAAATATTTTTCTCAGGAAATTGCCATCCTGATTATCCGGAATCAAGTCAACAAGTGATAACTGCAACAACTCTTGCAACGAGTAACGCGTCACGTGTTCGAGAACATTATTAACGGAGAGAAATCGACCGCGTCTATCACAAACAAAATAGCCTTCTTCGTCCGCATCGCTACGCAATTGTGGCATGGAGCGCGACGTATCGTTCGACGGATAGGGTTCCGCAGAATGGGACGCTGATAAATTTTGATTCGAAGAACGATGCTCGGAAGAGTTGTTTGTGGCCCGTTTGATGGCGCTGGTGAGTGTCAAAAGATAACCGCTTGATTTTAGCAACGTATTATGGACTCCTACTGTTTTTACATCTTGTATAAATTCCTTATCGCCCTCATGCAACGTTACAATCGTATACGACTCATCTTTTACGGCGCCTAGGATCCGTAAAAATGCCTCTTCGTTGCCTTTCCCAAGATCACCATCAATTAGAGCGACATCGTAAGAATCCAAAGAGAGTTTTTCAACAAGCTCGGTGAGAGTGTGTGCACCAACAATATTGTAATTAGAGCCCTGCCCTTGTAACATCTCACTGGTTGCCTCAACAAAGGAGCTTTTGGGGTGTGCTACAACAATGTTCATTCTGGTGCGTCTTCCTCCGTGCAGATCATATTTACCACCCTTTACTCCCTAATAAACAAAATGTTTGGTTAAATAGCAAGAAAAATAAAAACAATCTATTCCACCAAGCTTATGATTCACTCTACCTCCGAAATTGCTGATTTGCAGAAATCATTCCAGGAATCAAGGCTACCGATTTTCAAAATATAAAAATTGCTTTTTATGGTCATTTTTTATATCCTATAAGGCTTGGAATGAATCGAGATTTTCAAATCAGGAGGTGATCCTTGTTCGATAAAGTGTACATAAATAAGCTTTTTGAAACGGTGCCCACCATCAAAAGTTTGCTGCGCGATGCATCAACCGTTAAAGATGCTCGGGGCGTGCTGCGAACTTATCTCAACGAATACTTTGTCGCGCTGCAAAAAACCAACTACCGGTTGCAACCCCTAGAATGGGATGTGCAGGTTACCTGCCTCAACGTTTTTCGGCGCATCATTTCGCCTCGCAGCGAACGATTGTCAAAATTTAGTCTACTGACTGTGTTGTGGAAAGCGGCAAACGAACGTCTGGACGAGCTGCCAGAGGATTTAAGCGATGGCTTTTTCGAAGAGCTGATCCATCTATTCAAAGGCCTTCAAGGTCACAGCGGTATTTACATACACGAGGAATTTCCCGAATTTATCCGACTTTCGGGGCGAGATGCAGCAATCATGCGCTCACGCAAGCTGGATGCCATGGCAAATGTGGGCAAAGAGTTTATGAGCCGTTATGCCACCGGATTGCAGGAGGATGTGGTACAACAGCGCGCTGAAAATCGCAAGCGCATTTTGTCCGTTCTTGGTGCCACAGAAGAGGATTGGAACAACCACTTGTGGCAAATTCGCAATGTCATTCGTAATTCCGAGCAGCTCGAAAAGCTGATCGATTTGAGCGATGAAGAAAAACAGGCCATAAATCGCGCAAAGCAAGGCATGTTGCCATTCGGCATTACGCCCTATTATGTTGGTTTGATGGATCGCAGCCTTTCAATTGGT
>CAYPZM010000001.1:0-42011 GCA_964414825.1 uncultured Cytophagia bacterium | reverse complement strand
TGTCTCACTCATGGACAAACAACCGCACCGAAAACTTGACCACGCCGTGCGCGCTCAAGTGATCCCCCCCATGAATTATGTCGAAAACATGCTGGCAAATCGCGATGACCGTTCGTGTCAATTTGATTTTATGCTAGAGCAAGATACTTCTCCCATCGATCTCATTACACGGCGTTATCCGCGTATTGTCATCCTCAAACCGTACAACACGTGCAGCCAAATTTGTGTCTATTGCCAGCGGAATTGGGAAATTGACGATGTTTTGTACGAAAAGGCCATGGCGACCAAAGAGAATATTGAAAAAGCCATAAATTGGATTAAAGACCACGAGGCCATTGAAGAGGTATTGATTACAGGTGGCGATCCACTGGTGATGAATGATAGGCGGCTCGATTTTATTCTGTCGCAAGTGGCGGATATTCCACATGTGGTACGCATCCGCATCGGCTCACGAATTCCTGTGGTACTGCCGCAGCGGGTTACGGATAATTTGATTAATGTGATCGCCAAATATCACCAGCCAGGCAGGCGCGAAATTGTACTCGTGACCCATTACGAACATCCCTATGAAGTGACGCCCGAATCCATGGCCGCGGTGCAGAAATTCAAAAAACAGGGCATCTCTGTTTACAATCAGGCCGTATTTACGGTTGAGAACAGCAGAAGGTACGAGCTTGTGGCGCTGCGGCGCACATTACGACTGATTGGTGTGGACGCCTATTATACATTTAATACCAAAGGCAAAAAAGAGACGCAAAATTACCGTGTGCCGTTAGCGCGGTTGATGCAGGAGATTCAAGAAGAGGCGCGCCTTATGCCCGGCACGGTTCGAACAGACGAGCCGGTTTACAATGTGCCGCGTTTGGGAAAAAATTACATCCGCGCCCGGCAAAATCACAGCCTCATCACCATTCTTCCTGATGGTTCACGCGTGTACGAATTTTTTCCATGGGAAAAGAATCTCTCTCTTGCCGACACCTATATCGACACCGACGTTCCGATTTACGACTATTTGCAAGAGCTGCAACGCCGCGGCGAAACCATTGACGATTATAAAACCATCTGGTACTATTATTAATCAAAACCGCTGAACGTTAGCGGTTTCAAGCCCACTCGCCATCCGTATAGGACGGATGCATCCATTCCAAATTTTTATGCAAATAGTAGGGCTGCAGGGACATTCGGATCTCCTGCATGCGCTCTTCGGGCAACGGCTCGAACGATTTCAACAAATTTATGTTTTCTTTTAAAACCTCGAGACTGTCGGTGCCGATCACGACGGCATCGACTTGGTTGAGAGACAGGGCATATTTGATCAAATCCGGCGCGCTTAATGTTTTGTTATTTTCACGCGGACGCACAACCTTCATTCCCAACACCCCAAGCCCGTTTTCTTGTGCCGCTGGAATGGCGCCTTGTTCAAACGCCTCGTTACCATTTTGATAGTGGTTTAGGGCGATGAGCATGGTATCGGCAGCAAAGGTTTTGGCTGCTTCGGTCATGGCCTCGGCAGAGGTGTGGCCGGTGAATCCAATAAATCGTGCAATTTTTTCTTCTTTGGCCTGCTGGACAACCTCCAGCAACCCACCGGGTTTGCGAATCTCTTCCACATCCTCAACCGATTGGATGTTATGAATCTGCAGCAAATCGATATAGTCCGTGTTCAGACGTTTCAAGCTCGTTTCTATCAGAACTTTTGCCTTGTCCGGATTGCGATCATGAACTTTGGTGGACAGAAACACCTGCTTGCGAACAGACGGCAATATTTTGCCCAATCGTTCTTCGCTAAAGTAACTTTTGTTTTTGTAGGATGAAGCGGTATCCAAATGATAAAGCCCGTGATTGAGCGCGTACTCTATTATTTCCAGAGCTTTATCCTCATCCTCGACCGCCAACCAGCGACTGCCGCAGCCAATGACCATACGCGGCACGGTTGCGCCATTTTGGCCTAGCATGGCCGTCGGAAGTCCTTTGGAATCTAAATATTTTTCCGCGGCGAGCGGTAATCCGGTTCCCGCAACCGACAACGCCGCTGTTGTGGCAACGGTGCGCTTTACAAACTCGCGTCTGTTTAATTGATCTGCCATGACGTTTCCTCCAATTTTTATACTAACCAAAACAGTTGATTTTAGCACGAGATTCCTTGAACTCATCCGAGAAAATGAAACTATTCAGTCATTGAGAAACAAAAAAACAATAAACATTGGCACACCAAGCCGGGCTCCAAGGTTCTTCCAGGGATGGAATTCTGGAAGAACCTTGAATCAATCCATCAACATACCGCCATTGATCTCGATCGTTTCACCCAAAATATAATCCGCAAATTCCGATGCCAAAAACAGAACAGCATAGGCCACTTCTTCTGGTTTGCCCTCGCGTGCCAAGGGAATGGACTTTTTGAAATTTTCACGCATCTCGTCGCTGGAAAAGATATCGTGATAGCGCGTCGCAATAATGCCCGGCGCCACGGCGTTGACTTGAATTCCGGTCCCAGCCAATTCTTTGGCCAGGCTTTTTGTCAGCGTGTGCACCGCTGCTTTGGCTGCACTGTAATGTCCGGCACCGCGGCCACCGCCATTGTGCGCCGCAATGGATCCCATATTGATGATTCGTCCTCTCCCCTGTTTTTTCATAATCGGAATCACGGCTTTGCTGCACAAAAACACGCTGGTAAAATTGACATCCAGAATTTGGCGCATCAACTCATCCGGCGTCTCTTCCAAAGTTTTTCGTTCGATCAGGGTACCGGCATTATTAAACAGGATATCGATTTGTCCAAATGCCTTTATGGTTTGCTCAATCAGTGATTTCACCTGTTGCGCGTCCGTGACATCCGCTTGAATGGCAAGAGCTTCTCCACCCAAGGCTTTGATCTGCTGCACCACCTGTTCCGCTCCTTCCGGAGTCGAGTTGTAGTTGACCACGACGCGCGCGCCGCTTTTCGCAAATTCAACTGCCGTTGCCGCACCAATTCCACTGCTGGCTCCGGTTGTAAGAGCAACTTTTTTATCAAAACGAATATCCATGGTTCCTCCAAGTACGAATATGTTTTATGATTTAATTCAAGAGTCTCTTTTAAAGTAGAGATTTTTCTCTCAAGCAACAAGTCGTTAAACTCATTTCGCAAAAAAATCTGACCGCTTGCCCTTATCTTATTTTCATTGCGAAACTAGACGAGTATGCCTATATTGTTTCTCGATCTTGAGAAAATCAGGGCGATTATATGTGGAGTTGCAAAGCTGCTTGAAACGACAAATTATGTGTTGGGGAAACATCAGTTGCGGCATCGGACATGGCGTAAATCATCCTTTTTTTCTCACTGCAAGCTTCTATTTTTCTAAGCGTTAGAATGGGATTAGCAGCCAACGAATGATCTGGAATAACTCGAACTTTTGACGGGTTTCAAAAGTGATTTGAGTATCATGTCTTCCCCGTTTTATGCTAATTTTTTAATGCTTTAATATTATGAGTTTTTACAAGATGGAAAAGGTAAATATGGCGATTACAAAATATAGCATTCTGCTGATCTTTTTGAGTATCTCCCTCATGGCTCAATCCACCATCTCTGGTCGTGTGGTAAACGGCACTCACGACAGCACAGCGGTGAGCCAGGCAATGATTCTTTTTCAAAAGATGACTCCCGATGCGCAAATGCCCGAGGATGTGACCGAAACCGTCACCAACCGCAATGGCCGATTCCAAGTGACTGTCGACTCTCCGGAACTGCAAGCCACCTATTTTGCCGCCACAGATTTTGATGGTGTGCGCTATTTTAGCGATGGGATCAACCTTCCAGCAGAAGCAACGGATATGACGGTAGTGGTTTACGATTCCACTCATTCTACCGCCGGTGTCGATGCGTTTATGCATCATATCATTATCGACGATTTGGGCAATGCGCTGCAATTTCGCGAAACGCGTGTGCTCAATAATCCTGGAGACAAAACCATCACCTCTGCTTTTGTTGAAGAACATATTGGAGAAGCACTTTTCAGCTTTCATCTCCCAGCAGGCGCCATGAACTTTGCGCCGCTTTCGGCGCAGGTTGGCAACGAGTTGATAACGCACGGACATTATGTTATCGATCGTGGCATATTTTTGCCCGGCAACAAAACCGTGAGCTTTGCTTACGAGATTCCCATGCAGGGCAAAAGCGTCAACCTCTCACTCCGTACCACGCATCCGACGCGCACCTTTGACCTGTTTGTGAGTAGTGACAATATCGAAATCTCATCGCCGCAATTGACTGACCACGGAGCCTTTACCATTCGCGGCACAGAATACGACCGTTATGGCGTAACCGAAGTGCCAGCCGGCACAAATATTCCCGTGACCATTCGCCGAGTTGGGGCCTCGCCCACCGAGCAGTCACCGGTTTTGACCATCACCTTGACCGCCTTGCTGTTGATTTTAGGATTGTCCTACAGTTTTTCGCGACGTAAAAGCAGCGCGTCTCAAGCCAGTGACACCAATCCGCAACAACTGCAAGAAATGAAAAAGGATTTGGTAAAACGCATCGCAAAAATGGACATTGCCGCAAATGGCGACTCGAAAACCTCCAGCGAGCGTCAAGCACTTTTGCAAGAACTGCAAAACATAGAGTTGCGGCGAGCGCGTGCCGAGAAAAAACCTCGCAAGAAAAAATGATCCACGTTGAAAACGTTTGCAAATCTTTTGGCATTAAAAACGCGCTTGAAAATGTCTCCTTTCACATCGAGCGCGGCGAATATGTGGCATTGCTCGGTGTCAATGGCGCTGGCAAAACCACGTTAACGCGAATTTTGGCTACATTGACGCGCCCGACGTCCGGCTCTATTCAAATTGCTGGATATTCACCAAAAAAAAATCCGCTGGAAATTCGTCGCAGCCTCGGCGTCATGAGCCATGACAGCTTTTTGTACGGCGACCTCACGGCTGAAGAGAATTTGCGATTTTACGCCAGCATGTACGATGTAAAGGGTCGCGAATCTCGAATTGAACATCTGCTCACACAAGTGGGATTACAAACGCGCCGCTACGATCGCGTGGCCACATTCTCGCGCGGCATGCAGCAACGGCTGGCCCTGGCGCGCGCCATGCTGCATTCGCCACCCATTTTGCTTTTGGATGAACCATTTGCAGGATTGGATATCAATGCCACGGAAATGCTCAAACGGCTGTTGGACGAGCTCATCGCCAAAGACAGCACCGTCCTGCTCACGGTTCACGATATCGAATATGCCCTCAAAAACGCCCATCGCGTGCTTGTTCTTCAAAATGGCAAATTGATCAGAGACGAATCCGCCCGCACCTTGACCTATGAACAAACGCGGGAGGCGCTGTCGATTTCATGACGGCATTGAAACAGATATTCGCCATAATCGGCAAAGATTTAATTATGGAGTTGCGCAGCAAAGACGTGATTTTGTCCATGCTGGTGTTTGCGCTCATTGTTGTGGCCGTGTTTAATTTTATTTTTGATCCTGGTTCCGAACAAATCCGCACTACTGCGCCCGGTATTTTGTGGGTGGCCATTATTTTTGCGGCAAACCTCGGATTGTCACGCTCGGTCACGCGGGAGCACGAAAATTCCAAAATGCAAGGCTTGTTGCTCTGCCCTATTGATCGCAGCTCGATATTTATCGCTAAAGTCATCGGCAATGTTTTTTTTATATGCGTTGTGGAGCTCATTTCCATCCCCGTTATGGTTGTTTTATTCGATTTAACCATTTTACCCGTTCTTGGTCCTTTGGTAGTGATACTCTTTTTGGGGACCGTCGGATTCGCCGGCGTGGGCACACTGTTTTCAACCATCTCGGCCAACACCAAATCACGAGAGGTGATGCTGCCCATTTTACTGTTCCCGGTCGCTATTCCCATCATACTTTCAGCGACCAAAGGCACAGCCGCGTTATTGACTGGCAAAACTTTTGATGTTGTTTGGTCGTGGATGCAAATTTTAATCGCATTTGATGTGATTTTTCTCGTGGCCGGCTATTTATTGTACGAATACGTGTTGGAGGAATAAATAGAATCGTGAAAAAAAGTTATCTGTACCTGAGCATATTCTCATTCCTTGGCATTTTGATCGCGCTTTACATGGCGTTTTTATATGCGCCAACCGAGCGCACCATGGGCGTGGTGCAGCGTATTTTCTATTTCCATGTGCCGTCTGCATGGGTGTCGTTTATTGCATTTGGGGTGGTTTGTGTGGCCAGCATTATGTTTCTCAGAACCGGCGCGGTCAAGTGGGACACGCTGGCAAAAAGCTCTGCCGAAGTGGGAATTTTGTTTCTCACCCTGGTACTCATCACTGGCCCATTATGGGCCAAGCCGGTGTGGAACGTCTACTGGACATGGGATGCCCGGCTCACAACGTCGTTTATTTTGTGGTTGATTTATATCGCCTATCTGATGTTACGCAGCTATGTTGTCGACCAGGAGCGCGGCGCCCGCTTTGCCGCCGTATTCGGCATCATCGGATTTATTGATGTGCCCATCGTTTACCTCTCGATTCGTTGGTGGCGCACCCTGCACCCGTCGCCGGTTATTGGCGGTGGTTCGGGGAGCGGATTGGCTCCGGAGATGCTGCAGACTTTGCTCGTGTCGGTTGCCGCGTTTACAGTGCTGTTTACAACGCTTTTGGTGTTCCGCTATCAATCCGAATGTTTGCACAAAAAAATTGAACATTTGAAGAATTTAAAAGGCGAGATATAGATGGAGAATATCACATTTTTGTTTTTAGCATACGCCGCCATTTGGACGGGATTGTTTCTGTTCATGCTTATTATCGGCAGACGGTTGAGCACGTTGCACAAGCAGGTTGAGCGATTGCAAAAAGAGCTAAAACCTTCTAGCCCCCAAAAAGCGCAATAACCAAATGTTATAAATTGACCCGATCCCTGCGAGGGATCGGGTCAATGATCCTATTTCATCAGAACCATCTTTTTCACTTCCTTGAACGAATTTCCTAACTGCAATTCATAAAGATAGACTCCTCCAGGCAGCTCTGACGCGTCAAACGTAACAGTATAAGTGCCAGGCGTTTGAACAGTGCTCACCAATCGCTCAATTTGCCGACCCAACAGATCATAAACCGTCAAGCGGATATAATCGGTCGAGGCAAGAGTGTACGATATTTTGGTCTGCGGATTAAACGGATTTGGATAATTGTCCGATAACGAGTATCCCTTGGGCAATTGATTGGGCCGAGATTCGACCCCAACAATCGTTTCACCGGTCATTACGGTCATAATTTCTTCTGCGGTAAGGGCGCGGTCATAAATCTGCACATCGTCAATCATGCCAATAAAATGGCGCGTGCCCAACGCACCTGGTGCTCCAAAACGCATGGGTTTGTTCCATTGATCGCGCAAGATTTCATAATAGACCGTATCGAGAGTGGGAAATTCGTGTACCATGGGCGTTTGCCACACACCATCGAGATACAATTCTCCAATGGTGAGCATACTGGTATCACCCTCCACATATTTGACGACACCGGCGATATGGTGCCAGACAAAGGTATCCAAAAAGTCTTCCTCTGTAATGATATTCACGATCATACCATCCGTGTCTAAACCATCACCATGACTGAGGGCCAATTTGTCCGCGTAATTAAAATGCCCAACGGAAAGGTGAAACTCTTGTTCCGGCCCATATCCATTTCCGGTACTATCGCCTACCCAAATGATGTGGTGCTGCGCTTCGAATGTATCGTCCGTATTGAACCAGGCGCATACCGTAAATGCATCCGTAAATTGCAAATCTTCCATCAAATCAGTTTGTGCATAATCACCTTCACCGCCCAAAAACAGGGCATTGGAGCCAATTTTACCCTGCCCGGCCCAATCCGCATTTACCATAAATTCGGCGATGTATCCGCTAACGGAATCGACCGCGACCGAACCCAAACCTTCTTCAAAATTCCAATGTGCAATGAGGCCTTGAGATTTAACCAGTGCGGGACTCAAAAAAAGAACTAATAGTAACAAGTACTTGGATGCCCAATTCTTCATGCTGTTTCCTCCTCATTATTTACCTGAATTGAATTTGCGATTTATTCATTGCTATCTTACATCATGGACTCTGTAAGTGCAACAGCACGAACATCACCTCCTTTGAAGGATTTCGAATGGTGCAATGAAAAAGCAGATTTTTGAGAAAGAGTGAAAAAGATGACATTGATCTAACAACTGAAAATAGGTAAATATTCATTCAATTAACTTATAAATCCATTTCCCTTGCAGCTTTATGGTGATTTTTTATTGATAGGTAAAAGCGAAAAACAAGTGAAACCTTTTAAATTTTTATGTATATTGATTTTTCGAACAAAAAAAAGGAGAGAACCATGGAAGAGCAAAAATGTGCAGACTGCGCTATGCGGACAAAATACGACACCAATCCCAAATCATTTATCGGCTGGTTTTGGCGATGGCACATCAATTTTTGTCCGGGATGGAAAGGCTATATGACGGCGCTACCCGAAGAAGAGCGAATGAGCGTTGCGCAAAAATACAACCTCAAGAAATATCTTCATTAGCGTTCGACAATACGGCCTTAATCGCGGGCGGAGTCGAGGGGGGAAAAACGCGTTTCGTTAATCCTTCGATTCCGCTCTACGTAAGAGTTGGAAATTTTGGATGAGACACTAAAGCGACCTATTAACCCCCATTATTCGCTCCATCCGCCAAAAATCAAATTCAAAGATACAATGTAGTAGCTGATGTCCTTGTTCAAGTTCATGTCAAAGCTGAGCCCGAATCCCATAAAAACCGGTAAATGCGCCAGAATTTGCAGCTTGACGTGCGCCCCGGGAAGCCAGTTTGACGTGACAGTACCGCGCTCGCTTTCGGTATTGTACCGCCACTTGTTCATATTCGGCCCTATCGAGAGCACCGCTTCTATGTGCTTTCCGTAAAATGATTTTCCTGCCAACGCATACCACGTTCGCATCTGATGTACTGAACCCAATCCATAGGGTGCGGAAAATGCGTGTCCTCCGGTCCACACAAACCAATTTCTGCGAATATTGAGAGAGGGATCCAGCAGATAGCAATCCGTATTGTTATGCCGGCTCCGGCGATGATCGGTAGCCACCCCTATACCGAGCCCACTATTTATCCAAAACGCGGCTGTTGGCAAAACAACCGGCTTGAATCTATCGGGATTGTGCAAGCCATAATTTTTTCCCTGGGCCGTTTTTGCAGCCTTTTCATACTTTCGAGTCCAATTATTGGGCCGGAGCGGAACAAAGCTACCCCAACCCTTGCTCAAAAACTCTTTATTGATAGATTGCCGTCCCAAGGGCAGCGGCTGCCAGAGATGTACCAGAGACAGGGAATCGTGGTGCTGTTCGAGTTCCATTATATAGGAATGATTCAGCAGCCGTTTTTCCACCTTTTTTAGCACCTCAAAGGCAAATTGTTGTCGAAAAGAATCGGGATCGGCTATAGAAATGGTTTGCACATTCGCCAGCGAGATTCGTTGGCCTTGTTCAGTGAGAAACAGGTTGGTGTCCCGGACGTCAGAGATTACTATTCTCTCATTGGCTCGAACGGATGTGCAAAATAGAAGCAGAAAGAATACACACCTTATCTTTTTCAAAGAATGATGAACCGCAAAACAAGAGCCGGTTTTTACGTGAAACGGATTCGGGGGCTTGTCTGTCAAAATATCAATTTGGGAATTCAGCTCCGTTTTATTCAACATCACTTCCTCCACCTATAAACCCCTGGAGACTGTCGAAAAAGCTAAAAGCCAAGTCAGGCCTGCGGAGGCAGGCATCCATAACTCCTCTAAAAATAGACTCCCGCCTCCCAGGCTGTTGCAGAATCGGCCGTCCAAGCATTCTCATTCCGCCGCTCCCGCGGCGGAATGCAGTATAGGACGCTCTGCGTCCGAAACTCGCAACAAGTGCTGGACGCCGAGCGTCCATGCTGCAATTCCCCCGCAGAGCGGGGGAACGAGAGAGTGTCGTTTGAATCTGCAACGCCCACCTCCGCGGGAGTGACTTGGGAAACGTGCTTTTGGGACTTTTTCGACAGCCTCCTGAGGTTTGATCAAGCTCATTTCATAAAAACACAAGATTTCGTTTCGGAAAAAAGCTGCAAAGAATCGCGCCAAATCGACAACTGATAAAAGTAAATGCCCGAGGTCAGTTCGGTGCTTTTAAATACCGCTGTAAACGTTCCTGCATTTTGCTGCTCGTCTACTAGCGTGCACACAAAACGTCCCTGGAGATCATATACGTTCAGGGTCACCCTCACTCCGTTCAAATCGAGTTGTGGGACGGTATAGACAATTGTGGTATTAGGATTAAACGGATTGGGATAGTTTTGTGAGAGCGAAAACCCTACGGGTACCCCACCAGAGTACTCGCCGAGAGCACTGGCATCGCTGAACTCATACGCGCCAATGTCCGGAGCCTCACCATGGGGAATTGCCGTACCCTCCGCGTCCATTTCGATTCCCACATCGGTGCCGGCATTGATGCAAGGCGATCCGGGCTGCAAATGAAAATCGCCGTTAGCCGGATCGACAAAAAGCGGATCGCCGGATGTCGCGTGCTCACCGCCATCGCCAAAAGTAAAGTGGTTGTGGCTGTCCTCCAATTTGGACACGCGCAATAGAGAACTTTTGCTGGCATCCACATCAAAAATATTGTTTTTTACAACGATATTATTGCCAATTATGGCCCGGTTAACCTCTTGAAATACATTGTGATAAACCTCACACCCGGATGTGGTGCCGCAGTAGATGGCGGTCTCCAAATTGTCAAAAACATTCCCATAGATCGATACATTAGCAGCGTGATAATAAAGACCGGTAAGCTCGGTTTCTTTAAACGTGTTGTACCGAACGATCAAATTGCGGCCATCGCCAAAATAAACGCACGCACCGCCATGTTGGGATTTTAGCGGTCCAATGAACACATTGTGTTCCAGCACGCAGCCATCTTGGTTTTCATTATTAGCGACAATACAAAATTTATTGCCTGAATCGCTGCGGTCGATGAGATTATGATGCACGTACCAATCCGTCGTGCGATCGAACTGAATGCCATCGCCGGCCGCGCTGCTCTCCGGGGTGTTGGGCGGCTGCCAATTCTGATTCACATGATGAATGTAGCAATTTGCGATTTCAATATCCGTGGCGTCCTGGACAAATATGCCGTCATCTTTGATGTCATAAATTTCCGTATTTTGGATGAGATGATTCCGGTTACCGCCACTGGTGATGCGGATGCCCCACGACGCGCTGTGCAAAATACAGCTATCCACCACACCGCCGGTGCAGTTGGCGTTAAAATAGATACAGCTCACGCCATTGCCGTTGGTAAAAATTTCCAGATTTCGAAACGTGATATTGTCTTTGCTGTACCCTTTAAAGGCATGTTCTCCCGATTTTGTTTGACAAAAAATCTTGGGTTTGGCGCCGCTGCCGTACGAACCAAAGGTGAGATTATCGACATTGTACTCGATGGCGCGAATCGTGTCGATGGTGCCGCATTTTTGCAGGTAACTACGGCCATTAACAAACCGCACGTCGTTCCAGGAATCATAGGGATGATCGAGCGTGCCGTTTTCCGAGGGATCGTCTTTGTTTGTGGGATCGATATACACCGATTGCTGGGCAGGGGAGGACGCGAAAGTGATTAAAACAAACAGTAATGACAGGGCAAGTTTGGCGTTTCGATTCAAATTGAGCATCATTTCTCCTTTTTACGAGTCGTCAGTTTTTTAATCGCCTCAAAAAGTAAAAACGCAGAGATCGCTGAGGAAAAAGAAAAGAGATTTTTATCGAGATGTAAAAAAAATTAGCCGGTGTTTCTCTGCGCTCATTGCGTTCTTTACGTTTAAATAAACGAACTTGGCAACAGGCTGGTATTCACAATTTTTGTCGAGAGCTGAACAAGCAAGGCACTCTTACTCCTTTGTCAAAACCAGCACTGCGTCGCCTGCAAACGGGCACGTGAGCTCGCGCTCGTAACCGCCGCTGATGCGCGGCACGTTGTCGTCCAGGGTCCACTCGCCGTTGCGGGGATTAAACCAGCGGATGCCAAACATACCTTGCGGAAGATGCAGCTTGACGACAGCGTTGGTGTCGCGCACATTCGCCGCCTGCGGATCACGGGAATCGGCATTTTGCAGATAAACCAAAATGTGCTGATCATTGAGGATGCATTTAGATAAATACGGGTCGTACCCGGCCAGCTCATCTTGCGGCGTCATGTTGACGAGGGTGATTCCGATGTCCTCGAAAAATGTGTGAATGTGATTAAAATCCGCGGCGCCACCCACGAGTTTTCCTTCTTTGACAGCATCATAATAACCCTGCACGCCGGAAATCTCGCCGTTGTAGGGCTCGTAAGTTTTGAGTCCGCCATACGTCGCCGAGCCGCCGGAGAACAGATTGGCCCACATTAATCTTCGAAAAAAATATCGTGGAAATTCTGGGGACAAGTAAAGCTCGTAGCGGTCTTCATCCATAATCACCGGATCATCGGATAGCTGGCGATACAAAAGAATCAACCGTCCATCCACTTGATCGCGGTCTTCCAGCGTGACAATATCCGACCATTCCGAATCGAGAAAATAATACCCTTGAAAGCGCTGCTGATGATTGGTGAGCAGCGTGCCCCACGGTTCGCGGTTGGCAAAATCGCGGCCCATTTTGTTGATGACATAGGGCGACGCATCGCGGTCGCCCATGGGCAAACGCGAAACAATGTGCCGATCGTTGGTGAACGACCAGTAGATATTCGGCAATGCGGAAAAGCGCGCCTGCGCGTATTCACCAACAAAAATTGACGCGCGGTCACCCTCGCCGTAGCGGATGATTTCCGGCGTATCTTCGCCATACGGCAGCAACTGAAAAATGATATGCGGATATTTTTCCAGCGCGTAAAGCAGCCGACGATCCATTTCATGCCAATATTCCAGGTTTATGGTTTCGCGATTCGGACCGAATAAAATCTGCACATCGCCGCGGCCCTGGCAAAACCAGGTGCGGATTTTGTTAAAACCGGCCTGCGCCGCTTGATCAATGTACGGCTGCCACAACGGCTCGGTGACGGTGACGTAACGGTAGCCCGTGTCGCCAATGTGCAGAAACCAGTCGCCGTTATCGTAGGCCAGTTGATGCGAGTCCTGCGGATGTTTTCGCAACTTGCCGGGCAATTCGGAGTCAACCACCTCAAACTGACCGCGTTTTTGGTTCAAGCCGTCCACATTCGAAATAGACACCCAGAACCATTTGCCAATTTGGTCGCAATAGGCACGCGCTTTGAATGTGGTGTCGCCATCAAAAAAAGCATCCACAGAAACCTGCGTTTCGTCCGGACGAATAAACAGCACATCGACCTCCACATCAAAATAGGGATTGCGGTTGTCAACAGGTGTTTCCAGCACAATTTCATAGACGCCGCGGTGCTGCGCCTGGCTGGTCATGGTGGAGACAATGGACGGGTCGGCAAAAAGAGACGTTGTCAAAAAGAGTGATAAAAAGAGAAGAGAGAATCGCACGATAGCATCCTTTATATTTCTAAATGGCATCTTTCCGCATTTGGTTTGTGTTGGAACGTTTTCAAAAATACATATCCAGATGGTCGGGTGCAAGGATTGATTTAAAGAATGAAACAAAACGGTTTTTTCGGATTGGACAGAATTTAACACAAGATCGTCCGGGATGTGCACCCCGGACGGACAATGGGTACGGATATTCATCCGACTTGAGTAGGAACTAAAAGGTACATACTCGATGATTCCCGTACTCGCTAAAATTATCAGCTAAAACAGGTAAATAATGCATTCACAATGAAATAAAATCGGTGAGGATGTTCGAGCTCGCACAATGCCGTTGTTTTTTAATGTTTTACTATTGGCGCTATTCTTGCAAGCATTTGTGGTACACCTTTAGGTGTGCTACAAATACGATTGCATAATTTTAGGGAATCTACAATGCAAAAACTCGCCTTTATCATTTTGATGATTTTTGCCGCCATAAAACTGCCCGCCAAAGAAATCCAAACAGAAACCTGGTTTCCATTACAGGTCGGCAACACGTGGAATTACAAATATCCGGAAGCAGATTCGGTCTATTCTATTCTTGAATCTATCCCGTAAATCAAAGTTAACCCATTTGCGCAGTTGATCTTTTTTTCTACTCTCCGGTAATTTTTCAATGCCTTTATGAATTTCGCCAAATGTCAAGACACTGAGGTAAAGTGACGTTTCATCCGTTTCGGAAATCCACTTTTGAACGTTTCTATCTGGCTCTTTTTTTAACAATTCTGAAACCACACATGTGTCCAAAAGATAGTTCATAGAGAAACCTCGCGTGGAAATTCCTTCTTTCTTTCCAAATCAATATCAGCATCGGACAATGGCGAGTCCTGAAAAAATCGAACAAGATTCTGTTCAGGCTTTAGTAATTTTCTATACTCGGAAATAGATAATACGACAACAGCCGCTTCACCGTGTTTTGTTACTATCTGTGGACCGCTATTTTTCGCTTTTTCCACTAATTTGCTAAACCGATTTTTAGCATCCTGTAATTGCCACGTATTGTTTGACATATCTCACCTCAGCTTTGTGTCTAGTCTGTCTAGAACATAAATAATAAACTATTGAGTGTCAAACATATTTTTAAGTTGAATTAGGCTGATTAGGCCTCAAGCATAAAAAAACCCAACGAGCGTGTCGAGCAATAATAGAGAAACTCAATATCTTTAGAAAAAAATGCGCCGGCATGGATATGCCGGGCGTTCAAAATGTATCCTTGCTACTTAAAGTCAATCTCAAACTATCCCGAAAAACCCCTTGCGCGCCAAAGCTCTCTTTAAAACGCGCCAGGCCCCAGTTGGGGTCTTCGTTAACCGTAAAAATACCAAAGTCAAGAAAACTATATTTCTCGCGGATGCCCCAATCGACAATGTCGTGGAACAAGCAGTTAACGCCGCGGTACTGCTGATAGTCTTCATCGTGACTGATGTAAAACGCCAGGACAACGCGCGGATTGCAGATGAACATGACGACGCCGGCGGCCATATCATTATCCGGCGTATAGGCGGCAAAGAGCTTGACGCGCTCGGGGAACAAATCTTTCACTTTGAGCAGCTCGGGCAGCGTGTGCGTGGGATTGACGCCGTGGCGCAGGCGCAGGTTTTTTTTCAAAATCGCGTAAAATTTCTCATACTCTTTGGGGTCATCGGATTCGCGCACGACCATGCCGAGTTTTTGTCCGCGCCGCACCGCACGACGCGAGCCTTCGTTAAACGTGCTGAGAATGTCGGCGGAGGTAAAATCGAGAGGAATGACGCTGGAGATTTCGCGCTTGCGGTAGGTGAATCCATTTTGCACCAGAGCAAAATCAATATAATTGCTGGGGCGGCGCAGGTAAATTTGCGGCGGCGGCGTCATGTCAATGGCGTCAAATCCTTCGGCTTGTGCGTATTTGATCAGTGCTTCGACAAGATCAAACGCTTCGCGAATGGCGAGCGTGTCTTTGATAACAAATCCGCCGTACGACGCGCCGCGGTGTGAGAGCAGCAGACGCGTGCCGTCGTCGTCAAAATCTACAGCCGGAAAAAGCGCGAGGATACGACCATTTTTGAAAAACAGCAGCGAGTGATCGACAAAACGGTCCGCCGGGTGATAAGATAAAAATTGCCGCGTGTGAAAAATATTGCCATTGTTTGCAGACCAGACGAATTCTTCCCATGGATATTTGAATTGTTCGGTATATTTTAAAATTTCTATGGACACAGCAACTCCGGATAGTTGGACTCAATTCGATTTAAAAGACAAACGCCTCACGCAAAGGCGAGGCGCGAAGAAAGAATCATGAGGAGACTGGACGCAGAGCGCACGGCCTGCATTCCGCGCTAGAACGGCGAAACGAGGAAAAAACAGACGGAAACGCGCTTACTTTGCCATCAGGCGAAACATGATGGCTTTTTGGATGTGCAGCCGATTTTCGGCCTCGTCGAACACGACGGAATGCGGGCCGTCGATGACCTCATCGGTAATCTCATCACCCCGATGCGCCGGCAGACAGTGTAGTACCAGGCAGTCTTTGTCCGCAGCGGCGACCAGTTTTTCATTCACCTGAAACGGCTTGAAAATCTTTTTTCGCGCTTCGGCCTCTTCTTCCTGGCCCATACTCGCCCATACGTCGGTGTAGACGACATCCGCATCCTTTGCCGCTTCAAACGGGTCGTTATAAACGTTGATCTCGCTGTTGCCGTTAGCTTGCGCTTTTTTCACCAAATCCATATTCGGCTCATAGCCTTTGGGGCAACCGACGCGTAAATCGAGGTTAAAGCGCGCCGCCAAATTGATCCAGGAGTTGGTGACATTGTTGCCATCGCCAATATAAGCGATTTTCAAATCCTCATAACGGCCCTTGTGTTCAAACACCGTAAAAATATCGCCCAAAATTTGGCAGGGATGTGTGAGATCGGAAAGGCCATTGATCACCGGCACCGAAGCGTATTCAGCCAGGCCTTCCACAATGTCGTGACCAAACACGCGCGCCATAATGCCATCGTTAAAACGAGACAGAACGCGCGCCACATCGGCCACGGACTCGCGTTTGCCGACGCCAACTTCGTTGGGGCTCAAATAGAGCGCATGGCCGCCCAGTTGATACATGCCGACTTCAAACGAAATACGCGTACGCGTAGAGGGTTTTTGAAACAGCATAGCCAGGGTTTGCCCGTTGAGCAGCGGGTGCGGATCGCGATTTTTGGTTTTGACTTTTAAATCGGCGCACAAGCCCAGCGTTTCGATTAGCTCTTGGCGTTCAAAATCAGTGATCTGCAGAAAATCTCGTTTCACATCGTCCTCCGTTACAGAATGTATTGGCTCAAGTCTTCGTCCTGGATAATTTCTCTCAACTTTTCGCGCACGGTTTTTTGGGAAATTTTGATATTTGTAATATCTGTTTTCGGCAGCTCGTACAAGATGTCTTCCAGCAAGTTGCTCATAATGGTGTGCAAGCGGCGGGCGCCGATGTTTTCGCTTTGCTGGTTCACTTCGGAAGCAATTTTTGCCACTTCTTTCACGGCACCCTCGGTGAATTTGAGAGATACGTTCTCGGTCTCTATCAGAGCGGTATACTGCTTCAGCAGCGCGTTTTCCGGTTCGGTGAGAATGCGTTCAAAATCGTTGGATGACAGGCTTTGCAGCTCCACGCGAATAGGAAAGCGACCTTGCAGTTCGGGAATCAAATCGGATGGCTTGGACACATGAAAGGCGCCGGAGGCGATGAACAGAATATGATCGGTGCGCACCATGCCGTATTTGGTGATGACGTTGGTGCCTTCGATCACCGGCAGCAAATCGCGTTGCACGCCTTCGCGGGAAACATCGGGACCGTTGCCGGTGTCTTCGCCAGCAATTTTATCGATTTCATCGAGAAACACAATTCCATTTTCCTCAACCCGGTTGATGGCATCGCTCACCACGTCATCCATATCAATGAGCTTTTGCGTTTCCTCCTGATGCAACACGATGAGCGCCTCGGAAACGCTCATGCGCCGGCGCTTGCTTTTTTGTGGCATCATGGGGCCGAAAATATCCTGCACATTGAGGCCCATTTCTTCGAGACCTATGGGCGAAAACACCTGCATCATAGCGGAGGGTTCAACCGGCACATCGAGCTCAATCATGCGATCATCGAGCTTGCCGTCGCGCAGTTGTTTGCGCATTTTCTCGCGATTGCGTTTGCGTTTTTCCTCACGCTCGGCCTGTTTTTCCTTTTCCTCGGCAGTGCGCGGCTTTTTTGACGAACCGGGCACCGGCAGCAGCAGATCGAGGAGCTGCTCTTCGGCCAATTCAGCGGCGCGTTCTTGCACAATCTCCACGTTTTCGGAGCGCACCATGTTCACGGCCTGGTCTACCAGATCGCGGATAATGGATTCGACATCACGGCCCACATAACCGACTTCGGTAAATTTGGACGCCTCAACTTTAACAAAAGGCGAATGATCGAGTTTGGCGAGGCGACGGGCAATTTCGGTTTTACCGACGCCCGTGGGGCCAATCAAAATAATATTGTTCGGCATAATTTCTTCGCGCAGTTCGGGCGGCACCTGCTGACGGCGCCAGCGATTACGCAAGGCAATGGCCACGGACTTTTTCGCCGCATCCTGGCCGATGATGTATTTATCCAGTTCTCTGACAATTTCTTGTGGGGTCATATTCATAAAAGTTCCTATATGTAACCTGAAAAGTTCACGTTCCGCAAAGCTAAACATGCCTTCCGATGAACAAATAAAGGAATGCTAATTTAAAATGAAAAGTTTCGGAAGAAATTCAAGGTCACGTTCCGCTTAGAGTTCCTCAACCGCAATGGAATCGTTGGTATAAATACAAACTTGGGCAGCCAACAACATGGCTTCTTTGGCAATTTGTACGGCTTCCAGCTTGGAGTGCTTCATCAGTGCGCGTGCGGCCACCAGGGCAAATTCGCCACCAGAGCCAATGGCGATCACACTGTCGTCGGGCTCAATGACATCGCCGGTTCCGGAGATGAGAAAAATATGCTTGTCATCCAACACCGCGAGCACGGCTTCGAGGCGGCGCAAATAGCGGTCCATGCGCCAGTCCTTGGCCAGTTCGACCGCAGCACGACTAAGGTTGCCGTTAAACGACTCTAATTTTTCTTCAAAGCGTTCAAACAGGGTAAATGCGTCAGCGGCAGCGCCGGCAAATCCGGCCAGCACTTTTCCATTGTACAATTTGCGTACTTTGCGGGCACCGGATTTCAAGATGGTTTCGCCATATGTAACCTGGCCATCCCCAGCCATAACCACTTTGCCTTTATGGCGCAAACCCAAAACGGTAGTGGCGTGAAATTGCTGCATGTTCAAATCCTTTAAATTTGTCGGCGTAATCGAGCGACCGGAATGGACATTTGCTCTCGGTATTTGGCCACGGTGCGCCGCGCCACGGGGTAACCCTTTTCTTTGAGCATCTCGGAAATTTTTTGATCGTTCAGCGGCTTTTTCGGCGGTTCGGCATCGATCATCTCTTTGATCAAGGCTTTTACGGCTTTGTTGGAAACGTCTTCTCCTTCATCGGTCGTGTATTTTTCACTAAAGAAATATTTCAGTTCAAACACGCCATATTCGGTTTGCACGTATTTGCCATTGGTCACGCGGCTGATGGTGGAAATATCCATGCCAATGTCATCCGCAATATCCTTTAGAATCATGGGCTTGAGATGCTCGGGACCCTTGTCGAAAAAGTTGTATTGTTTTTCAATAATCGCTTCCATAGTGCGCAAAATAGTGGCGCGGCGTTGATGAATGGAATTGATGAGCCAACGCGCCTGCTCTAATTTTTGACGGATATATTTGCGCGCCTCGTCATTGGAGTTCTTTTTATCGAGCATCAGTTTTTTGTATTGGTTGTTGATGCGAAGTTGCGGCACATTAAAATCATGCATGGAAATTTTAAACTCGCCATCTTCTTTTCGAACTTCAATATCAGGCACAATATAATGATTGTCAAACGTCAAGTAGCCTTCGCCAGGTTTGGGATTGAGTTTGGTGATATAATCCATGGTGCGTTTGACGGCATCCAGATCGATCATCATATCTTTGGAGAGGCGCTCGAAACGTCTGTTTTTGAAATCATCAAAATGCTCGGCAATCATACGAGAGGCCAGTTCGTGTTGTGGATTTTGTTGCAGCAGTTGAATGAGCAAACATTCTTGCAAATTGCGCGCGCCAATTCCCGGAGGATCAAACGTCTGAATGACGCACAGAACCCGTTCCACAATTTCGACGTCTTCTTCCAGGTTTTCGGCAATGGTGTCAACGTCGGCTACCAGATAACCAACGTTATTGATATTCCAAATAATATATTCTCCCACCACCACTTCGGCTGGCGACAAACCGGCCGTGTGCAACTGGGTTAACAAATGATCGGTCAAGCTTTCCTGATACACTTCGACGCGCTCATTTTCCTCTTCATTTTTATCGCGCGGCAATCGGAATTCGTAATTATCCTCATCGTTGAGAATTTCATCCCAATCGATTTCATCTTTTTCCTGTTCCTGCTCTTTTTCCGCAACCTCGTCTTCGTCCACTTCCTCTTCTTCAAGTTTTTGATCCTGCATCTCTTCCATTTCTTGCTCGAGTTCTTGCTCCTGATCCAATTCCAACAATGGATTCATTTCAAGCTCGGTTGATAGACGCTGTTCCAAACTCATAATCGGAAGCTGCAGTAAAGACGATAGCAACACCTGCTGTGGTGATTGCCGCATTTGCAAGCTAAGATGTTGACCTAATTTTACCATTTCTTTATAACTCCCTAACCTCTGTAATATCTCCGAACATCACCCTTCATCCAAGAGGTCTATTCATCGATCTAGTCTAAAATTGTCTCCTAAATACAATCGCCGGGCCTCCGGATCGTTGGCCAAATATTCCGCGGTGCCGGATTTGAGCACGGTGCCTTCAAACAGCAAATAGGCACGATCGGTGATGGATAAGGTTTCATGCACATTATGATCCGTGATCAGCACACCGATGCCACGGTCTTGCAGTCCGGCAACTATTTTTTGAATATCTTCCACCGCAATCGGATCTACTCCGGCAAACGGCTCATCCAAGAGAATAAATTTTGGATCGGTCACCATAGCGCGACAGATTTCCACACGCCGGCGCTCGCCGCCAGACAGTGTGGACGCTTTATTTTTTGCCAGCCGCGTAATGTTGAGCTCATCCATGAGCGAGTAGGCTTTGTCATAACGCTCTTTTCTTGACATCGGCGTGGCTTCCAAAATGGCCAGCAGATTCTGCTCAACCGTTAACTGTCGAAACACCGACGCTTCCTGCGCCAGATAAGCCACACCTTTACGGGCACGACGGTACATGGGCAGCTTGGTTACGTTTTGATCGCCAAAAAAAATGCGACCGCTGTTCGGGCGAATCATGCCGACGATCATATAAAACGTGGTGGTTTTGCCGGCGCCATTTGGCCCCAACAGTCCTACGGTTTCGCCCTGACGAATTTCAACGCTGACATTGTTGACCACCCGACGTTTGCCGTACACTTTGACCAGTTGTTCACTCTTTAGAGTTACCCACTCTTCCATGCGACAGATCCATAGCTCCCGTATTCGAAAGTTCTTGTACTGTTATTCCCAATTTTTGCAATTCTGCAATCAATTCCGTTTCAATAATCCCTTTGTGCGATGGCGGATAAAACGCACCGGTTGACGCGCTGGGCGAGCTTTTGACGCGAACGCGGCTCAAGTCCTGATCCACAAATACAATAAACATCGTATCACCAAGGGCCTTGTTCAAACCCTTTTCTTTGCCTTCTTCAATGACATGGTAATAACTCGTGGCACGTCCAATAATGCGCACGGAGTCGATGACCTCGTCAGTCACGTAAACCATCATGTCTTCACCGGTCAGCAGATCGTATGGGACGCGCGTGTACACGGTCGAATCCACTCGCGAGGTGGCGATGGCCTTGCCGATAATTTCTATGCCCACGACATCCGATTCTTCCAACAAGAGCGACACTGAATTGCCGGTAAGATACTGCTCGCCCTGGTGCACCTGCGGCAAATTAGCCAGGGTGATTTTGCTGGCCTTCTGCAGATAGATCAACGTGTCGCAAAACGCTTCAATTTCGCCACGCGTGACGTGCACACTGTCAGTCACCTTGAAGCGATCGCCGTCGTCAAACATTTCAAAGACCGCTCCGCGAATGATCAGCTCGCTGCTGTCCGTGGTGTCGTGTTTGGTGAGGACCGGGCGCCCCGTCACTTTGGCATATTCGGATTCTTGCAGGTACTCGGCAAAGGCACCCGTCAAATTCAGGTTCTCTTTGCTGTCAATCAACTGCACATTGCCGTCGGCGACTGCCTTGTCTTCCTCGTCATAATAACGCAATCGATCGGCATACAAAGTTTTGGTAGAATCGACAAGTTTGACGTTGCCTTCCACATAGGCAATTTGGGTCGATTCGTAATAGGTGATTTTATCGCCATACAACGCTTTGGTCATATCCACATAAGCCACATCGCCATACAAAATGGTGCGGCCGGCCTCGACGTATTGTGTAGCGCGATTGCAGGTCAAAATCGCATCGCCCTGACGAAACTTGACATTGCCGATGAGCTGTCGAATATTATCCTGTCCCATGTTTTGGCCTTGTAAGCGATCGGCATGTACCAACTGCAATTTTTCCACCGTTGTGGTGTCGGTGGATTGTGCGAGCAAAGAGTGACAAAGAACAAATAGGGTCAAAATATGTGTTAGCACTCGAAACATGAGCTATTTTACAGCAGTGCTGTCCGCAGAAACCGTTGAATCTGTGGCTGTCGAATCTACAGCAATCGTCGAGTCTGTGGCCACGCTGTCTTTCGCATCGGTTTTCTCAAAACGGTCCAGGGACAAATCAACGCCCTTGTGCGCCACACCATCGTGCGGCTCGCGGATTTCCCAATAATCCATTTGCGAATCCGACTCAAAGCCAACGCCGTGCAGAGTGTCGCCTTCAGTGGTCGTCACTTTGACTTTGACGTTGGAGACGATTTTATCGGGCTTTTTATAATAATACAGCTCGTCGGTATGCAGCGTGAACCCGCTATCCGAGACCACCACGACGTTACCGTAAGCTTTGACATCTTCGGTATTTTCGTCCATTTCACCGCCATCGGCTGTTAGCTTGGAGCTTTTTTCACCAGCCTCGTTGTAAAAGTCGATATCAATGCCTTGATCGAACAAAATCAGCGATTTGTTGGAATAGCGCTCCATGTGACCAAAATTGATCACCGCTTTGAGTTTGCCCTTGTCGGTGCTACGAATTTGCGCATCCCACAACTCTTGCGTAGGCACTTCGGTATTCGAAGGCGGCTGGGTTTGCGTTGGATCTTGTTGACTGCAGCCGACAAACAAAATGAATAAAAAAAGTATATGTAAACCAGTGCGTACTATCATATCAAACTGAAATTCCTGCTTCTAATAAATCATGCAAATGAATCATTCCAACCGGAACGTGAAACTCGTTCACAACAACCAGTTGTAAAATATTGTGCTGTTCCATCACCTTAAACGCTTGGGTGGCCAGCGAACCTGCTTTAACCAGTTTGGGCGTTGTGTTCATGATTTGGGCAGCATACACCGAGGAAATATCTTGAGAGGTTTGCAGCAAGCGTCGTAAATCGCCATCGGTAATGATTCCGGCCAAGGTGCCATCACTTGTTATAACACATGTACCGCCAAAGCGTTTCCGAGTAATTTCGGAAATCACCTCGGACAGATTGGCACACTCCGCAACCATGGGTATATCCGCGCCCATAAACATAATGTCGTCAATTTTTTGCAGCTTTTTGCCCAGCGAGCCGGCAGGATGCAAAAAGGCAAAGTCCTCGCGTTTAAAATCGCGCTGTTCCAGCAGAGCAACGGCCAGGGCATCGCCCATAGCCAGCATGGCCGTGGTGCTGGCGGTTGGCGCCAGATCATTGGGACACGCTTCGACGGGCACATCCACATTCAAGACAATATCGCTACGTTCGGCCAATGCTGAGCGCAAATTGCCGGTCATGGTGATGATCGGCACACCAATCTTTTTCAGAATTGAAATCAAAGTGCTGATCTCGCCGGTATTGCCGCTTTTTGACAGACAGAGAACCACATCGTGCGGTGTGACCATACCGACATCGCCGTGCACCGCATCCGCCGGATGCAGGAAAAACGCTGGAGTGCCCGTACTGCTCAACGTGGCGGCGATCTTTTTGCCGATCAATCCGGATTTGCCGATTCCGGTGACGATAACACGGCCGTCGCATGACAACATGGTGCGGACGGCATCTTCAAAATTGCCATCAATGCTGTCGACCAAACGCGCTACGGCCTGGCTTTCAATGCGCAACACGTTTCGTCCGCATTCCAGAATGTCTTTTTCTTTTATCGGAGCAAACGATATTTTTTTAACACTGGCTTCAATCATATCATGCCGGTACCGTGGTTTCCAATTCTTTACGTAACTCGTCCAGACGTTTGATCTGAACCAACAAATTTTCCAACTTTTGTAGCGGCCACATACTGGCCGCGTCACACAGCGCTTCCGAGCAATTGGGATGCGTTTCAATAAACACCGCCTCAACACCGGCAGCAATAGCGGCGCGGGTAAGCGCCGGCACAAATTCGGGATTGCCGCCAGCCGGGTCGCTGGACGATACGCCGTACACGCGAATGGCGTGCGTCGGGTCGATGATCACCGGATAGCCCAGGCTTCGCATCATCGGCAGTGAGCGCATATCGAGCACCAAATTGTGATAGCCGAAAAAGGTGCCGCGATCGGTCAATAATATTTTGTCGTTGCCCTCGGCCTCTATTTTTCCGATCACGTTTTTCATATCTTGCGGATCGAGAAACTGGCCTTTTTTGACGTTGATAACGCGTCCGGTTTTTGCCGCCGCCACGGTAATTGTGGTTTGCATGGACAAATAAGCTGGAATTTGGATGACGTCCAACACCTCGGCAGCCGGTTCGGCTTGAAATTCATTATGGATATCCGACAGCACGGGCACGCCGATTTCCTTTTTGACTTTGGCTAAAATCTTTAGCCCATTTTCCAATCCCGGACCTTGATAACTTTTGGACGATGATCGATTGTCCTTTAAAAACGATGATTTAAAAATATACGGCATACCGAGCTTTTCGGCCATGTGTTTCACGGCTTCGGCGGTTTCTAACACCAAAGATTCGGACTCGATCACACAAGGGCCGGCAATGAGTGCGATCGGCTCATTTGGCCCGATGCTAAAATCAGCTATTCGAACCGTCTTCATCAAATTCCTCAATCAATTCTTCTTTTCGTGATTCCAATTTGTGCTCAATCGCGGCTTTGACAAACTCGCGAAATAAGGGATGCGTGTTCAACACGCGCGATTTTAGCTCGGGATGATATTGCACGCCAATAAACCAGGGATGATCTGGCAGCTCGATCACCTCTACCAACTGGCTGTGGGGATTAACTCCGGCCATGAGCATTCCGCTTTGTTTCAACTCTTCCACATAGGAATTGTTCACTTCATAACGATGACGGTGGCGCTCAAATATTTTGGATTTGCCGTATGCCGCATAGGATTTGCTCTGTTTGTCCAGCTTGCATTCCCACGCGCCCAATCGCATGGTGCCGCCTAAATCGGAAATATCAATTTGCGTTTCCATCAAATCGATTACCGGATGCAGTGCATCGTGTTTAAATTCAGTGCTATTAGCGCCCTCAATGCCGCAGACGTGACGCGCAAACTCAATGATAGCGCATTGCAATCCCAAACAAATACCAAAGAACGGCATATTATGCTCACGCGCATATCTAATGGCGGAAATTTTGCCTTCGCTGCCGCGCTCGCCAAAGCCACCAGGGACCAATAAACCGGAGACATCGGTAAAAAATTCGTGCGTGTTGTTAACGTTCATGACTTCAGAGTCGAGCCACTTGAGCTCCACTTTGGCATCATTATCCACGCCCGCATGCACAAATGCCTCGATAATGGATTTATAGCTGTCGCGCAGTTCGGTATATTTTCCACAAATCCCAATACGCACAAACTGCGACGGGTCTTGCACTTTGCGGACAAAATTTTTCCAGCCGGCCAGTTCGGGCTCACGGATCGGCAGCCCAAGTCGATTAGCTACTTTATCACCCACGCCATATTTTTCATAGGAAAGCGGAATTTGATAAATCGACTCTTCGTTGCGCGCTTCAATCACCATTTCAGGCGGAATGGAGCAGAACAATGCGATTTTGTCGCGATCGGAATTCTCCAGGGGCCGATCGGTACGGCACAATAGCATATCGGGCTGCAAACCGATTTCGCGCAGTTTCATGACCGAGTGCTGCGTCGGTTTGGTTTTCATTTCGCCGGAATGGGAGAGGTAGGGAATCAGGGTCAAATGAATAATCATCACGTTTTCGCGGCCTTGTTCGAGAATAAACTGGCGAATGGCTTCGAGGAATGGCAGGCCTTCAATATCGCCAACTGTGCCGCCGACTTCGGCGAAGACGACATCGTACTTGCCACCTTGTCCGGCTTTGAGAATGCGGCGCTTGATTTCATCGGTGATGTGGGGAATAACCTGAACGGTTTTGCCGAGATAATCGCCTTTGCGCTCGCGCTTTATGACCGTCTCGTAAATTTGTCCGGCCGTGGTATTGTTGTCCTTGGTCATATTGGTGTGGATAAAGCGCTCGTAATGGCCGAGGTCGAGATCGGTTTCTACGCCATCATCAGTCACGTACACTTCACCGTGCTGGTACGGGCTCATGGTGCCGGGATCGACATTCAGATAAGGATCCAGTTTCATGATCGTAACATTGTATGCCCGCGCCTTTAACAGACGCCCAATAGAGGCAGCGGCAATGCCTTTTCCAAGCGACGAGACCACGCCGCCGGTTACAAAAATATATTTTGGCTTTTTAATCGACATGTAACTGCAATTCTTCTATTCGTTGTTCTACGGATTCAATGTGTTCCGGGATGTCCACACAGATCGGCATAAAATCGCACAATCCCACTTTGATAATAAACCCATTTTCCAAAGCGCGCAATTGCTCTAATTTCTCGGCCTGTTCTAAAACAGAAATCGGTAAATTCTCGTAGCGCAATAAAAAATCTCGATGATACGAATAGATGCCAATGTGCGCATAATAGGGAAAATGATCCGGCCAGTTTTTTTTGTCTTGAATGTCTCGCGCATGCGGAATCACAGCGCGGCTAAAATACATGGCGTGATTCTCGCTGTTTACCACCACGCGCGCCATGTTAGAATTATCCAGCTCTTTGGCATCTGTTATCTTTCGCGCCAGAGTGCCCATAACCGCATTGTCATCCGTCTGCAGCGTTTCGGCCACAAGATCGATGGCTTCGGGCTGGATCAACGGTTCATCGCCCTGGACATTTATGATAATATCAGCATCCAAATCTTTGGCGACAAAGGCAACACGGTCGGTTCCGGAGGCCAAATCGCTCGGCGTCATCTCGACATTGCCGCCAAAGTTTTTCACCGCCTCAAAAATGCGATCGTCGTCAGTGGCAACAATCGTGTTATCAACAAGAGTCGCCTGCGAGGCGCGTTCGTAAACCCATTGTATCATCGGCTTGCCCGCGATCTGCGCCAATGGCTTGCCCGGAAATCGCGATGACGCCCAGCGCGCCGGAATGATAGTGATAATTTTCTCCATCAACCGATCACCTTGGGCACGCTAAAAAATCCGTGTTTGGATTTAGGCGCGTTGGCCAGCGCTTCTTCCTGGGTGAGCCAGGGCTTTACTTTATCAGGGCGCATCACATTGGACAAGTCCAACACATTATAAGTCGGCTCAACATCATCGGTATTCAACTCGTTGAGTTTTTCCATGTATTCGAGAATTTGGTTGAACTGCTGCACGAATGTTTCTTTTTCCTGTTCAGAAAATTCAAGTTTAGCCAAACGCGCAATGGTATCCACCTGTTCCAGGGTAACCGACATCCGAGACTCCATTTTTTAAAACATTTTCGAATGCCAATATAAAATAATAGCCAATCAGAGTCAAGTTAAAAGTAAATTACCTGGCATAATTTTTGTAGGAACATTTTTGTAAGTCAAAGACGTATTTGTAATACTTTAATAATATTGGATTTGGATATTTAGGTAAGAATCTGTCGGGGGGGAAAGAAAAAAGCGCTGCAACAGTATTACAGCGCTTTTGACTTAGGCAAGAATACTTACAAATTTTTTGGTTTTGCCGCGCGTTTCAAATTGCACTGTACCATCCACTTTGGCAAACAATGTGTCATCGCTACCGATGCCGACATTAGTGCCGGGACGAATACGGGTGCCACGTTGGCGAACGATAATACAGCCGGCGGTTACGCGCTCGCCACCGTATCGTTTTACACCCAACATTTTGGGATTGCTGTCGCGTCCATTGCGACTACTTCCAACACCTTTTTTATGAGCCATGAGATATCTCCTTGATCATTCAAGCGTTCAGGCGACAATATCCTTAATTTGCAGCGTAGTCAACGGCTGGCGATGTCCATTGCGCACTTTGTATCCCTTGCGCCGTTTTTTCTTGAACACAATAACCGTATCGTCTTTTTTGTGCTCGACAATAGAGGCCATCACTTTAGCTCCCTCAACATACGGAGCGCCAACCTTAACACCATCATCGCCTGACAAGAGCAATATTTTATCAAATTCAACTTCGGTGCCGGCATCGCCTTTAATGCGAAATGCCGTAACATGCTGATCTTTTGTAACTTTAAATTGTTGACCCGCTATATCCACTATGGCGTACATGAAATTTCTCCACGCTGGTTCGTTTTTCTACAAAGCTTGTAAAGCTAAAGAAAAAATCACTCAAAGTCAAGAAATATATTTATCAGTGATATCTTCTTCGCCCATTTTGTCGAAAAAGCGAAATTCATCCATACTGACGTTCTCATCAGAAATCAATTTGATTCGCGTCCAGTAATTCCAGCTAAAGCGGCGAATCAAACTGCGGTACCCGTGCGCCAAATATTTCGCCAGCTCGGGGTGCACCACAAGCTGCAAACTGCGCTCACCGCTTTCGCTGCGATAGCGTTTAATCCAGCGCTCGATTCGTGCAGCAATAGTGGATTTGGAAATAATCCGTCCTGTCCCCATACACGCTGTGCACGGCTCGCTTATCGAATACAACAACGCCGGGCGCACGCGTTCCCGGGTCATTTCAATGATGCCGAACTCGGACAGCGGCGTAATGTTGACTTGGGACCGATCCTTGCGCAACTCGCGTTTGAAATCTTCTACCAAACGTTGGCGGTTTCTCGCATCCACCATATCGATAAAATCGATGATGATAATGCCACCGATATCGCGCAGTCGCAATTGGCGGGCAATCTCTTTGCCGGCGTCCAAGTTTATCTTTAGGCTGTTGATGTCGTGACTGGCTTTGCCGCTAAATCGTCCGCTATTAACATCAATAGCGGTCAACGCTTCGGTATGATCAATAAAGATATACCCGCCGCGTTTGAGCCACACTTTGCGCGCCAAGCTTTTGGTAATTTGCGCTTCGATGCTAAACTCGTCAAACACTGGGACTTTTTTCTGATGCAGAATGACCCGGTCCACCAGTTGCGGTGATACCTCGCGCAAGTATTTTACAATTTCCCGATGCAATTTGCGACTGTCCACCACAAGCTTGCTAATATCGGACGTGAACAAATCGCGAATTACGGTCGATAACATGCCCGATTCTTTGTGCACCAAATGCGGCGGTTTGACGGTTTTCATGGTCTTGACCAATAGGTCCCATTTTTTCAGCAAATAATCCAAATCCGCTTTTAGCGATTCTTCATCGCGCCCTTCGGCAACGGTACGGATTACCAGTCCAAATCCTTCGGGACAAATTGCTCGGCCAATTTTTTTCAACCGATATTTTTCTTTACGGTTATGCAATTTGCGTGACACGCCAACCATTCTGTCATTAGGGATGAGCACCAAAAACCGTCCTGCTATAGAAATAGAGGAAGTGATGCGAGCACCCTTTTGCGCCATGGGTTCTTTGGTGATTTGCACCAAAATATCATCCCCGCGCTTGATGGGCACCTCGTCGTGACCCCAACGGCCACGGCGATATTTTGGAAATTGCTCACCGTTTTTGGCGTGCGGATCAAAACCGATCAAGCGGTCATCCAAATCCGAAAAATGCAAGAACGCATCCTGCTTTTTGCCAATATCAATAAACGCGGCTTGCAGTCCCTTGACCACTTTGGCAACTTTGCCGTAATAAATATCCCCCACCATTCGCTCTTGTTCGGGAAGTTCGTAATACAACTCCACCAGAGCTCTATCTTCTAAAATTGCTATTCGTGTCTCACCCAGAGACACGTTGATAACGATACTTTTTTCCATTTCTCCTCTTAAAAATTCATATTCACTCCTGGCTGTTTGCGGTCAGAAAGATCCATCGGGCTTCCGAGTGCCGAGCCCACTTGCACCCAAACGGCTTTGCGATGAACACGCGTCGTCTTTTGGCGCGTTTCGTCCGAAAACAGGAGAGAAAGAATTTCATCGTGTCTGACGGATTTGCCGTCTTTGACTGTGGTACGAAGGAAAAGTCCCGTATCGCAAACTTTTAATGTGTCGATAAAGGGACGGATATCCACAAGTTTGGGATTGTTTTTCTTCTTTCTCTCAACGATCAATTCTTGTTGTGACAGAATCGCTTGAACGCGATCTGTTAGTTCTAACGTTTTGGTCTCGCCATTCAAATAAAATTCATAATCCATGTGATTGATTTGAGCTGAAATCGATTTGCCTTTTTGCGACATTTCGATCACCTCCAGGATTTCAATACCTTCCGGAAGCTGTGGCGCCAGTTGCGCCTTGATGTTCATTTCCCCGGACGCATAGTATTGAATATCCACATACTCCGCATCGCTCGTAAGCCCGGTGGCGAGAGACGGACCAAACGACATTTTGGGATGCGGATTAAATCCCTCGGTAAACACCATTGGGATATGCGCCCGCCGCAGGGCACGTTCAAACAATCGCAAAATGTCCAGATGCGACAAAAAGCGCACGGCCACGCCGCGAGAGTAACGGATGCGCGCATACTGTTTTTCCCCACGCGCCTCAGGCTCCGCTTCTTCGGAACGCTGCCACTCTTCGGTGGCAAGCTCTATTGGCGTTTCCGGAGCTTTTCCCTTGCTTTGCGAGTTTATAAGCGTTTTGCAAACATGCTCGCCCATCAAGCCACACGAGTGGCATTCGGAGAAACGGCAATCCGGCATCTGTTCTTCTCCCAATGCGCGGGCGTATTCATCGCGCAAAAACTTTTTCGTCACACCCTTGTCGATGTGCTGCCACGGCAACGGCTGCTCAAGTGCATAGCCGGAGACAAACTGCTCAAAGGTCTGTCCTTCCTGTTGCATGGCCTGTTCATAACGTGAGAACAGAAAACATTCCGACCAGCCCTCCAAAGTTGCCCCATTGCGCCAGACACGTTCGAGAACGTTGCCCACACGGCGGTCACCGCGCGCCAGTAAACCCTCAACATAGGCCACATCGGGCTCGCGCCAGCTTAATTTGACATTTCGCCAGCGGATATAATGTGACAACACGTTTAGTTTACGGCGCGTCTCCTCCATCGTATCCTGTTGAACCCATTGAAACGGAGTGACAGGCTTGGGGATAAACGGCGAGACTGATACATTGATGCGCTTGCCACGATATTGAGCAGCAACCTGACGCACTTGAGAAATGAGGTCAACCAACCCCATCAAATCTTCATCCGTTTCCGATGGATGGCCGATCATAAAATAAAGCTTGACCACGTTCCATCCCTCGCGGAACGCTAAATCCACAGCGCGCAACAGTTCTTGCGCGGTCGTGGCTTTGTTGATGACGTCACGCAAGCGCTGCGTGCCGGCTTCCGGCGCAAGCGTTAAACCGGATTTGCGCACGCCTTTGGCAAACTGCGCCACCTGCGGCGTAAAACTTTCCGGTCGAAGTGAAGGAAAGGAGATATTCACATTATCTCGAAAAAATTCCGTGCGCAGCGCTTGCATCAGCTCGCGCAACTGCGTGTAATCGGACGTGGACAATGACACCAATGAAATTTCCTGATAGCCGGTAGCGGCAATGTTTTGTTTGGCCTGGGTCACCAGCTCTTGCGGCGAACGTTGCCGCACCGGGCGATAAATCATTCCGGCGTTACAAAACCGACAACCGCGCGAGCAGCCACGGGCAATTTCCAACGAAATACGGTCGTGCGTGGTTTGGATCATCGGAACCAGCGGCTTGTCCGGATAGTGCTCCGGTTTTAGCTCCGAGATGGTCCGTGTGCGCACGCGTTTGGGAATTCGCTCGTTTTTGGGCAAAAGTTCGAGGAATCGCCCGTTTGAATCATAACGATCCTCGTACAACTGCGGCACGTAAATTCCGGGGATTTCCGCAAGCTGCAACAACAGCTTTTCGCGAGATTTTTCAGCGGCTTTTGCCTCTCGCACCGCTTGAGCCAGTTCCAGCGCTGCTTCTTCGCCATCACCCAAAATGATGGCGTCAAAAAAGTCAGCAACCGGCTCCGGATTGAATGCCGACGGCCCGCCACCAATAACCAGCGGAAACCCTTGTCGCTGCTTCGACCGGATCGGTAGTCCGGCCAGATCAATGAGATTTAACATCGTGGTATAGTGCAGTTCATATTGAAACGTAAAACCGATGATGTCGAATTGGTTCAGCGGTGTAAATGTTTCCAAAGATACCAGCGGAACCTGGTGTTCGCGCATCAACTGCTCCATATCGGTCCAAGGAGAAAAGGCGCGTTCCGCATACATCCACGATGTTTGATTTAAAATATGATACAGAATCGGAAAACCCATGTAGGACATCCCGACCTCATAAACGTCCGGAAACACCAGAGCAAACCGCACTTCCACGGCACTCGGGTCTTTCCGAATCATATTTATTTCATTACCAATATACTGACCGGGTTTGTTAACCAGCGGCAAGAGGTGGTTGAATATTTTGTTTTTGTAATCTTTTATTTTGGATAATCCGTATTATTGTTTTTCCTAAACCCTCCAAGTCACTTGCGCGGAGGTGGGAGTCAATTTTTAAAGGATTTATAGATACCTGCCTTCCAGGCATGAATTGGTTTATAGCTTTTTCGACAGCCTTGACAGGGTTACATCTAAAGATTTTCAATATACAAAAAAAAATCGAAAAAAATGAGTGAAAAAATGAGACCTTTACCCCAAGAGCACTAGTAAAAAATCCCCGCGTTTAGGCGAGGATTTTTGCAGTCAATGGCTGTATTCCGGGACTAGCCGGGATAATGCTCTCTCACAAACTCCATTCCCGCTTCAATGGCTTGCTCGTTCAGCGGAATGAGGTTTTTTCGCTTTATAAAATGCGGCAGCGCCTCCACCACCGTTGATTTTTCCAGTACACCGGTGTACTGGATATAAGCGCCTAAAATAATCATATTTGCGACGCGGGTGTTTCCGAGTTTGTCCGCCATTTCCGTTGCCGGAATGGCCATGATTTCCACATCCGTGCGTTCAGGTTCGCGGTTGATGAGGGAACTGTCGTACATGATCAATCCACCAGGCACCAGACGCGCCTCAAACTTGTCCAGCGACGGCAAGTTCATTGCCACCAACACCGTGGGCCTGGAAACCAGAGGCGAACCTACTCGTTGGGTGGACAAGTTGACGTTGCAGTTGGCCGTACCGCCGCGCATTTCAGGTCCGTACGACGGAATCCAGGACACGTTGTATCCGGCTTGCATGCCAGCCTGGGATAGGGCCACACCGAGCATCAAAATGCCTTGTCCGCCAAATCCAGCCAAAATCATACGCGGATTTTTATATTTATCCGGCACATCCGGAATGTTTTCCACAATAGTTTCTTCACTCGGAATATTCAATTTCTGGCTCAAGTCTTCCGTAGAAAACACATGTTTTACAGATTCGGCAGCTTCAATTTCGGCGGTTTTATCTTTATAGACGCCAGGCGGAAAAATCTTGAACATGGTTTCTTCGATCCAGCTTTTGGCTTGCACCGGATCCATTTTCCAACCCGAAGGGCACGCGGAAAGCACCTCAACCAGCGAAAAACCTTTATTTTCAACTTGATTTTTGAGCGCCTTGCGAACGGCTGTCCGCACTTTGGTCGTATGTTTGGCATCGGTAATGGCAACGCGTTCGATATACACCGGCGCCTCGAGCGCGGAAATAAGTTCACAAACCCGCAAGGGATACCCTTCATTTTGCTGCTGCCGGCCGTAAGGCGTTGTCGTAGTTTTTTGGCCAATAAGCGTTGTGGGCGCCATTTGCCCGCCGGTCATGCCGTAAATGGCATTATTGACAAAAAATACAGTGATATTTTCGCCGCGATTCGCGGCCTGCAAAATATTATTGCCACCAATGGCCGCCAAATCGCCGTCGCCCTGGTAACTGATGACCACGCTATGCGGATGCACGCGTTTGATGCCCGTAGCCACGGCAGGTGCGCGTCCGTGTGCGCATTGAATGTTGCCAACTTTGAAATAATAATAGGCAAACACACTACAGCCAACCGGGCTGATTAAGATGGTGCGGTCGGTCAAACCAAAATCGTCGAGCGCTTCGGCGATCAATTTATGCAACACACCGTGTCCGCATCCCGGGCAATAGTGAGTCACGTCTTTTAGGCCGGATTTTCGTTCATAGGTATCGTAAAAACTTTGGGATTTTACATATGCTTTTGTCGCCATAACTATGCCCCTAGTAAATTCATTACTTGTTCAGTGATCTCTTCGGTGGTGGGCACCACGCCGCCCATGCGGCCGTAAAAGTGAACCGGCGTCGAATGCTGTATAGCCAAGCGCACATCATCCACCATTTGACCGTTGGAAAGCTCAACAACCAGAAAACTGTTCACGCGCTCGGCAAGCTGAACCAGCGGCTCTTTTGGAAACGGAAATAAACTAATCGGTCGCAGCATGCCGACCTTGTGGCCTTGTTCGCGAAGGTTATCGACAACCGACTGCAAAACGCGCGATACCACGCCGTATCCCACAACAACAAGCTCGGCATCTTCCAGAAAATAATCTTCATACCGTACTTCATTGGCTTCCATTGCCGCATATTTTTGTTGCAGCATTTTGTTATGCTCTTCGAGCTCCGGCGGATCAAGCAGGATGGAGCAGATGAGCTTGTCATCATCCTGGCCTTCAGCGTAAATTGCCCAGTCCTTTTTGTCGAGCGATGTGACACTCTCCGGAAAATCAACCGGTTCCATCATTTGGCCGATAAAACCATCCGCCAATATAATGGCGGGATTGCGGTATTTGTCGGCCAGTTCGAACGCCAGCATGGTCAGATCGCACATTTCCTGGGCGCTATTGGGCGCCAAAACAATCAGTTTGTAATTGCCATGACCACCGCCTTTGACCATTTGGTTATAATCGGACTGTTCCGGGGCAATATTTCCGAGTCCCGGTCCGCCGCGCATAATGTCAACAATCACCACAGGCAATTCCGCGCCAGCACAGTACGAGATGCCTTCTTGTTTGAGGCTGATACCCGGACTGGACGAAGCGGTCATGGCGCGCACCCCACCGGAGGCAGCGCCGTACAGCATGTTAATGGATGCAATTTCACTTTCGGCTTGCAAAAACGTGCCACCCACAGGCGGAAGATAATATGCCGCGGCTTCGGCAATTTCCGAGGCCGGCGTTATGGGATATCCAAAGAAAAATCGGCAGCCCGCGAGAATTGCACCTTTTACAATCGCTTCATTGCCTTTGATCAACTGTTTCGACATTAAACGCCCTCCTTTTCCTCAACATAACCTTTCTTTAATACGGTAATCGCACCCGGTTCCGGGCAGGCGTAAAAACAAAAACTACAACCAATGCACCCCTCACCTCGGTAACCGGCCGGGTGGTACCCCATACGATTGAGATGAGATAACTCAAATAATACATCTTTGGGACAAATATCAATACACAAGCCACACCCTTTGCACTCGTCTTCGTTGACGATGACGGTGTGATCTTTACGTCCAACTGTTTCTTCCATGGTTTCACCATTTTTTTGTGATACTACAAACATTTAGTTCTCTTTTCGCCTGTTGAGTAAACGGTTCGCCTTTCGTTTCGTTCCTAGTCATATTTAATGGGTAAAGGGATTATACTTTTTCTCGCGCCCAATAGTGGTGGTGGGGCCGTGCCCGCTGTACACAGTCACCGATTCGGGTAACGTAAACAATTTGCTCTTGATCGAGTTGACCAGAGTTGACATACTGCCGCCGGGCAAATCGGTACGCCCCACACCGCCATAAAATAACGTGTCGCCGGCAAATAGATCGTTTTTGAACAAAAAAGAAATCCCGCCGGGCGAATGCCCTGGTGTGTGAATCACTTGGGCCTGCAGCGTGCCCACCTCCAAGCTATCGCCATCATCGACATAGTGATCCGCTTTGAACGGCTGCACCGGTTGCAGACCAAACGCCGCGCTTTGTTGCTGCGCGATATCCACAAGCGGCTGATCGGCCTTGTGCATCGCAACGGTGGCATTTGTGGCTTGTTTTAGAGGCACAACAGCGCCAATGTGATCAAAATGTCCATGCGTTAAAAGGATAGTTTTTAGATCGAGTGTATTGGATTGAAGATATTGTAGAATGTCATCGGCATTCTCCCCCGGATCGATGACAGCCGCGACAGCGGTTTTCGGACAACTAACGATATAACAATTAACTTCGATAGGGCCTACGATGATGGTTTCGATATTCACAGGGACCTCGTTTCTTGCAGCAAAGTTTGTGAGGGATTGCATGTTTTAACGTGAATGACCTTGGTATCATCGTATGTTGGTTATCTCACTATACAAACTCCCAATTGAATTTTGCTCGTTTTGTCATCGCAAGATAGCAATTTTAATCATTTTGTCAAACCCTTTTGTTGAAAGGCGCAACAGGTAGACGCCGCTAGGCAGCGGAAGACCATTGGCATCGGCTCCATCAAATTGGATAGCATACGTGCCAGCCGCTTGATTTTTTTGCACGAGCGTGGCAATTTCGCGCCCCAAAATGGAATACAAGGTGAGCTGAACGTCACTGGCAAACGGCAGTGAGTAAACAACGGTGGTGCTTTGATTAAACGGATTTGGATAATTTTGCGCCAAATCAAATTCTCTTGGCACAGTTTGGTTTGAAAATCCCGGCAGTTGAACAAACGTACCGATTTTAAAGCGCTGACTTTCCATGCGGCCAAAATGGGAAACGCCAAATTTACCAGTAATGGAATGGGTATCCGATTTCAAGGTCCCCCCTGCCGATACAAACAAGTCGTTTCGAACGGCATAATTTGTGGATGTCATGACATCTTGGGAAAATGCAATCGAGACAGCGACAACAATATTTAGAAAAACAAAACGTATTTTTTTCATAGGAAATCCTTTTGCCTGGCTTATTGCAGCGTCACTAATACTTTAATCACTCCCTCGCCTCCGGAAAACGATTCGAGCGCTTTGCCAATAATGGTGCCGATTAGCGGCGAGCTGGCTTTTTGCGCATATCCGGGAACGTCGGATGAGGTCAAAAGATCGCCAGGAATGATGGCTTCTCCGGTTACGTTGCACGGCACAATGCCAGCAAGCGCCAAAGGAACGCGGCCTGCGCCCTGCGATTGCGCGCCAACGGTAATAGTTGGAGCTGTTGATACGATACCGGCAACACGCGTATCATACGCTTTATCACATTTTCGCAGCGAATTTTCGCTTCTCGAATCAATAATCACCACATCGCCAGGTTCTAGCGGCTCGGTTGCAGGAACAAATTCCGCCAAATCGCCCCAATCGCCGCTGGTACAGTGGGCTCGACCCTCAACATACAGCGCCCAATTAGACGAGTTGGTGGACTTGGCATACACGCCGTATTGGCTGCCTTCGCCATAGACGCCCGTGTTATTGCCAACGCCGCGCAACCCAGTTGTGCCGCGCCCTTCGATGCCATAGGAGCCTGTTGCACTGGACTGATTATTGACCGCCATAACCGCGCCGCTGCTGCGGCTTTGTTGCACATAAAAATCGTTGGCAATGTGCGATCCGGTCACCGAGCCGGCGGCAATATCGCTGCTGCGCACTTCGCTATCGCGAATCATGATACTGGTGATGGCATCGGATTGATTTTCATTTACAAACACACTATTGTAAGCGCTGCCTGTGGCATAAGAGCTTTCGAGCTGTAAATTTAAATCGCCGCTCAGGCCGCCACCAACAATTCCACCACTGGTCCATACGCTGGTGATGTCGCCAACGGGAAATGACAGATCTTCCTGCTGGATGGTACCATTGGCAATCATATTGCTGGTGATGCTGGAAGGTTCCTGGGCATTGATAAAACGCGAGTCAAAAGCCGCGCCGGTAAAATGAGCGGATTGTAACCCAATGCGCAAATCGCCCTGTGTGCCACCGCCTTCAAGGCCGTTGTAGGTAGTAACGGCGGTCACATCACCGGCGGAAAAACTCATATCCTGCGGTTGGATGGTGCCGTCGCGAATATCAACTGACGTAATTTCGTTATCGCGCAGCATGCCGGTGGTTATGGAATTGGCCTGGTTGAGGTTTACGAACCGGCCATCATACGCCAAACCGCTGCGATACGATTCCGCGAGCGACAGCGTAACCGAGCCCATAGTTCCGCCGCCGGAGAGACCGTTTTCGGCCACCACCTGGTTAATGGTCCCGGCGGTAAACGCCAAATCCTGTTGTTGAATGCCGCCGTCTTTGATATCAATCGACGTTACGGCGCCGTCGCCAATCATGGCGCTGGTGATGGCATTTTGCTGGCCAAGCTTGACAAAGCGGTTGTCGTATGCCTGCCCGGTTTCAAAAACCGGCGTTAAACCGATAAACACCTCACCGCTACTGCCGCCGCCTTCGAGACCAACATCGGGCACAATCCGGGTGATCGAACCGCTACCCGATCCTACTTCAAACGCCAAATCCTGTTTTTGAATGGTACCATCCACGATCATGGTTCCGGTCACGGTACCGGGAATGCCTTTGACAACGTAACGCGAATCACCCTGGGTTTGGGTTACAAATTGGCTGGCAACGGAGCCGCCCAAACGCGAGGCATCGATTTCGTTTTTGGAATGATCGTTGGCTTGCACGCGCGTATAAAAATCCGCAATCGAATAGCCGCTCAGAGTTTTAGAATGGTCCGAATACAGCGCATTGGCCACGCTGTGGATGCGTTTGCGCGGCGCCAATGTTTCGCCATTCACCTGGAGCTGAATCCAGCGACTGTCGCTGGCAAAAAGTGAATTCGGGAACTCGCTTATTCCTCCCAAATGTGCGGTGAAATAACCGAGATGCACATCCAGCGTTTGCGTTTCGCTCCACAGCTCGTTTCCGGCCTGGGCGGCATCCCAAATGCCAAAGGTGATGGAAACGGTTCCCGATATCGGTTGTCCCTGGGAACCGCTTATAAATCCTTGATAATCAATCAACTTGGAGAGACTGGCTTGGATGTGTTCCGAGCTCGAAGGGCTCGGCGCTTCCGAACTATCGGATGGAGAAGTTTGGGCCATCAGTTGGGATAATAAAAGCATCGAGATGACGATTAAAATAACATTAGCCTTTTTCATTGCATAACGCTCCGTTTAACGCTTGATTCACAGATTGCTACATATGGATGCAGTAATTTTCATGTAAATACAAACTATAAACGGGCTTTGCAGAATAGAGCTTTTTTAGGCGATGAGGATCAACTCTTCCTGTGGCGTGGATAAAAATTCACAACCGTACTCATTTACTTGAACGATTTCCTCGATCGTGGCAATGCCATAGCCTTCTATGGTGAGCCGCGGTTCGAGAGTATAAACCTGACCGGCTTCGACAACCGAATAGGGCAAATTTTTATATCGATCCCATTTCGGGCACAGCAATGCCGAGCCGTCGTGCGCTTTTCGTCCGACTTGGTGGCCGAGTCCGTGAGGATAGCCTTCGTATCCGGCATCCACGATATATTGCCGTGCCACATGGTCGACTTGCCAACCTTGCTTGCCGGGTTTGAGCGCTTCCGCCGCTTTGCGGATAGCCTCGCGAATCGTGATAAAGCCATCGATCACTTCCGCGGGCGCTTTAGTTTCACCATCTCGTAAAAAGTACCAGGTGCGCTGCAAATCGGAGACATAGCCATTTTTTCGGACACCAAAATCGATATTCATAACATGGCCAGGTTGAATTTTGCGATCGGTGGGTCCGGCGTGCGCGCCAGCGGTATCCGGGCCGGCAAAAACGGCCGGACAATGGGCTTCATCCCAGGCCAAGCCAAGTCCACGCTCATCGACTTTAGATTTAATAAACTCCGCCACCTCTTTTTCGGAATATCCGACACGTACCCATTCGGTCACTTGATCAAATATTTCCAAGGTTTCGTTGATGGCGTCTTTGATCAAATTTACTTCGGTTTGCGATTTTCGTCCACGCAGTGCGCTGACAATCTCTTCGCTCGATTCCAATGCGTCAAGGTATGGAGTGCCGTGCAGATATTCCACCAACATCATGTACATACCGTGCGTCAAGCCATCCGCCATCACGTCATTGGTGGAGTAGTTGATGGCGATGCGTTTTGGTTCATATTTGGCCAACGTATTTAGCAGCTCGGGTTTGATCGAATCAACATATCCGATAACCTCATAATTTGCATGATCTTTAATATTTTGAACATCCAAACTGCCGACAATGGCCACTGCATTACCGGCATCGGTGATGATAAATGCGGACGCCCAGGTGCACGATGTTCCGAGAATCAGCTCCAAAACGGGATCGGGCGCGGTTGAAGATTCGCGCACAAAGGTGAGCCACATGTCCATATTCTTTTCTTTAAGGATACTTGCGGCTTGTTTGATCTTTTCGTTTACCATAAATTTCCCCATAATTTTGTGTGCAATTGAGCGACAATATACAAATTGTGGAATAAAATAGAAAGGGCTATAAAATGAAATGGCGAGCTAATGCTCGCCATTCCCAGGTGGTTGTTGCAGGAGGGAGGCTACACATACAACCACCTTTTTTTTGCATCTCTTAAAATTCACTTTGTCTAAACATAGGGCATATGACAATTATTCCTGAAATGTCCTGAGGATAAAGCTGTGAGCAAATTTTCTTTAAAAAGTTTGCCTGAGAGATTCAATTGTCTAACCGTTATCATTCATAGCCATTTGTTTTAAAAACCCCAAGGTACAAATAAACACGTCACCAAATTTATGAAAAGAGATACTTTATAGAATGAGTACAAAAGCTTGAATGCCCCAATACGATACGACTGAAAAGACGGAATCAGGCATTTTCTAGCTGAGAAGCAACCACCTGTGCATGTTTTTCTTTCATCCGTTGTAGAAACGCCGTTGGTACATCCAGGGCTCCGATAAGAATGGTTCCGTGGCGGCCGCCATGGCAATCGGAACCACCGGATTCCAACAAACCGTATTGCTGCACAAGGGTTCGAAATCGCCGCACGTTTTCGGGATTATGTTTGGGATGAATGGTTTCAATGCCAGCCAAATCGATCTCCAAAAGCCGGGAGAGCAATTCATCACAATTGGAGATCGTTGCCGGATGCGCCAAAAATGCCAATCCCCCAGCCTCTTTGATGATTTCCACGCCTTTTTCCGGCGTAATGTTCATCTTGGGCACATCACCCGGCTTGTCTTCACCCAAATATTTGTCAAACGCCTCATACATGGAAAACACATGCCCCTCCTCCATCATCACCTCGGCAATGTGCGGACGACCGATTGGGGATCCGTTCGCTTTTCCCTGCACCAGTTCGAACGGAATATTGATTCCATAACTCTTGAGAATGTGCAAAATATCTTTTGCGCGCTGAATGCGGTATTCATTCAGTAACGTAACATATCGCTCCAGTATCGAGCTCCGGTGATCGATAAAATACCCCAGCAGATGCGCTTCACACCCCTGAAACGACACACTGATTTCAATTCCGGGCACAACCTCAATGCCCGCAGTTTGACCGATTTTCAAAATGCCGGGCAAACCCTCGGTGGTATCATGGTCGGTCAGCGCAATTGCGGCAATATTACGGGTTACGGCAATATCGACAATTTCTTGGGGTGACAACAGCCCATCGGAAAATGTAGAGTGGATATGTAAATCAACAGTGGAAGGACGATTCATAACCGCATCCACTGTTCGGGTTTATTCATCTAATCCTCTTCTTCTTGTTCAATTTTTTTGCGCACCACAACAGCGGATACCCAAATGCTGATTTCGTACAGAATAATCAAAGGCCCCGCCAACATCAGTTGGGTCATAATATCCGGTGGTGTAACAAAGGCCGCCAGAATAAAAATAGTCACGATGCCATAACGCCGTTTGGAACGCAGGAACTCGGGTGTCAACAGTCCGATTTTTGATAAGAAAAAGGATAATACCGGCAATTCGAACACCACACCAAACACGAGAATGAGCGTCACTACAAATCCCAAATATTTGCCAATGGCAAT